>NZ_JAUOQU010000001.1:0-318182 GCF_030547195.1 Shewanella sp. 6_MG-2023 | reverse complement strand
CTCGGCCAAGAAAATGATTTACCTTGCGATAAAAGAAGCCAGTAAAAAATGGACCATGCCCATCCGAAACTGGCGTAATGCGATGAGCCGATTTATTATTGAGTTCGAAGACAGAATTGTGAAGCATATTAACTAAATTGCAGTTACACAGAATCTGTTACACCCTCTTCCGCTAATGGTGATCTGTCACCAGTAGCGTTTGAAAACTCTCAACTAAAAGTGTCCAGTTTGGGTTGACCAGTACAACCTTATCCCCGAATTCGGTAATACCTTGGTAAATGAAATCACCCTGTCTCAAATTGATTATTTTCGTCAGGAACTGATGGAAATAATGAAAGACAGTGATACACGTCAATTATCCAATCGCCGCATCAATTTCTTACTTTGGCCTGTCATCTCAATCATCAGCTTAGCCGCTGAAGAATGTAAATTTGAATACCCGTTAAGACGCTACAAAGCGCTTAAGGAAGAAAAAGCAGAGTCGCACCCGATGACGATTGAGGAAGTGCGTAAGTTCTTAGATAAGGTGCCACAAGAGTGGAAGGATTACTTTATTATCCGATTTTGGACTGGCATACGCAGCTGTGAGATACACGGCCTTGAATGGCAGCATATTGATTTTGAACACCGTTTAATTCGTATCCGCCAGAACTGGGTAAATGGTGAAGTGTGTGATGTAAAAACGCCTAAATCACGCCGAGACTTAAAGATGTGCGATACCATCTATGAAACCTTTAAACGCATTAAAGATTCAAGTGAGTCAGGGTATGGCCCCTATTCTGACTTTGTGTTTACCGGAAAATCCGGTGCGCCACTGGATACACATTATGTCAGTAAAGCTTTATGGTATCCCACATTAATCAAAGCTGGCCTAAAACGCAGGCGTGCTTACGAGACGCGCCATACTGCAGCAGTACTTCATATCGCAGCCCTTGAGAATCCCTTGTATATCTCTCAAATGCTTGGTCACAGCGATACTCGCTTATTGTTTGACGTATATGCCCCTTATGTAGCCAATGCATCACGTACTGATGGAAATGCATTTGATACACTAATGAGAAATGAAGGATTTGGTTAAATATCTCTAAATGTTTAGCTTTACGCTCACTCAGCACCAAAGAATCGATTACTAAAATTAAATAACAAAAAAGGGTTTTGAGACTATTCTCAAAACCCTTTTTTAATTAACTAACAACATTAAGCCGGTAGTAGAAAAACAGTTTCAAACACTAATCACTATATCCATTAGGATTCAATGACTGCCATTTCCAACTGCTATTAACCATATCGTCAAGATTATGTGTCGCAGTCCAATTTAACTCTGCTTTGGCTTTTGTAGGGTCAGCATAACAAGCACCTATATCACCAGGTCGACGAGCTACGATATCGTAATTAATTACTTTATCAGAAGCTTTTTCAAAAGCTTTGACCATATCTAAAACACTATAACCTTGGCCTGTACCCAAATTATAGGTAACTAAGCCACTGTTAGTTTTTAACTTCTCTAATGCCTTTAAATGGCCAACGGCTAAATCAACAACATGAATATAATCCCTAACGCCTGTACCGTCTGGTGTTGCATAATCATCACCAAACACCATTAACTTTTCTCTTTTACCTATGGCAACTTGAGAAATAAATGGCATTAAATTATTCGGTATATCATTTGGGTCTTCACCAATCAAACCACTCTCATGAGCACCGACAGGGTTAAAATATCGTAGACATGCGATATTCCAGCTAGGATCTGAATGATGTAAATCGGCAAGTACATGCTCAACGACTAATTTAGATTGACCATAAGGGTTTGTTGCTGAGGTCGGGAAAGACTCTAAAATAGGTAAACTTGCAGGGTCACCATAAACCGTTGCAGAAGAACTAAATACCAAATTCTTTATACCAAACTCAGCCATGACTTCACATAAAACGATGGTACCAGTGACATTATTGGTATAATACTTTAATGGTTGTTCAACAGATTCACCTACAGCTTTAAGCCCTGCAAAATGGATAACTGCTTCAATGTCATTGTCACTGAATATTTTTCGCAATAATGCTTTATCTAAAATATCACCTTCATAGAAAGTAACTTGCTGTGCTGTAATGCTTTTAACACGGTATAAACTTTCTAAACTTGAATTAGATAAATTATCAATAACAACAACATCTGTACCGATTTTTAGTAATTCTACAATCGTATGGCTACCAATATAACCTGCACCACCAGTTACAAGAACAGACATTACTCACAACCCTTAACCAAACTTGTTACTTCAGCTAAAAAGTCACTTCCGAGTTTTTTATCTCTTAGGCCATATTCAACAAAGGCTTTCATGTAACCCAGTTTGTCACCACAATCATGTGATTTACCGGTCATATTGAACGCTTCAACAGTATCTTGTTCAATTAGCATATCAATCGCATCTGTTAACTGAATTTCGTCACCCGCGCCCGCTGGTGTTTTAGCTAATAGATTCCAGATTTTTTCAGATAACACATAACGACCAACAACAGCTAAGTTTGATGGAGCAGTCCCAATGGCAGGCTTTTCAACCATAGCTTTGATTTTAGCTGAATCACCTGGGGCGATTTCTTCACCATTACAATCTGCAATACCGTATTTGTTCACTTCATTATCTGGTACTGGCGCAACCATAATCTGACTAGCAAAACTGGTATGGTAACGTGCCATCATCGCAGCTAAATTTTCAGTTTTTTGGTTTGCTGTATATTCATCTAAAATAACATCAGGCAATACCACTGCAAAAGGTTCATTACCGATACAAGGTTTAGCACACAACACAGCATGCCCTAAGCCTTTAGCCTCACCTTGACGAACGCTAATAACAGAAACGTCTTTAGGGCAAATAGACTGTACTTCTTCTAACAGCTGACGTTTGACACGCTTTTCAAGCGTTGATTCAAGCTCGTAAGATTTATCAAAGTGGTTTTCAATGGCATTTTTACTGGCATGAGTTACCAATACAATTTCTTTTACTCCAGCAGCAACACACTCGTTGACGATATATTGAATAAGAGGCTTATCTACAATAGGAAGCATCTCTTTTGGTATCGCTTTTGTCGCAGGTAACATCCTAGTTCCTAATCCTGCTACAGGAATCACTACTTTCATATTTTATCCTAATTTATATTGTAGGCTTTAAAGGCATTAAACTTTAAAGGTTTTATAAACAGCTATCTTACAACAGTTATGTACATATAACTCTATACCGCAATGGTATTCATTATGAACCACATCACAAATTACAGGTTCTATAATAAGCCAGTAAACAGCCATTCTCGATCTTTCAAATTTTGAATAACCAGCATTCCAAATAGGATAGTCGAAACCTGTATGTTCTAACTCAACAACCATAGATTCGAAAAAGTTGTCACTATGACTATTTTCCTGACTAACATTTTTACTGTTATCAATAAAAATATGAGCACAACGATTCAAAGCTTCTGTTAATTGATCTTCTATCATGATAAATCAGAGGTTGTAATATTCTGAAACTGCGGTAATAAAATCATCTAATTGCTCTTTTGGTAAAGAATTAATACCCGCTGCAGCCGCGCGGCCACCACCTGTAGCAAACTGACTACAAATGTCACCCGCGCCTTGCTTATTTAATAAAGGAGCACGTAAAGACACAGTATAAGTATTATCCTCATTATCAGTCAAAACTGCATGAGCTACACTAGGTTTTTCATTAGCTAAATAGTTGCCATAAACACCACTAATACGCTTTGCCCAAGCTTCATTGGGTAGTTCAAATACAGCTAAGTTTTTGCTTTCATGCATTGCATTTACAGCTTGAGCATTAGCCATATCAGTACCATAAGCAACTTGTAATTTATAAAATGGTGAGGCCTTATCGGCAATAGCATTAAACGGGTTAGGATAGGCTTTAAGTGCTAGAAATAACTCAGCAGGCTCAAAATGCAAATCACTGATACAGCTACCATAACCATTATAATTAATTAAAGTACCAAGCTCGTTCAGTTGAGCGGCTTGCTCAACTGTTAACCCCGCCAGTGAACTTAATTCATCAGCTGCGGCAATCAAGTTATCACCATAGGCGGCTGCAATGGCCCAATAGTGATATTGCCCATTTAATAGTTTATCAACAATCAAAGAAGTGCATGTATTTGGGTCTAAATCAATGTGAGCGGATAAATTGTCACTTTCAGGTATAGCGCCACTACGATGATGGTCTGCATAAAACACTTTCACTCCAGAATCTAATAACGGCTTCAAAGCGTCAATATTTTTTTCCATTGAAATATCAAGTACAGTAAGCTCATCACCAGGCTGAGCGGCCACTCTGCTTAGCAATTGAATGTCTCTTTTTACCCCGGTAATTAATGTACTTTCAATCGGGTTAGCAAGACGTAACTGCAATAGTGCGATGATGCCATCTGCATCACCATTAAAAATATCATAGTTCATATTTATGTCTTATTTTGAGGCTAGGTAGCCATGTTCCATTAAATAAGTAATCACTTGTAAAGCGCACTGCTCGATGTCTTGCTCTGCCGTCTTAACATGAATTTCGGCTTTCGTCGGTGCATCATAAGCGGAGTCAATGCCGGTGAAATGCTTAATCTCCCCTGCTCTGGCTTTTTTATACAAACCTTTAGGATCGCGTTGCTCACAAACTGCTAAAGGAGTGTCGATGAAGACTTCAATAAACTCATCCTTCGCTAACAGACTACGCACCATTTCTCTGTCAGCAAGAAAAGGCGAAATGAAAGCGGTAGACACAATAAGCCCTGCATCAACAAATAACTTAGAGACTTCACCCACCCGTCGAATATTTTCAACTCTATCTGTATCAGTAAAACTTAAGTCTCCATTAAGGCCATGACGGACATTATCACCATCCAGTACATAGGTTTTACAGTTAAGATCATGGAGCATTTTATCAACGGCATTTGCCACTGTAGATTTACCTGAACCACTTAACCCTGTAAACCATAATACCGCAGGCTTATGACCATTCAGTTCAATGCGCTCTGTCCGAGAAACGCTTGCTAAGTGCCAAACAACATCGGTTGATTTTTCACCAAGCACATCGACGTTTTGGTAGGGTGTATTTGACATGATAATTCCTTGTTCAATCTTTTAATACTGATAAATAATATGTTTTTATTGCTTAAGCGTGCCCACTAAAATGGAAAAAATATTGGCACTGCAATCGTAACGATTAAGCCGTAAACAATGCTCACGGGTAAACCGACTTTAACAAAGTCTTTTAACTTATATTGCCCTGCATTGAAAACCATTAAGTTAGTTTGATAACCATAAGGACTAATAAAACTGCCACTGGCCGCAAATGCCACTGTCATCACGAAGGGTAAAATATCAACCCCAAAACCGAGCGCTAAGCTGTAAGCAATGGGAAACATTAACGCTGCAGCGGCGTTATTGGTGACCAATTCAGTCATTAACCATGTAAGAAGATAAACTAAAATCAACGCTAAATAGGCATGCTCTTTACCCACACTTTGATTTACAAACCCACCAATTAACTCGACCACACCAGCGTTAACAAGTGCATGGGAAAGTAAAATAGCAGAGGCGACAATTAACCAAATATCGACAGGTAAACGTCGCATGACTTCATTCACATTAATAGACTGACTAAAGATAAGCAGCCCCAGTAAAATCACTAACCCTTCCAGTAAATCAATCACCCCAAGGGCCGCAAGGGCTATTGAAGCTAAAAAGCCACCGACAGATAACCAGGCTTTCCAGCCGTTAAGGCGTATCTCAGTTTCCACACCACTGAGTACAATAAAGTTTTTACTTAAATTACGGCGAGACTTAAAATCATCACCGACAGAGAGCACTAAAAAATCACCCGATTGCAGCTCTACATCACCGAGCTTACCAGAGATATTTTCGCCATCCCTTCGAATGGCAACAACGGCCGCATCAAATAATGCTCTAAAGCCCACTTGCTTTAATGTTTTTCTAACAAGAATACTTTCCTGCCTCACTACAACTTCAGTAAGTTTTGAGTCTTTTAAATCATTTTTATGTGCAAATGTTTCCAGGCCTGAAAATTGACCTAATTGCCCCAACTTTGTGATATCTCCACTAAAAATCAACCTGTCATTTAGTTGCAAAACTTCCGCTGGTGATACAGGGGAGATTAGGCGACCACCCCTTACTAATTCAACTAAAAATAACGACTCTAAATGACGTAAACCATTGGCCTCTACAGAGCGGCCAATAAGCTCTGAACCATCAACGATTTTAGCATCAATGAAATAGCCCTTGCTACCATCAAGTACTTGTTCATTTTCCGGTAAAAACCTGACACAAATAGCTAAGACAACACCACAGCAAGTGACTAATATTAATCCGATTGCAGTAAAAGAGAAAAACTCTAAAGAACGACCTTCAGCATCCATAAAAAGGCTATTTACAATCAAATTGGTTGAAGTACCAATCAATGTCAATGTTCCACCCAGAATAGCAGCATAAGATAAAGGTAATAATAACTTACTGGCAAAATGATGGGGGTTATTGCGTATTGGGGACAAAAGAGTGGCCACTACAGCGGTGTTATTCAATAGCGCTGAACACGCGGTAGTAACACTAAAAAGTCTAATAAATGTAGCTTTATAGCCGACCACAATCACTTTTGAGGCTATAACTCTAAGTAATCGAGTTTTTTCTAATGCGAAAGAGCAAATGATTAACAGAATTAAAGTGATTAAACCAGGGTTTGCAATACTCGATAATAATTGCGCTTTAGAGACTAGCCCCAATGCAACAAGTGATAATAATGTTACACCAAAAACGGCTGCTGGACGACTTTGAAATTTTAATAAACCACAAATCGTTAATATGAAAATACTTATTGTTAAGTATGCATCTGTAGACATAAATAGAAACCAACTTCAGTGTTACAAAATCAAAAAAAGCTGCAAGCTTTCAATCGCATTGCAGC
Source organism: Shewanella sp. 6_MG-2023 (assembly GCF_030547195.1). Taxonomy (NCBI): domain Bacteria; kingdom Pseudomonadati; phylum Pseudomonadota; class Gammaproteobacteria; order Alteromonadales; family Shewanellaceae; genus Shewanella; species Shewanella sp. 6_MG-2023. Next base: position 311,217 of record NZ_JAUOQU010000001.1, on the reverse strand, counting down.
TTTCTGATAAAACCTAGGGGCTTATCTGTACTAGCTTAACCTATTGTTTTTGCGCCCCAGTGAGGGTAATGTTTTCTAACAAGTGCATTAAATTCAATTTCAAATGCAGAATGTTTAGTGTCCGTAGTTGCTGTTTTTCCCTCAATAGCCTTTCTGACCATACCAGCACCAACAGTGACATTAGTGAGGCGATCAATAATGATAAATGCGCCAGTGCTACGATTAATATCATAAGCATCAAACTGCACTTCTTCATTCACAGCAAAGTTACAACTACCCATTTCATTGAGTTCAAGTTGATGCGCATCAAATGTTTCAAGAGTATTCACATCCACTTTATGATTCACGGTTTCAGCATAACCATAAACAGATTTGCTACCCACTTTGATTAAATACTCGCGATCAACATGTAGTGGTTCTTCTGTCATCCATACAACATCTGCCTGAAAATGGCGACTTGATAATGGCAGTTCATGAGGGCGAACTAGCATGTCACCTCGGCTAATATCAATTTCATCTTCTAAAGTGATGGTGATTGCCATGCCAACAGTTGCTTTTTCAAGCTCACCATCAAAAGTCACAATGGATTTAACTTTACTTTCTTTGCCTGAAGGTAAGGTTTTAACAGTATCACCAACACGAATATCGCCAGATGCAACCGTGCCACAAAAACCACGAAAATCGAGGTTTGGACGATTAACGTATTGCACTTGCATGCGAAATGCGTGAGTTTTATCTTTCGCTACAGAAACCGTATTCAACAATTTCATCATTGTAGAACCCGGATACCAAGTCATATTTACACTTTCATTGACAACATTGTCGCCTTTTAGTGCTGAAATTGGTACAAAACGAATATCTTCAAACTGAAGATTTTCAGCAAACTCTCGATAGTCTTTCTTGATGTTTTGATAAACAGTTTGATCATAATCAACAGCGTCCATTTTATTAATGGCAATGATGACATGCTTAATACCGAGCTGAGAACAGATAAAGCTATGACGACGAGTCTGAACCTGAACACCATGTCTCGCATCAATCAGAATAATCGCTAAATCCGCAGTAGAAGCACCTGTTGCCATATTACGAGTATATTGCTCATGGCCTGGTGTATCCGCAATAATAAATTTACGTTGCTCTGTCGCAAAGTAACGGTAAGCAACATCAATAGTAATACCTTGCTCACGCTCAGACTGTAAACCATCAACTAATAAGGCTAAATCAAATGACTCATCAGTGGTATTAAAGCGTTTCGAATCTTTTTCAATAGCTGCCATCTGATCTTCAAAAATCATTTTGCTATCAAATAATAAACGGCCAATTAGGGTAGACTTACCATCATCAACACTGCCACAGGTTAAAATGCGCAGCATATCTTTATTTTCATGAATTTTTAAATAAGCTTCAATATCAGAAGCGATTAAAGATGTATTAGACATCATATATTCCTTTAACTAACATGCCACTTTAATATTTATAATAAAATCAACATGTTTCTTAATGTAATGGGTCAAACAGTCAGAAGTATCTATAGAACTTCAAAAAATGAGGTTTGTAAAAATGTTTAGAAATAACCTTCCATTTTTTTCTTTTCCATTGAACCCGATGAATCATTATCAATAACACGTCCCTGACGTTCAGATGTCGTACACAGAAGCATTTCTTGAATGATTTCTGGTAATGTTTGTGCTTCAGATTCCACGGCACCTGTCAGCGGGTAACAGCCTAATGTTCTAAAACGTACCATTTTATGCTGAATAACTTCGCCTTCTTCAAGCTCCATTCTTTCATCATCAACCATGATTAACGTACCATCACGTTCTAAAACCGGTCTTTCGGCCGCTAAATACAGTGATGGAATTTCAATAGCTTCAAGGTAAATATATTGCCAGATATCTAATTCAGTCCAATTTGATAATGGGAAAACGCGGATACTCTCCCCTTTATCCACTTTACCGTTGTAAATATTCCATAACTCAGGACGTTGGTTTTTAGGATCCCATCGATGCTTGCTATCGCGGAATGAATACACACGTTCTTTCGCACGTGACTTTTCTTCATCACGACGAGCACCACCAAAAGCGGCATCAAACCCATGCATATCTAAAGCCTGCTTTAGACCTTCAGTTTTCATGATATCGGTGTGCTTAGCGCTACCATGAACAAAAGGGCTGCAACCCATTTCCATGCCGCGAGGGTTTTTGTGAACGATTAAATCAAAACCATACTTTTCAGCCATTTGATCACGAAAAGCGATCATTTCTTTGAATTTCCAGTTGGTATCAACATGCATCAAAGGAAATGGGATTTTCCCTGGGTAAAAAGCCTTACGAGCAAGATGTAATAAAACTGAGGAGTCTTTACCTACTGAGTAGAGCATTACAGGGTTATCAAATTCAGCAGCGACTTCACGCATAATCTGAATTGATTCTGCTTCGAGTGCTCTTAAATGAGTCATTTTATCTTCCATCATGTATATCACATCCTAAATTAAATACATTCACTTCAAAATTGGTAAGCTATTTATAAACTATATGATAATTGATTTTCGTCATCTGTGACAATGCGATCAAGCACTGAAAATCAAAAATTGATCAACAGATTTATGTAAACTTATTCTAAACTAAAAAAACTGAACTTTATCTTAAATATCGGTCAATCATGCAACATTTTACACATATCATATGAAAAATTATTCAACCAACCTTTTTGGGGTTCCAGTGCTCATCGTGGCAATACTTGTTGCCCTTTACTCCATCAACAATACCTTTAAGCATATAGCTGCAGCGCTCTTTTTTATCATTCTGCATAATTGAATTCAATAAAAACTTAAAAGGCATCAGGCCTAAGCATCTGACCTTCCAATAAAAAGGAACGTAAGGCCTACGGATTAAAATTAAAATATTTCGAAATTGATAATATAGGCGTATTGGCGAACCTACTCTATATGTCACGCCAATGAACTTACTTCTGGAATCGCCTAGGCGATGAACCATTTCTACTTTTTTAGCCCTAGCGATCACCAGGCCTTTACTTCTTGCTCGCCAACACCATTCATGATCAACACCATCGATAAACAGTGATTCATCTTTATAACCAATTTCATCTAAATAGCCTAAATCTATTAACATACCAGAAGCAATGATTTGATTAGCACCAACAAGTTCATCATAATCAAATATATCTTTTTGATATTTTGCTCTAATGCTACGATTATTAAAAGAACATTTTATACTAGGCCCAATCGCAGCAATATTTTGTGTCATGGCTTTTGAAGCCACTAACAAGCTTGATAATCTAAAAACCATATCCTCGGGAATGAGGCTGTCTTGATCAAGTAAGAGTCCATATTCAAAGCCAGATGCTAACAACGTTGCTAGCCCATGGTTATGCGCAGCTGCTATGCCTACATTATCAGGGAAATGGATATATTCGTAATGCTCAATAATACTATTAAAACTATTCTCGTGAGGGCTATTATCAATAATAATAACCTGTTCAACTTGACCATAAACACGGGTCAGCAAACGCTCAACCATGCTATGTTCAGGGTTAAATACAACAATAATTGCACCAATCATTCTTAATCGTGACCTATCATTGTTTTTAATAAGAATCGATCGATTCTATAAGCAAGTTGAATGACCGACGCTGGCATTAAACGTAATACGAACACCAAAATCGCATATAAATAGTTTCTTATACTTCGCTGTTTAAGCAGTTTCATCGCTAATAAACGCGCTTTAAACTCATTAAATGACAAGCTACGACCTCTACGTTGATAGAAGTAACCTAAACGCCTAAAGTTTAAAAGTGGCTCTCGCAGATTAGCGAATTTATAGCCTGCGTGGGCTAGTGTAATCCAAAAAAAGTAATCTTCGGTATTACGCATACTTTCTAAATATCGAAATCCGTTATTAAAAATTGCATAGCGCATAACCACTGTAGGGTGATTGATCGGACATCGCCTTGAAAGCGCTTTAATCAAAACGGTATGTTTAGTTGGCAAGCACCGAACACCTAATTGTTTACCTTCGGCATCAATTTCCCATAAAGCAGAACCTAAAACATCAATATCTTTGTGTTTTTCTAATAATTTAATTTGCTTTTCGAACCGGTGTGGAACGCTGATATCGTCAGAATCCATACGAAAAAAGTAGCTAGGCTCTAAAGGTACAGTCCAATCAATTATAAAATTCATGCATGCACTTAATCCACGATTTTGAATTCCGTGCACTAAAACGACATTATTATTCTTTCGTTCTACTTCATTAAGATAAAGGGAAATTTCATCATCCACATCCCCATCAATAACAATGACATACAAACATGGTTTGAGAGTTTGACTCAAAATGCTCGTAACTGATTGCTGCAACCAAGATAATTTATCTTGTTTGTATACTGACATACCACAAACACAGAAGACATTTTTAGGTAGCGAATTTGACGATTGTACAACAAACTGGTCATTCATAGACGGAAAATTGACCATCAAATACCACTCTTATATTTTTATTCATTAATGTCATTAGCATGAAATAATTATGACACATGATACTGACTTGAGACTGAAGGCACAACTCGAATCGAGAAAACCTACAGCCCATTCGTCATAACATACAAAGAACCATGCCTAAGAAGAAATCCAATCATGGTAAAGTTCGCATTCATCTTGAAAATGTTTATCAAAAATGATTCGATTGCTATCATTGAGTTGATGTTTTGACTGATTTTTATTTAAAGAAAGTATTGGGAGTTTTACTGATAAAATTCTTTCTAAACGCTGTATTTCAGCGCTGAAATTTTCACACTGACCAACAAAGGCAAAGTCTGTCTTATCCAATCCATTTAAATAAACTTCATATGCAGCAAATTGATTTTTAAAACGATTATTTAAAATGACTTCCTCAAACAGTAAGTTAGTATCAGAAGCTAATTTGCTATTAGTTAAATACTCCTGCTCAAGCCATTTATATGGTGCGCCAGATTTAACCCTTAGCCAATGATTTAGCAATGACCAAGCTCTTTGGGAAGGGTCACGTAGCCACACCATTTTGCGGGCATTGGGATAAATTATCGGATGATTATCATGATAGGCAAAATGACCATGCAATATTTGTGTTTTATCATTGCACCAAACAGGTTCGCCGTTACTAAGGGCTTTAGCAAAACTATGATGGTAAGCATATTGTATTCGTGCCACGCCTAAGCCTTTTTCAAGGGAAAATCGTAACGAAGTACCAGCTGTTTTAGGAATATGGTAAGAAAGCCAATTGACTTGTGGAAATACTGACCCACTATCCAGATTGCATTGATGCTTGATTACTTTTTTTTCTAAGTATGACCGATGCTTAGTCATTAATAATTGAGTTAAGCGATTCATTTTTTACTCTCTTTTTGATAATCCTTTATCACAAAATTTTCTGTAACTAGAGTTAGGTTAGGGTTATACGCTGGATCATGTTTAATCACATCAGCCCAATTACACTGTAAGTAATCTAGTTCACGCTTAAATCTAAGCTGTTTTTCAACCGTATCTTCAGCACCTCTGGAGACTGACTCATGATGATATAATAACGCTTCTGCACAGAATAAATTTCTTAAACCTAATGCTTGAATCTTTAAGCAAAAATCAACATCATTAAAAGCAATCGCCAAATGCTGCTCATTGAGACCATCAACAGCTTCAAAGTCTGATTTAGTCACCAATAAACAGGCCGCAGTGACAGCGCTGAAATTATGAGAAGCAATTAAGCGATTCATATAGCCAGCATGGGTGCTAGTGAAAAACTTATGTGCATGTCCTGCTCCGCCGCCATAACCTAAGATAACACCAGCATGCTGAATGCGATTACTCTCATACAATAATTTAGCCCCCACACAGCCAATATCATCTCTTAATACATGCCCTAGCATATCTGTTAACCAGTACGGCGAAATAACTTCTATATCGTTATTAATTAGGCCAATTACAGACCCTTTAGCATGCTTAACAGCAAAATTATTGATCGCTGAATAATTAAACTCATCGGGATATTTCAACACCGTAATTTTAGGGTGCTTGGCTAAAAACTCAAAATACTGCAAACTCTCAGCTTCATCTGAATTGTTATCTACCAGCAAAATTTCATAATGTGGGTAGTCAGTCTTGCTGAGAATTGATTCAATACACGCTTCAACTAAAACCTTGCCATTACGAGTAGGAATAATCAGTGAAACCAAGGGTTCATTTTTCAATGGCCAGCGAAGATGAAAAACCGCCTGCTTTGAATCGACAATCTCTGAATGTTCACTGAGTAAGTCACTTAAATAAGCAATTCCTTCATTCATACTCAGTTCAGCTGTTGGACGTGAAACTAATATCTGCGGTATATGTAAAACATCTTTAATGCTGTGGTTTAAATATTGTTCACATAAAAATCTAACGATACAAAAAGCACTTAACTCGGGGGCGGTATTTGCAAAATACCTCAATGAATTAAGCCAAACTCCTGAACGAATATAGCCATTGGTCAATTGTAAATCAGGGTTCCAATCAGGCTTGAAATCAGGCAGAGTGCGTTGCTGATGACCTAACCACACAATATCGGTATCAACATAGGCAACTTTGGTGTTTTTCAAGACATGAGTTGCTACAGAATCCGCCAGTGATGTTGCTATAACATCACCAGAAAAAACCACAAAACAGGGAGCGTTAAGTAATTCAGAAGATAAAAACGTTTGCTTTAACTCACTAACAATAACAATAGAAAGCTCAGAGAAACCATTCGAAATATCACTTAACACAGACGCTATTTCAGCTCTTGACCAAACGATGATGTTTCCATAAAGGCGGCTGTCATTGATACTTTCTAAAGTTCGTCTAAATAATTTTTCATCTAGACTATCAGCACAAATGACAATATTTAAAGGATTTACATCGGTATTAAAAGTCACATCTGTTTGTGTGCGCTTTTCCTGAAAGGCTAAATACTGATCATATTGTTTCTGGGCTTCAGCAGCGGTAGGCAGCTGATATAAAATACCACTATGATGAATATTTTTGGTATACATTGCCAGCAAATATGGGGAGTCTTTGAGAATATCAACCCACTTTTGGGGCAAACACTTCATCGCCAGTTTTGCTACGGTGACAATCATCTTTCTAAACCACATTAACATTTCCCATCACGCTGAAGTCCTTAACAATTTCTGTAGAAACCGATATTTTGAAACTATATTAAGTTTATGTCTTAGAAGACTTACTATTAAAAAAGCGTTTCTTAGCACTCGATATTCTTTGCTTAATACTACTTTTAGGTGTAGCTACCAAGTCTTTTTTACGACTCATCGCTTGATAATAAGCGTTTATTTTACGAATAATCAGAGGACGTTTAGGGTCGATATGATAAGCGGTTTCAAAAAACTCATTGGCAAGCGAACCATGTCCACGTTGCTCAAGAAACAATCCTACTTCACGGCAAACATCAACTCTATTTTTCACTTTAGGACTAAGCAGCGTATTAGTTAACTGCTTATGATCTTTGTATTTTTCATCGAAACTACGTCCGTTAGTTTCAACATTGAAAAGTGAATAAAAATCAGCACAAGGCAAGATATAGTTCTTATTGCCACTAACCTGTTGTTTTAAAATGTTAAATAACAATGGATGATTTTGCTTTATATGCAATAAAACTAGCTCAAGTTGTTTCAAGCTGGTTGCTTGTTTTTTAAATACTCTCTGGTTTAACGATGCTAATTCATCTCTAAAGTTACTTAGGTGAGATAAATTATATTTCCCAATAAAGACATCCATTTGCTCTAATAATACTAGTTTATGCTTGCTGAATGTGACTGGCGACATCAAGCTGTAATTAAATTCACCCAATTGATAGGCTTGCAAAGCCAAGTCCAGTTCAATCGAATTATTTTTATCCAAGAAAAAATTAGCATTCCTCTTAAATTCTAAAGCTTCAAGACTATAGGAACTATTTACTTGCGTTGACTCAACCTGCAATGTTTCAACACCTACTACTTTTAGTAAATCTTGAATGATGTTGCCTTTAAAAAATTGGCTATTTGAGTAAGGCTGAATAGTAATATTTATTTTTTTCTCGTGTTCAAATAAACTCGTAAGTACTGAAAACACTTTAAAATTGACTGTTTCAGGCAAACGAAACGGTTCAATGTTCTGCTGCCTTTTTACACTCTGATTGTAATTAGACTCTATTAACTCAAGAGGGTTTCTTAAGTAAAAGACAAATTCAGCTTCTGGGAAAACTTTGTGAAGCTCAACGACTCGGAGGAAGAAGAATTCAGATGAAAGCAGTAATATATTTTCAGACTTATTAATAAAATCACGCTTTAAAGACGCGACTTTCTCCGTATTCAACACCAGCATACCCGAGCTTAAGCGGTCGTAAATCGAGTATAAATTACCACTGCTGACATTATTAGTATCTATTTCATGCTCAGGGTAATATATCCCCGCTGAAGATAGGGCCTCACAATTGCTATTCAACCAATGTTGAATAGCTGAGGTACCTGTTTTACCTGGCCCTGCGTGGATAACAATTCGTTTATTCATCTTATTCAACTGCATAGTGTGGGTATTAAAGTCACTGCTCATTTCACTGTAACCTAACTCGCTATTAACGCTTGACCGGCATTCTCTTAAATAGGCTTTGATTTGCTTGCCTTAAAATTAGCGATATCGGAATTATCCGATATTAGCTAGCATTAAACATTTTCAAGACTCCGTTGTTTTACATCCGTCGCAATCTCTTACCATTTATTTTGCTAATGCTTTTCTATATTCTGCTAATTTTTAAGGGCTAAAGGCCCTTTCGGTCTAAACTTTTTCGCCATTTTCATGAGGCAAATGCCAGTTTAACATCAAACTTTTCGGCATTAATGGCTGAGTCCCTAAAAAAACTAAAGCCCTGAGAGGGACTTTCAAATAACTTTGTAGCATTCACTAACTCAAGCATATAACTTGCGTCAACTACAACATCATCAAAACGAGGGGATTTAAAACAACCTGATAATGTTGGGTAGTGCTCAATAATTCGTGACAACACTTCTACATTTATATTGTCTATATTGGTTGTGAGGTACAGTGCAGAATCCTGTGAGCCTTCAATCATTTTGTATTTAGCAGAACAACTACGAGGCATAATTAACGTTTCAGAGCCCTTCAGTAAAGCCATACACTTGAACCAGATATCATCAGCATTATCCGCAATTGATTGAAATACATCTGAGTTGATAACTTCGGTATCTAGGCTGCCACTAGGGTATAGCACGCCACCATAACCGATTGGCACAATACTAAATGGTGCTAATAAAGGCTCTTTGTTGCTTAATAAAGGCCACTGTCCATAATGTAAAAATGCACCTGCTTCATCGGTTCGAATGACTCGACCTCGAGCAGCAATAATCGCTTTCGGTTTTTGTTGATGATAAGACAACAAGTCACCAACAATATTGCTTGATAACACAATATCATCATCAAAAGTGATTATAGTGGCAGTTGGGTAAGCTTTTAAGGTCGGTACAAGCTTTTTATAGCTTTTATAATTAGCACAGAAGTTGATTTCAAATAATTCATCTTCCAATAAGCTAAGTTGCTTCGGCAACTGCTCATGTGTCAATTCAGTTTCGTCTAACCATAATATAATTTTATCAACCGGCGTATTTTGCTCTTTCAAAGAGGCAATCACCTTATGAACAACATTAATTCGTTCAGAGTAAGATGTTAAAGATATGATTACTGGTGCTGTAGATTTCACAAATACGCCTATGCCTGTTGTTTCATTGATAAAAATTGCGTTAATTTTTTATTGATTAACGGCCCTTTAGGTCGAATAGCTTTTGCTAAGGTTATCAGCGCTATTGCTTCATCAAGATCCTGAGGCTGCGCATCTAAAGCAAGGCGAATTAATAAGTCCACATTAGTCGGTTCTGACTTAACAAGGTTTTCTCTATGTTGCTTAAAGGCGGCTAATACTTGGGGATCTGAAACCCCCTTAAACAATCTCAACATCAAGCTATAATCCAGTGCTAAATGCTGCGGGATATTAGCTATGGACAAATCATAACGCTGACGTACAAACGCCTGAGACTCATCCGCCAACCCAACGATATTAGTATCGACAATGAACTTTTCATAGCTTGATTGGTAATCGTTATAAGCGGTTTTATCTAACGCTACCGACGCCGTGTTAGCCGTTATTTTAGGGTAGCCTCTGCGATTGCTTTTATAGGCAAAACTATCGCCAGGGCGACCTCGATACAGTAAAGAGATGTATTCATATTGTGAGCGATGAGCACGATGATAAATAAAACTCGACTTTAAAAAGTTCACTGATTTATCAAGTGCTTGCTTTACCTTTTCTTGAGAAACAAACTTAGTTTTATCAACTAGCAAAGTCTCAACGTTATTTTTAAATACAGGTAAATGATGGCGAAATTCTTTAATTTGGATATCTACTGGCAGTAAGGTCTTTACAAGAGGAGATAGATTACCTGTCAGTGTTCGTGGCAGTCGACTAAAAGCTGCTGCCGTTGGAGTGCAATCATTTAGCCACTCAAAAGCAATTGGCACCCCCTGCGGGAATCGCTCTATAATTTGATGAATGGATGAAGACAGTTTATCTAAGATCAAAAACTCATCAATGTCTAAAAAAAAGATATGAGTAAAATCTTCAGCTTCCTGACACTGATACATTGCTTGGGAGTATGTAATAAATTGAATATGCTTACTCGCCTCTGGGGGGCATTGGTCAACCCAATCAGCAGTTCTCCAAGAAACATTAGGGTATTTTTCACAAATACTCGTCAACACTGCTTGACTACTATCAGTTGTCCTATTAATGAATATTTCTATTTCATCAAAGCCTACAAATAAATGGTGATGCACCCACTCAGGAATATAAGTAGCTTCATCTTTAGCTATTGCGACTAGCTTAACTTTATAGCTCATACTTTATCCATTTTGCTTTGTAATGTTAAAATCATATCCATTTGCAATGCTGTAAGATCTTCTAATTTTTGTATTTTTTCATAGAGAGCTGCAGTTTCATCACTATTTTCTGTAAGAGGTTTTAATGACAGTACTTCATCGAATGGAATTTTAGGGAAATAGCGTTTAGCTAACAATTCATTAGATTCTTGAAACTTGTCATATAACAATGAAGTCAATTCTTTCGATAAATCATGACGATACTTTGTATTAAGCAGTTTATCTGAATTAGGACAAAGCGCTGTAATACGCTCTTTCACTTTCTGGTCATGAATATCACTATAAACGTCATTAATTCTCGATAAGGAATGACACATAGCACTGCTTAAACCAGAATTGCTATCTTGGATATCCATATTCAAGTTGTTGACGTTGATTTGAGCCCTACTACAAAAATCGAATAATAAATTCTCTTTAACCAAATACTTTCGGCTTAATGGAAAAACTTTTACCATCTGTTCTGGGTAATATTTTTTTAAGTGCCTAGCAATAAACAGGAAATCGCCAAACTTAGTTTTCGACATTTTCTTTATATAACTGTCTAAACTTTCACCCGCTTTATGACCCCATTGCTGCCAAGCAGAGACCAATAAAGAGTCCTGTTTTCGAATATAATAAACGACTCGGACTGAAGAAAATTTACGATTGAATAACTCGTGAATTGATTTAGTTTTCTCACTGGAAATCGCGTTTATTAGATTTTCAGCAGAAATAATAACCCGTCGACAGCCTTGCTCTTCAGCACTCGAAATCAATTGATCTAATTTGGTTTCTAACTCAGCAATGTTGATCTCACCAGATTGAATCTTTGCAAGGTAATCTCTAGGCGTCTGAGTCAATTGAAATTGATATTGGTCATCATTAGGGAAGTTGAAGTTTACATCAGGCAGAAAAATACCTCTTTGACGGAATACTTCCCTATTGTTATAAATAAAATCTTGGATCGTGGTAGAACCACATTTTGAGTGACCCGGGTGTAGCACTAAATCAACCATTCTACTCACCTAAAAACGGAAAACGCCCAAACTGGCTGACTAAAGGACCCCATTTAAGGATCTCTTGCTCATCTAACGACTTGTTTCCAGCAAAAGGATTATCCCAGCCAGCGGCATGCCATTTATCCAATGGGTTTAAAATATGGAAGTTATTGAAACCAAAGTCACCCGGTATTTGTGAATCTGCTACGGCATTATCACCAACGTGAATGAATGTTGCAGGTTGTGCTATCTCTTCTTTGAGCCAAGCCCACATGGTGCCGCTGTCTTTACGAAGACCTGATTCACTTGACACAATCAAACGATAGCCATTGGCTACCCCTGCTTTTTTCAACATCATAGTGACTTGATGTTCAGTATAATAGGTATCTGAAATAACCATGACTTCTTTGCCTGTCACAATGAAATGATTGATGATATCTACCATTTCATTTTTAGGTTCGATCATGTCAAGATCATAGGCGAACTCTAATTGTGCATTTTCGTTAGCAAAATCGTCATTCCAACCCAGTGTTGCACCTAACTGCTGATAGGTTTCAAAAATGGTCACATCACCAACAAAGTTTTTCTGCTTACGGACTTCAAACTCTGCTTGATTTCGCGCTGCAACAAACTCATGGGCATCTTTGACGACACCGTCACTGACTAATCTTTTACCCAATAATAGCTTGGCATAATCAGGTACAAAAAAGCGCCGCAAGACTAAGGTATCAAAAACATCGAAAGAAATAGTCTCAAATGGCTGTAACTGGTTTCTAATGCCTTCTGCACTGTTTACATAATTCGCTAATATGTAAGATTGATCATAAGTAAATTGACCCAGAGGAGGATAATAGAATAGCTGTTTATAGCCATTTTTTTCAGCCAGTAAGCCGACACAGCGTTCAAGGGCATGTAATTCAGAACCATCATTTGGCAAAGGTTCTTCAGGGAAGTCCTCATATTGATAGTTCACCTCTAACATCTGCTTTAATGCTTCAGGTCTCGCCCAAAACATTCCACCTGCGGGGTAGGTTAAAAAGTCAGAATCAATAGATATATCCCATTGATCAAGCCACTTTTTAGCGAAAGGTTTGTTTTTCAACCAATGGTTAACCCAATTCGGCATCATCCAAAATGAAGTCGGATAATACATGCCGCATTTAGGGTCTGCAGAAAATTGATTTAATACTTGTTTAATAACATGTTTATCATTAAGTAGGTATTCACCTAAGTAATCAGCCCACTGCGTCTGTTCACGGCCAGAATACAATGATTTTTTAGAGTGTAAATGGCAAAACAAATCGTACTCTAGCAGCGCTTGAGAAAACTCCACTAGCATTGGCCCAAAATTACGACCTCGGTTAGGGACAACCTTTACTGTTACCTTGTTAACAGTTTCTAAGGCTGATAATTGCTGTTGAACAGAGTCGATAAACGTCTCATCGCTGACGCTAACAAACACATCAACATTACTTGGGAAGTTCGTTAAACACTGCTTGTAATAATCAACAAAGTCTTGATAAAAAACATGTAAACAAATTGCGATTTTGAATTCGGTTATATCGCCATCAGCACTTATTTCAATAGGCTTATTTGGACGCCATTTGGGCGCTGCAGGCACTGAAAAACGCCCTTCAGCAGCTCCTGAAGTTAGGTAATGAAACAGTGGGTTTTCACCAGAATGATACACATCAACATTGGCTTTAAAGTAAGTTTCAGTGTCAAATGCCGGACTTGGATTTACATTCGAAAAAAGTGATTTTTTTGCAAAATCCTCAAACGCTTCAAGTTCACAACTAAACGTTCTTCTTTGATGGTTGCTATACCACTGAAGGTCAAATAATCCATGACTCTTTGCTAAGTGCAACATATTGTTTAATTCAGCTTTGGTATAGCTTTTCTTAGCTTTTAAAGGCTTGTAAGAACCCGTCTGAATAATATGTTCAAGCTTTTTAGCAACCCTAAGCAATATCTCGTTCTGTTTGATAGTGGCAGCTACGCGAGGAAATTTATTATTAATAATACTTCTGTAATTCATTATTTTAACCCAAAAAATTGTAAAGCGTCTACGGTTCCATTGCCTGTTACATCATCATCAATAGCAAACAAGTGATGACTAGATCTTGGGATCATATTGGGCTTTTCCACATATTGTGTGAGTAATTTTTCCACTTCGTCATGGCGATATTCAATTGCATTTTTTGATGCCGTGCTCACAAATGAAATGGCGCCATTCATTATTTGTGTTAAGTCATGAAAATGCTTTTGCGCACTCACTTTGCGTCCAAAATAAAAATCGTAACCCTTTCCATTAATCTGGTTAATACGAATATCCTGAAATTGCCCCTGAGGCGCTGTCAGTATTGCCTCTAAAAACATTGAACGATCAAGGGGGGTGTAGCCCTCGCCCATTTTCTTACCTTCTTTGAGGTAACCAATCATGTTCGCTTGTCGATTTTCGACCTTGATAGCGCCAGGTTTCGAAGCAATTAGGTAGTGCCCTATGGTTGGTTTATCAAGCAAAATCGTCATTAGCTTTTGGATGGTGCCGGAGTAACCCACATCAACAAAGTTTATGGTTTCTAATTCGAACATCCCAAGTTCAGCTAAATACGCTAAATAGGCTCGCTTAGTTGGGGCAATTATTTGCGAAAGCTTGCTTTGCTGGGTTGTTAATAACGTTTCTACATCAGCGATATCATTTGGTAATGAAATCACTTTATTAAGTTCTTTTTCAGTAAAAAACGATGACACGGTCGCGTTACTGAGCATGAAACGTGTTCTAAGCAACTCTTTGAGCGAGCCATCAAAACTGAAGTCTAATGAATACGCATAACTTCGGGGATCATCTAGCATCACTTTAAACATAAAAGCTCTAGACACGAGCAAATACTCACTATTTGGAGTAATTTCTTGCGAGCTACAGTGCTCAGAGTATGCCTGCTGAAGCCAATAACCTTCTCTCGCCAAAAAGAACAACTTGTCATTTTTTTGCTGAGAATAAGTCGCTAACTTATTGGAAAAAAAACTTAATAAAGGGCCTATAAACGTTGCCCCAAAATGCGAGAATTGCGGGATTGGTGGGTTTAACTCAGTACAATTTGTCATATAAAATCTAGTTCACTATGTTGATGTAGCCCCGAGCCATAATAGCTAATCGTTCAAATTAGCCGGCAAATACTACCTTGTATTAAAAGGGGAGTAAACGAATCTAATGTTCAATCTACAATCTCGTTAATTAAATAAAAAACAGCGTTTACAAAACAACCAAAAACAACAAAAAGGGCAACATCCTCAACCCTTTTCAAAATTGTTAACTTATATATTAAACATTAATCGGTATGGGTATCATTAAAGATTGCCATCATCAAACGGATCAAATGTTGACGACTAATAGACACTGGCGTCTCTTGCAAAGGTTGATGTAATTTTTGCTCAATAAATAATTGATCTTGATTTAAATACTCTTTAGCAACTCTTTGGTTAGAGTCTTTGTAAAATGCCTCAATTTCAGTCATTTGCTTGGTGGTGATCAAACCTTCAATACTTGCTGCCTTTGGCATGGCTTTAGGCAATAACTGCTCGCATTTTTGCAATAACTTGTGTCTATGATAAGGGGGTAGCCCCTTCGCTTGCATGTTAACTAACCTGGCAACCTCTAGCATTGCTGGGCCCCATTTCTTATTTTCATGTACAGTAGCGAGTTCCAATGAATTAAGGTCATTTACGCCAATCAAGGATAAAAAATCGGTACAGACATCACCGTTAAGGCTAGCTTTATCATAAACTCTAACAATGATAGATTTTTGTTCAAAATGGCTCGACCATAACCCCAATAACTTATGATAATCGTATCGAAAAATCTGTTGTTCATGAGAATCAAATGCTTGCGAAAATGTGAGATCACTACCCGATTTTATTGAAGTGGAGTAAGACGATTCAATATAACCTTGCTGAGGTCTGAGATAGATAACAATGTCTGGCTCTATATTCAGTTTATCAAAAAATGCTTTCATGTATGAAAGCGCTTTATGGCGTAATCGAGAGCTAAAATGTTCTGCGCTTAATACTATAGTTTTATCTGGGTTTGCAGTAATACACCTTGCCAGAGCATCCCAGTAAAAGTCTTGTTCGTGTTCAACCTCTGGTAAAAACTCCATATAGCGTCCATTGTTATCTAACGGATGCAGAGCATTGACTAGGTCGAAGTGAGCATCATCTCGAGGACCAATATGAGGATAGATAATACCTTGCTTAGCTAAATTGGCACGGTTTTGCTGTAAACACTTTTGAATACTGGTAGTACCCGTTTTTTCAGTGCCAATATGAATAATAACCTTGGTCATTAGATGATTTCCTTCACACTTTGATCATCAAGGAAATACTTTTCATCGACGCTGTAATTTTGTAATTTCATTTCTTTGCTACAAACATCTTTGAATTGTAAAACCTGTGCATCTGTCCAACCAAAATCAGCAAGTGATTTAGACTTAGAAGCTTCTTTTGACGTCTGCTCAGGCTTATCATCAGATGCTAATTGTTTGAATAATACATTACGTTGGCGTGGGGTTAAATCAACCAAAGCAGCAACGTCATTAGCGACTGTCTCAGGTAAACAAGCCATATTTAACTGGTCAACTTCAATAAACCATTGGCTATGCTTGAGTGATTGAGTGATTTCCTGCTTGGTTTTTCTCCACACTACAAAAGATTGCTTCCATTGCTTAACATGTTGTTCAAACTTCACTTTAGGAAACTTAATCAACCGAGATTGAATATTTTCCATGCCTCTTCTTTTACAAAATATCACTTTAGCATTTGGCCAGGCCATTAATGCTAAAGGAAGGCCAGCTAACATTGGAATTCCCGGTGTTTTATCTAAATGCACTAGGTCACCATAATATAAACGATAAAGTCGTCTCAGCACATTGAGCTGCTCTGCTAGCATCAATGTTTTAGGAATGGCGTTTACTAAATTGCCCTTTATGTTGGCTGTGCGAGATTGCTGAAAAAAACTATCTGCGGTTTCCATCAACAAATTAACGCCCTGCACAGCATGTGATTCACCGTGTGCATTAGCTTTTAATGCTTTTCGACAAGCTTTTCCCAAAGCCGACGTGCCTGATCGAGGCGAACCCACAACAAAGACGACTTTTTCAGGTAACTTAACAGGCTGAATAAACCCTGTTGCTATGGTTTGTTCAACATTATCACCATCCACAGTATCAATTTCAGCTTTGACGACAAAATGTAAATCCTCAACCAAATCTCTCTGCGATAATTCAATATCAAAACGATATGGATTCATCTCAACACCGAGGGATAATTGCTGAGTGAGGTTTTTTGCTTCAGTTAGCTTGAGCTTGGAATCTAATACTGAACTATCAAATAAATGATAAACATTAATCGATTTAATAAGTTTGGTAGAAATTATTCGTCCAGCAATGCTGAGCGCAGGTTTAGTTAAGGTACCAACCGAAGCGGTATTCAACACAACATTGTTATTGGTGTCGACATCAATAAAAAAACTATACATATTAATGATTAACCAACTGGTTAGTTAGTTTATAACTCTCTTGAAATGAAAGTGGTTTAGCGATATTTTTTACTAATGTCGCTTCAATACTTTTATCTAACAATATCGTTTGAAGCGTTTCAGCAAGTGATACCGCGCTTCGAGATCTAAAATGCAACCCAGTGACATTATGCTCGACCTTTTCTTTCATTCCGCCTATATCGCTGACGATAAGCGGTTTGCCATGGCTGAATGCTTCTTGAATAACCATTGGCGAGTTTTCCCACCAAATTGATGGCACTACGACCCAATTCACATCTTGTAAAATGCCACCTAACTCATGGGGCTCGTAAACACCATGCATACGAACAACATCAGATAATGCTCTCAATTGTTTATAAATTTTCTTTTTAAACTTATCTGACTGAGTCGTAAAATTAGCACCATGAATTTCAATAAGGCATTGTTGGCGTAATTCAGAAGGTAGAAGTAACAGCGCCTCCAGCAATACATCGATGCCTTTAAACGGGTTAATCTGACCAATATAAGCAATACGAACTTTGTCATCATTTTTTACATTAGCAGATGGTATATCAACGCACTTTTGCCCATTTTCAATCACATGGATTTTTTCTGCAGCGATTCCCCAATCGATATAACGTTGGCGTAAGAAAGCCGATGGTGCAACAAAGCTATCAACCCACTGAAAACAATTTTTAATGTATTGCTTACGCAAGAAGAAATCACCTGGAGACTTTTCAGGGAAACAACTATTACATTCTCGGGTTCCTGATTCAAAGCAAAGTTTTTTATCCTCGCCTGTTTTAATCATTAAGCCTGCGTTATGACAAATCGCATAATACTCATGTAAGGTAAGCACTAACTTAGTATTAGGTAAGACCTTTTTTATAATGTTAAGTAACTCAATGCCTAATAAAAAATAATGATGACAATAAATAACTTCTGGCTTTAACTGCATTAATAAGTCAGCAAAATCCCCCCACAAGTGACGCGTTTTAATGTTTGAGAACAGAAAAAAGTCATCGTGAGTGGTATGAAACAGCATTTCTCGCTCATTTTTGATGGTAGAAAAAGCAGCACCACCATGGGGTTCTACGGCGGTTCTTGCTAAAAAATAAGCATCATCACCTTGATTTAAACACTCTTTATAAAATTGATAAGCGGCTTGCTCACCGCCGCCTTTATTAAACTCTGGATGGCCATGGGCAATAACAAGTACTTTCTTAGACATGATTTTGTTTAACCTCTTCGATTGCATGACCCCATTTATTTTTTTGATATAAGCCATTTAGCAATGTTAATTTGTATTTCCAGTCGCCACTATCAACAAGATTTTGTGATAAACGCTCAAGGTGAAATAAGGTCTCTTCAGTATCTAGATAAATTTTCTTTTGTTGTTGATAAACCTTTAAACAAAGATCTGAATCTTCAAAATCACCGAGAATATAACGGGTATCAAAGCCTTTAATAGATTGATAAAAATCTTTTTTAAGCAACATACATGCCCCCGTCACTAATTCTGCTTGTACCGTTTTATCTTTATTAACCAGTTGTGAGGGCATCCCTTTATGGGGGTGAAAATTCATCCATATACCGGGGTAATAAGCATCTTGGCTAAACTCCATGCCAATATGTTGTAAAGTATTATCCTCATACAGTAACTTGGCGCCTAAAATACCGACATCTTCTAACGTATTAAACTTACTCACAAGTCGACTTAACCAACCTGACTCACTTGGTAAAACATCTGAGTTTAGCGCAAGTACATACTCACCACAGGCATGGTTAACCCCAAGGTTATTTGCTCCAGCAAAACCTAAGTTCTTACCTGCATACACAGTTTTAAAAGGCATTGAGTAAGTATTAAAAACCCCATGACAAGTGATATCAAACTCGCGTGCTATTTTAGGATCATCCAGCACATAAATAATCTCATGGTTAGCCATGTCGATATCAGTTAAAAACATGGCTATTTGGTGCTGAATAAAATCATAGCGACCATAAATAGGAATGATGAGTGATACCACTGGCGATTGAATAGCGTCACCAAACTGCTGAACCTGAGGAGTTGCACCTTCCATCAATCGCTCAGATTGCCAAATATCAGCAAGATGTTTTAACACTGCAGGTTGACCTTGAGAGAAAAAACCTGCTTGATGAACATCAATAAGCGCCAAATAAGCTTTTAGTATTTCGAGTTTTGTCTGCGCAATTACATGATTTGAAATCGTTGCAGATATCGAGTGACCACCATCTATATTCAATGTAACGGATGTGGCATCAAATTCATCGGGTAAACGACAAGCACAAACAAAGCCAGCCTCATACTCTAATGATAAGTTAAGTTTTTCGTTAAGGTCATGACGAATAAAACGATAACATTCAGTAATCTCAATTTCGTTACCGGCAGCATCTGTAACCACAACATCACTAAGAGGTTTATCCGTTAATGCCCAGCCCTTAAAATAAAAGAGGTTGTTGTCTAAGATAAAACAATCATCAAAAAAATGTTCTATTTTAACTCGCCGAGCTTCATGAATATTACTTTGAGCTTGCTCAGACAATGCTTCTGCTACCGCATCTTCACTTGCAGGTTTAGACGATATGATCGCCTGTAAATCTTCAACGAATAATGTTTTAGCATCACCTAAAGCATTAAAAATCACCTCAGGGTTATTGATTAATTGCGGCTGTAATGTAGAGGTATTAAATTCAGTGCTATCGATTTCTAATATTAACGCATCCAACTCAACGTCGCCGCTTGCAACACAAGCAACAAAGCCTTTTACAATAGCCTCTTCTGGTAAGCCAAGGGCATCTTTTACGTCTGCTCGTTCAAACGCCTGCCATTTAGATAATAATTCAGTTTGATCCTGTGACAGTAGCCTAATGCGTGGATTTTCAGTCTGGCAAACTAACCAACCTGACATCGTCCAGACACCATCGTTATAAGAAACAAAATCTAGATGCACATTGACATCGAGTTTAGGTGATACCATTGATTCTGACACAGAATATCCTTCTCAATTAAACTAGTACTAATAAAACTCAAGTTAGCAAGCTAACTACTTTAACAAATTACCAAACCTAAATCAGAGTAAATGTAAAACTTCAAAGCAATTTAACCTCAACAGCCTATTAATTAGCCAAAGTGTTTTCTAAGCCAAGTCTTTACATGTGGAATGTTCATTCGAGAGATTTGCTTCTCTTGATTTACAACTTCTCCAACGAATGGCAGCACTACACCCTGATGCGCATTTAACCCATTGCAAATGACTTGATTACATTTTATTCTGCGTGGACTTCGTGGGCCGCAAAGGTTGATGACCTCGCCATTTTCAGGCATAAACACACAATTATGTAAGCCTGACCCTTCAAGACCAGCCATTATTTTTGCCTGGGAAAATATCTCAAGTTGTTTCGTAAAACTGAGCTCTTGAGGGTGAATAATAATAAAACCATGTTCAATAAAAGCTTTTTCAATTTGAGCTTCATTCAATACTTTTCTTTTGCGTTTCTGAACTGCCGAACGAGATAAATAAATGCGTTGATGAGGCTCTTTTTGGCTAGAGACATGGGATGTAAAAATACTTTGATAAGTATCGATATAACTAGGGTGAGCTTTATTAACAATATAGAATTGTGAATTTGGTACAAATAAATACTCAAAATAAGTATCCTCAGTCACAATATGTATTTTATCTAAATCAATACCAAACGCACTAAAACAGGCATTAGCAAGTGATGAGGTACCACTTGTTTTTCTAGGAATAACAAATTCATTAAAAATAAAGCCATCATAGTCAGCTTCTTTTGTCGCCCATAATCGAGACAGCGTTTCCAACAAAAAATGACCATAATGCTCTGTATAAAAGCCCAAATATAAATATCGTCCTTTCTTAACATTGTTTAACGCAAGTTCATTAGGCATTATTGATTTGGGCGATAATTGTGGAAATGGTTGGGGTCCAGTATGTGCAGGATCCTGCCTTAAACCGTTCTCGACTAGCTCGCCATCTTGGCTATACACTCCACCAGTAAAGGTTTTATCAGTACGGTTTACATTTGTAGGTACCACCCTGCCATTTTTCACCGTTTGAACATTTAAGCTATAGCTATTAATAAAACTCACAATACACCCTTTAGACTTATCAACACTGCATATTCACAAACAAATACTTTCTAAATCATATCTTTATATTTTATAAAAATAGCATCTTTAGCTTTTATTGTTATTGTATCCTTTTTCTCGTATTTCCTATTATCAATTAACAAGTTCTTTCTTTCAGTAAAATCAGCAATATCTAACAATATCGGCTTTCTAAAAGGATTAGCAATAACAAGTCCGTTTTCAAATTCTCTATACATCACTTCTGCTCCTGAAGTAATGCTTAAATCTGAGATGTGTATTTCTTCAGCATCAGACTCAAACTGTAAATTGTTTAAGCCTGCTTTTAATTGTTTAAAATAAAATCGGCTTTCAAACACGTTATTACCACTCCAAGTCATATTTTCTTGGCTTTGGTCTTCATTGGGCACAATCGAAATATATCTAACCTGGTCGGTTCTAGGTGTTAAATGGGTAGATTTAGATTTTGTTTGCATTACTAGCACAACATCATCAGCGCTGGCTAAAGAGAAATGACAAGAAAACTGTAAGGTTCCAGTCCCTATACGCTTAATAATTTTAACTTTTTCACTAGACTCATCGACTGAAAAATTTTGTTTATCATTAACAATGATACAATTCTTAGGCTTATTATCACTAATTTTGTAGTACATAGGAGGAGATATTACTTTACCAAGCCAACTATTATAATTTCGTTTCCCTCCCGTTAATTCAGGCCAATTATCAATTTTTTTACCTTTTGGTCTATAAGCTGGGGCAATGGTTGCATCCATAATTAACGCCGCAGCGACCCTCAATTTTCGAGTATTCTCTGTTGGCGCAACAGAAGAACCTTTTTTTGAAGGTAATTCTCCTAATTTGATATAACTAAAACAAGGAGAGTAGCAGTTATCATTCCAAAATAAATGCCTATTCATCCCTGATGACCATTGTTCTATTTCTGGGTCCCAATGGCTTGGCCAGGTTTCACTTTCAATCCCATTTAATAGCCCAAACTCTCGCTGCTGGTTGAGCTCATTACCATCAGCTAGCAGAAGTTTATTATCACCCAGTTTATGCCTCAATTGGGTTAAAAAATGGCGAACGCCGATACGATAATTATCAGCAGCCTGATTATCTAACGAGCTAAATTTGCCATCAAAATTATAATCAATTTTATCTTTCCTAGACTGGTGTTTAAATCCTCTGTAGTCCGCTAATACATCAAATTCTATTCCATCAAATGAAGATAACGGGCCATCGCTACTCATATAACTGAGTAAATTATCAGCTAAAGCTTGCGCCATTGACTGACTATAATCGGCTTTACTTCCTAATTGAGTAAAATTATAACGCCATAAGGATTGCTCGCTCCCTTTAGCAAAAGGGGCTTGTGCAACATGTGGCGCTAAATAGGCTTTACCTTTGTCAAATGAAAGAGGCTTGGTATTAAATTGCCCGCGTGCGACAGTAATTGAACTTTGCTTTTTATTGATAGAGACTAATTTAACTTGCTCAACTCTCTCCCAGTTAAGTTTGCCATCGGTCGTTCGGGTCACAATAGCAATATCATCATTGCCTTTATTGCCTCGTCCCCATCCCTGCTTAAATACATCTGTATTGTTTACTTTTATGTCAGTGGCATCTGGAGATGACGTAATCTTACCTTGCGCGTCAGTTCCAACAAAGTAAGTCCAATCATGGTGTTTAAAAGCATCTAAATCAAAACGAGGATCTCTGGCATTACCATTGAAATGCAATAACATCATTTTTTGCGGGAATTCTTGTTTATATTTAAGAAACTTCTTTTGAGCCTCACCACTTCTTCCGGGGATTTCTTCATCTAAAACCTTAACGACCATGCCATCAAGTTTTGACCAACGGTTTTTCCATTTTTCATAGGGAATGGTTTCATTGGCGGCGCTGTTTTCTGCATTTCTAAAATAAATACTTTTGGGGTATTCCTCTCCCATGATCGTCAGTGATGATAAGTCACTACTCATCACTGCAGATGATGTCACACTAAGTAATATGAGCAAGCAGTAACTTATTCGTTTAATACACGTCATCATGTTCAAGTCCTTATGAGAGTAAAGGCACTCAATATACCAAGATTACAGTGAGCTTGCTTATTCTTTAGCAAAAAAAAGCTATCTGTCGGTTGAAAAGTTCAACCTCACAGATAGCTTTTTAAGTATGACATCAGTTTAGCTTTATAAAGACTAAAACCTAATTAATCACCTGTGAACTTAGCAACTCAAGACTAGTGCCTTCTAGTGCTGTAACAGTGCGTAACTCTGTAGATTGGTTAATACCTTCAATAACAATATCCATCACCCCATCTTGATTGATATCGCCATTGCTCAGTGATAAACCTTCCCAGCGCCCAGTTAAGGTATAACGGCCGTATTCCGTCAGTGCTTTACCGTCTTTAACAATCAACTGCACAGTCCGATTGGTTTTGGTGTAACCCAATAAACCATACTCATTAAAGCCATCATTGTTTAAATCGCCAAGTTCTTTGACTTGAATATCTTCCCAACTTGCTGGCCAACTGATATTGGCAATGCGCTCATTCGCTAACGCACCGTCATTGATACGTAAGAACACTTTACCCGTATTAGGGTTTGTTCCGACAACGGCCACTTCACGTATGCCATCTTGGGTTCTGTCACCCACCAGCATTGGCTGCACATCGACTAAGTCATTAGGCCAACTAAAGGTACGGATTACGCCGCGTTTATCATGGCCTTTTTTTACCAGCCATTGATAACGACCATCATCTTTACGCTGACCAAATTGGCCCCAGTCTATGGTGCCATCACCATCAATGTCATCCATTTCAACTAGCTGAATATCATTCCACAGCTTATTCCAGTTATAGACATCCACTTTTGAATTGGCATCTGCACCATCATAGATAAACAACTGCCCTTTATCTAAACGAGTGTGGCGACCATATAAGGCCACTTCAGGCACATTATCAAAGGTAACATCAGTCATAGTCACAAAGCTTAAACGGTCCCATAAGTTAGGCCATTTAAAGGTTTGATAAGCCGCTTTAGTCGAGCCATCTTTTACCACTAACTGTCGAGTACCATTACCCAAATGCACCCCGCTAATAGCGTACTCTTGAATACCATCTTGAGTTAAATCAGTTAAGGCTTCAAAACTCACTTCACCCAAAGTAGCAGGCCAATTCCAAGCACCAAACTTACTTCCCGAGGTTGCGTCATGCACCACCAATTGGTAACGATTAGCTGCAGCATCAAAGCCAAATACACCAATCTCTTCAACATTGTCATTGTTACGATCTGCCAAGATTGAAACACTTACGTCATCATAACTGTGAACAATACTAAAATTAGCTATTTCAGCGTTATCGACACCACTTAACAAGTTTATATCAACACTATTATCAGTTAGCGTATATTTCACCCAATCGTTGACACTGTCTCCATTGGCATCATTTACTGCCACTAATAAATTAGGTACACCGACAATAATATTCTGATCAAGTGGATCACTGCCTGATGCGACTTCATCGTAATCAGAAACACCATCGCCATCACTGTCACTATCAAATGGATTGGTGCCATAAGTAAACTCTTCAAGATTAGTTAACCCATCATTATCGCCATCCATTTTCGCATCGGTCGCTGATGTTGGATCAAATCCATTGTCAACTTCATAGCCGTCAGGTAGTCCATCGCCATCTGTATCAGCAATTAACGGATTAGTATTCGCGATGTACTCCTGATAATTGGTGAGTCCATCATTATCAGGATCACCATTAACATCACTATTAGAGAAGGGGTTAAATCCAAATCGATATTCCCAGCCATCAGGCATACCATCTTGATCGCTATCTAACACATCAAGGTTTAGGGGCAGTACAATATCGGTTACCCAAACCGTATCTTCTAACTCGGCTGACTCGTCATCCTTTTTATAATGCCAACTTAAGGTATGTTCACCTGCATCAATGTCGAACACAAACACTTGCCATTGGGTATCACCACCTATGAGTGTGGTTTCTTGTAAGGTACCATCGATTTGGAAATAGAATTTATCGAATTCTTCTGTTGAGGTTTTTACCGCGAAAGAAAACATACCTTCATTGAAGCTTGCTGACTTGGTAAAAATATCCTCGCCATTATCGACTTTTGTTGTTGAATTTAGTGCAAAGCCACTTCGAGAATCTGAGTTGGAGTCTCGCTGCCAACCTGCATTGTTAAACTCATTGAGTTCAGAGGTGCTAGCAAAAGTGTATTGGGTGTAAATGTCTCTTGTAGGAATGGAACTGGCTGAATTATCATAGCTTCCTGCGGTATATTCAAAACTTAGCAAGTACCCATCACTATCACTGTCTTCATATCCAGTATTGGCATGCCAAGGACTACTGCCATTAGCAAGTTCGTAAATATCATCATAGCCATCATTATCATCATCGCTATCGGCGACATCCCCTATACCATCAAAGTCATAATCCTGAATTTCGGTCTCGTCATACGGGAAAGCATCTGCAGCATCTGCAACACCATCAAAATCTCGGTCAAGGTAACTATATTGAGTTGGGACAAGAGAAGTTTTGGTTCCATTCGGCGTATTGACGTAACCCCAAATATACACATCACCATTTTCTTTAATACCAATAGCACTGTGTTCAGTAAGCGCAATTGATTTCCAGCCACCACTGATAAACACTGGTTTATTGACCTGGTCTTTATCACCCTTGCCTAATTGACCATATTGATTTCGACCCCAGCCATATAATGAACCATCGGTTTTAAGCGCTAATGAATCGTATCTAGAAACCACCGCCATGGCCCAGTTTGTCTTGGTTCCTATTTGTGTCGGAACGCTAACATTATCGGTATGATCTAGCCCTAATTGCCCATAACGATTATAACCCCAACTCCAAAGGCTGCCATCTTGCTTTATAGCCAATGTATGCGAAGCACTTGAACCTTGAGCTAAATAAGACCAATCTCCGCCAGCATACAAAGGCGCAGGGGTTTCCTCATAACTAGAAGTAAAACCTCTTCCCAACTGACCTAAGTTATTGTAACCCCAACTCCATAGGGTACCGTCTTGTTTAAGTGCTATGGTAGACGCTCTCAATAGTGATACAGAATACCAATCACTATCACTGCCTAGCCTAACTAAGGTTTGCGGATCATTACGACTACCATCCCCTATTTGACCGTAATAATTATCCCCAGAAAGCCACAATTCACCCGTTTGAGTAATTGCTGCCAGATGAGCACCACCAGCACTAACAAAACTCCATTTGTCATCACTAACCTGAATCGGGCGATATGCTCGCGTTACATCAGTAGAGTCAAACATGTTATCGTTATTGTCGCCCCAGCCCCAGAGGGTATTATCATCCTTAATGGCTAAAGTGAAATCACTGCCGCCACTGGCCATTTGCCAATGATTAGTGGTGGCCAGCACTGGCGTTCCGCGAGTTGAACCGCTGACATTGCCATCACCCAAACGGCCACTGTTCCTATTTTGACTGCCCCATAACAGGCCGCTGGCGTCCAGATGTAAAAAATGCACATAGCCTGCACTCACGGCAGTTGCTTTATGGATCATCCGATAAGAAATTGACTGCGGTGTCCACTCATCTGCGCTAGACCCTGTGCCTTGAAGGTAATCACCAGCATCCCCCCATGCCCACAGGGTGTTATCATCTTTTATGGCAAAACTGGCAAAAGTTGAGGCTGTTATAGTTTGCCAATCTGTGGCGGTGCCTATTTGAGTGGGTATCCCTTCTGTGGTGGTAATATTATTACCAGAACTATTTTGCCCTAAACCCAACTGTCCGTCACCGCCATAACCCCAAGACCAAATACTGCCATCACTTTTCTTACCAATCACGTGGTAATAACCCACACTCACATCCACCCAACTGTCCGTATCTATGACTACCAGGCTATCTAGCCTACTGTTTTCACCAAGCTGATTTCTGTCGCCGTAGCCGACGCCATATAATATGCCATCCTCATCGATCACAAGCGTGTAATTTATTCCCGCTATCGCCTTGAGCCACTTCTTACCGGTAATGATTTGCTTAGGCTCCAGCACGTCAACGGTGCTGCCATCACCCAATTGCTTATAATAATTATCACCCCAAGCCCACAAATCACCATCTGTAGATACAGCAACTGCATGGGTTGCAGAATGACTGATGGAGCTAAAGCTTTGCTCCTCTGCAATGGCTTGAGGCAAACATGCATCTTCGGTGGTGCCATCAGCCAATTGACCATTTCCATTAAACCCCCAGCCCCATAACTTGCCATTTTCAGTCATAGCAATCACAGTTCCAGTTGTTGAGGAATAATATGCTGACGTTGTAGTAACAATCTCGGTGAAAGGAGTTTGATTTTGGGCATTTATTGCAGCAGGTAAATAAACCGTTGTACCACTTTCTAGCCCTTGGCCAAGTTGGCAGTTAACATTTTGCCCCCAAGTGTAGATTTCGCCGTCTTGATTAAGGGCTAAGCTACTAGAATAGTTCGCGCGACCAAGAACCCATACTGTCGACTCCTGGTCATCTGGTAACAACTGAGTTGGATAAGTATAATAATTACTGCCCATTTCACCGGTGCCAAATTCACCGGCATTATCACCCCAGCCATAGAGGCTACCATTTTCACCAATGGCAATGGCATGATCATCACTGGCAGAAATATCGTAAAACTTATTAATTTTCGAAGCTGAAAAGCTAGGTGCTGTAATCCCTAAGCCAATCACTAATGAAAGAAAGTATGTGGATATTTTACTCATAATAAATCCCTTTAATATATGGTTAGCTTAGGACAGCCATTAATTAAAGACACCTATTTAAGATTATAAAAATTGACTAAATACACTAGCGGCTATTAATTGAATATATAACTACACATTCAATCACTTAACCAATAGGCTGCACAGTATAGCTACAACTAATCAATGATTTTATTCAAAAGACATCAAACTAATAAAGTCCATTCTTAATAGACAACATTAGTTGCAAAAATATACTCCAACAAGTTTACTCAATAAATTTCATACTAGTTTTAATTAAATCAATAAAAAGTGCCACAACAATGTGGCACTTTCTTATTACTATTATGATTATAAGTTAGTTAGTTTAATAATTAATTAATAGCACTACTACTTATTTCCAATAAATCACTACCATCTAACACCGTAATAGTGCGTAGTTTGGTACTTTGATTTATCCCTTCAATAATAATATCCATCACACCATCTTGATTGATATCATCATGGCTCAGTGATAAACCTTCCCAGCGGCCAGTTAAGGTATAACGGCCGTATTCCGTCAGTGCTTTGCCATCTTTAACAATCAACTGTACTGAACGGTTAGTTTTGGTGTAACCCAATAAACCATACTCATTAAAGCCATCGTTGTTTAAATCGCCAAGCTCGTTAACTTGAATATCTTCCCAATTGCCTGGCCAGCTAATGTTGGCAATGCGCTCATTCGCTAACGCGCCGTCATTGATGCGTAAGAACACTTTACCCGTATTAGGGTTTGTTCCTACAACAGCCACTTCACGTATGCCATCTTGGGTTCTGTCACCCACCAGCATTGGCTGCACATCAACTAAATCATTAGGCCAACTAAAGGTACGGATTACGCCGCGTTTATCATGGCCTTTTTTTACTAGCCATTGATAACGACCATCATCTTTACGCTGACCAAATTGGCCCCAGTCAATGGTGCCGTCACCATCAATGTCATCCATTTCAACTAGCTGAATATCATTCCACAGCTTATTCCAGTTATAGACATCCACTTTTGAATTGGCATCTGCACCATCATAGATAAACAACTGCCCTTTATCTAAGCGGGTATGACGACCATATAGTGCCACTTCAGGAACACCATCAGCACTGACATCGGTCATAGTCACAAAGCTTAAACGGTCCCATAAGTTAGGCCATTTAAAGGTTTGATAAGCCGCTTTAGTCGAGCCATCTTTTACCACTAACTGACGAGTACCATTACCTAAATGCACCCCGCTAATCGCGTACTCTTGAATACCATCTTGAGTTAAATCAGTTAAGGCTTCAAAACTTACTTCACCCAAAGTAGCAGGCCAATTCCAAGCACCAAACTTACTACCCGAAGTTACGTCATGCACCACTAATTGGTAACGATTAGCTGCAGCATCAAAGCCAAATACACCAATCTCTTCAACATTGTCATTGTTACGATCTGCCAAGATTGAAACACTTACGTCATCATAACTGTGAACAATACTAAAATTAGCTATTTCAGTGTTATCGACACCACTTAACAAGCTTATATCGACACTATTATCAGTTAGCGTATATTTCACCCAATCGTTGACTCTGTCACCATTAGCATCATTTACTGCCACTAATAAATTAGGTACACCGACGATAATATTTTGATCAAGTGGATCACTGCCTGATGCAACTTCATCGTAATCAGAAACACCATCGCCATCACTATCACTATCAAATGGGTTGGTGTTTTGCAGATACTCTTCTAGGTTAGTTAAACCATCGCTGTCATTGTCTAACAGCCCGTCAGCAGCAGAGGTTGGATCTAAACCCATTTCCACTTCATAACCGTCAGGTAATCCATCGCCATCTGTATCAGCAATCAGCGGATTAGCATTAGCAATATACTCTTCAAGGTTAGTTAAACCATCTTGGTCAATATCATCACTTGCATCTGTTTTCAAGAATGGGTTTAAGTCATAAGTATATTCCCATCCATCAGGCATACCGTCGAAATCCGAATCTAAAACATCAAGATTAAGTGGCAATACGATATCAGTTAACCACACGGTATCTTCAAGCTCAGCGGTTTCATCATCTTTTAGGTAGTGCCAGCTTAATGTATGTTCGCCCGCTTCAATATCAACAAGTACGACCTGCCAACCATGCTCACCTGATAGCACAGTGCTGTCGACGACTTCACCATCGATTTCAACATAAAACTCATCAAATGATTCAGTTGACACTTTTACTGAGTAAGCAACGACCCCACTATTAAAGGCTGCGGTAATCGATACGATATCTTCAGCATTATCAACTTTAGTTTGTGATGCTAGTGCCACACCAACCCTCGCATCATCAACCGGCTCAAGTGCCCAGCCGTGTAAATTAAAGCTTTGTAAATGGGCTGCCTGTTCAAAACTATATAACTTACTCGCTTGTGGCGATGGGATAGATTCTGCGGCGTTATCAAATGTACCAGCAAGGTACTCAACGGCTAAAGGGTAACCATCGTTATCAATGTCATCTGTTTGACTATCTACACTCCAAGGACTAGAACCATTACTTAGTTCATATACATCGTCAAAACCATCGTTATCATCATCAAGGTCGGCATTATCACCAATACCATCAAAATCAAAATCCATGTACTCAGAGGCATCATATGGGAAGGCATCAGCCAAATCAGCTATGCCATCAGCATCACTGTCAGCATAGCTATTTTGGATAGGTGTATTTGACGAAGATGCGCCAGGTAGTGCCAATTTCCCCCATGTGTAAACATCGTTATTATCTTTAATGCCAACAGAAAACTCCTCTGTGGCAGCAATAGATTTCCAGCCTTCACTTATATACTTGGGCTTTAAGATTAAATCATCAGTGCCACCAGCACCATCACCTAATTGAGAATGCTCATTTCGCCCCAAGCCATATAACCTGCCATCTTGCTTAAGCGCTAGCGAATAATGCCAACCAACAACTGCGCTACCCCAATCATTTTTGGTGCCAATTCGAGTAGGGACAGTTACTGCTATATCAGTATGAGACAAACCTAATTGACCATAGCGATTATAGCCCCAACCCCATAAGCTACCATCGGATTTAACAGCCAACGTTTGCCAGCCAGAAGCACCCTGAGACAAGGTTTTCCAATCATTGCCTAAATTTAACGCCATAGGTGCTGATTCATATTCGTTTACATAGCCTAAACCAAGCTGTCCACCTTCGTTATACCCCCAGCCCCACAAGCTACCATCATTTTTCAATGCGATTGTGGTCGCTTGAGTAGCACTGACCTCTCTCCAATCTGTATCAGTTCCTAGCTGTGTTAAACCATTTGTGTCAACTTGGTCTCCAGTGCCTAACTGACCATAGTAATTATCACCAGCAAGCCATAAACTGCCATCTGTAGCAATAGCTGCAAAATGCGACATTCCAGCGCTGACAAACTGCCAATCTTTATCGCTTAGTTTGATAGGTCGAGTAAAGTATGAGTCACTGGTATTAGCTAAAATCTTATCGCCATTTTCACCCCAGCCCCAAAGCTTACCTTTAGCATCTATCGCGACAGTAAAGTCACCACCACTGGCAACCTGACTCCACACTTTTGATGATATTGGAATTGGGCTAACAGCTCGACTACTGGTATTTTTACCATTCCCTATACGTCCACTTCTTTGAGATTGTCCACCCCACAGCTGACCTTGGGCATCAATTAGCATAAAGTGCTCATAACCTGCGGACACAGTTACCGCTTTGTTGGTGACTTGATGGTACAATGAGACAGGTAAATATTGGGAGCTATCACCTCCATCACCTAAAGCATCGAAAACATTGCTTCCCCAGGCCCATAGCGTATTATCTGTTCGAATAGCGAAGCTTCTTTTGTCATCCATAGCAACAGTAAGCCAACTGTTCTGTGATGGGATTTTTGTCGGCGCACTAACGCTCTTAATACCGCTACCTAAACCAAGTAGTCCGCTGGAGCTATATCCCCAGGTCCATAGATTGCCACTGCTGTCTTTAGCAATGACATGGTTTGGAGCAACCTTAATTTCATCCCACTCTTGGTTATCATCAACCAATGTCCAATCGGAAAATTGTGTTTCATCTGCAATACCTGAAACTAAATTATCAGCGACCCCACGGACATACAAAACACCTTGAATATCAATGGCAAAACTAAATTTATCGCCTGCAGCAACTGTTTTCCATTGTTTATTGGTTTGAGTATTGACTGGGATATTACTCTCATAATCATCATCAATATTATTATATTGATCATTACTATTTCGACCCCAGCCCCAAATTTCACCAGCGTCATCAATAGCCAATGTATGGGTGTTTGACACTGAAATAGCGCTAAACTTTTGCTCAGAAGATACTTTAACAGGGGAGCATTGTTGCTCATTAGAGGCATTACCTAATCTACCATAGGTGTTATTACCCCAAGCCCACAACTCGCCACTTTCTGTCAGGGCAAATGCACTCCCAATTGAATATGTAAAATTAGAGCCAGTAATGGCAATAAAAGGAGAGTCAGTTTCGATATCAAGGTATGCTGGAGTTAGGGTCAACGAAGTGTCAGTTTCACCCTGGCCGGTTTGGCAATTAGCATTTTTTCCCCAGCTCATCAATTTTCCGTCATCTGTTAGTGCAACAACGCCACTGGAATTTGCAAAAGCTTTTGTCCATACAACATCCAACTCACTGGCTAATAAAGTGGGCACTTTGTAGGCATACTCATCCATACCTTCTGTACCAAAGCGAGAGTGAGCATTAGTGCCCCAGCCATAAAGCTGTCCGTCTGTTGTCACCGCAACTGAATGATATGTTGAAGTAGATATATCTTGAAAGGTTTTGATACTTGAAGCGCTAGCCGTTTGCGGCAAAGCAAATATTGCGCCTAAGGCCATAGACACTAAAGCAGATTTACGATTCATATTGTAATGAACTCCATTTCTTTTAATCCTTTTACTGAAGGGTTTTATTAATAATGATTGAGCAATGGTTTGAAATACGCGATTTAAACACGACAAAAAAACACTAATATGCAACATGGTAACAAAACAACAAACAATGATACAAATTAAAGCTCTTTAAAATCATGAGTTAAAGGTGCGTGGAAATATATTATCTACTACAAACCTCTATATATATCGAGAGAAAAAGATTAATTTAATAATCACAAAGCTAGCTGCAGTTAATTAAACCTTTTAGATTTGAAAAACAGATAAAAATAAATTAAAAAAAAGAGCCACAAAAATGCGGCTCTTTTATATTGACTTAAAATAATTATTTAGTTAACGCCACTACTCATTATTTCCGTTAAATCACTACCGTCTAACACCGTTATGATGCGTTGTTTAGAGGTTTGATTTATCCCTTCAATGATAACATCCATCACACCATCTTGATTAATATCATCATGAGACAATGTTAAGCTTTCCCACTTACCCGCTAAGGTATAACGGCCATACTCAGTCAGGCTTTTACCGTCTTTAACAATCAGCTGCACTGTGCGGTTGGTTTTGGTGTAACCCAATAAGCCAAACTCATTAAAGCCATCATTGTTTAAATCGCCAAGTTCTTTGACTTGAATATCTTCCCAGCTTGCTGGCCAACTGATATTGGCAATGCGCTCATTCGCTAACGCACCGTCATTGATACGTAAGAACACTTTACCAGTATCTGGGCTGACGCCTAACACTGCAACCTCACGGATACCGTCACCGGTGCGGTCTGCAACCAACATGGGAGTAACATCCACTAAATCATTAGGCCAGCTAAAGGTACGGATTACGCCGCGTTTATCATGGCCTTTTTTAATAAGCCACTGATAACGACCATCATCTTTACGTTGGCCAAACTGTCCCCAGTCTAGGGTGCCGTCACCATCAATGTCATCCATTTCAACTAGCTGGATATCATTCCACAGCTGATTCCAGTTATAGACATCTACTTTTGAATTGGCATCTGCACCATCATAGATAAACAACTGCCCTTTATCTAAACGAGTGTGGCGACCATATAACGCCACTTCTGGCACACTATCAAATGTCACATCTGTCATTGTCACAAAACGGGTATTATCCCAAAGGTTTGGCCATTTGAAGGTTTGATAAGCCGCCTTAGTCACACCATCTTTCACCACTAACTGACGCGTGCCATTAACTAAATGCACCCCGCTAATTGCGTACTCTTGAACACCATCTTGAGTTAGATCTGTTAGGGCTTCAAACTTAACCTCGCCTAAAGTAGCTGGCCAGTTCCAGTTGCCGTATTTAGCGCCTGTAACACCATCATAAACCGCTAACTGATATCGGTTAGCACTCGCATCAAAACCAAAGATACCAATTTCACCAACACCATCAGCATTACGATCTGTAAGTAGGTTAACGCTTGCCGACTCATAACTGTGGTTAAGGCTAAAGCTTGCAAGTTCCGACGCATCAACACCACTTAGTAATGTGACATCTACGGCCGTATCACCAATCTGATATTTAAGCCAGTCGCTAACACCGTTACCACTAATATCTGCAACCCTAACTAACGTATCCTTTTTACCTACGGTAATGTTTGGATCTAACGGATTACTGCCATTGTAGTATTCAGTGCCATCATCAACGCCATCACCGTCGGTATCTGGGTTATTTGGATCGGTACCTAACAAAATTTCTTCAAGATTGGTTAAGCCGTCACCATCATTGTCAGCATGTGCATCGGTTGGTTCAAACGGGTCTAATCCATAATAAAGCTCCAGGTAGTCTGGAATACCATCGTTGTCGACATCACTTGGTGCGGTTGACAATGCAATGCCTGTAGCCATAACTTCTTGCTCATTAATCAGTACACCGCTTAATGCTAATTCTGATGTATTATCCGACTTAACATCAAAATAAACCGTTAGCACTGTACCTGACTCACCAAGAATGCGCCCTGATGCCATCGCTATTTTTAGCTCTCCCGGCGTTTGATCATTTAGAATCATATTCCATTGGCTAGTTAACGTGCTTTGCTCAATGCGCAATAGAGTCACATCACTGGTGTTAAATAGTAAGCTGAGATCAATGGCACTGACATTCGGCTCATTGACATATAAGTCAACAGCAACGCTATCTTCAACCACCCTGCGGTTAAACCAGTGAACACTAGCAGCAACTGCATTTATTTGGGTCGCAGACATAGCATTACCACTTGGGTCACCCACCAGATAAGCCGTAAAGTTTTGCCCATTCAAATCACTGTTAACATTGTTAAGGCTGCGCTCTTTGGGGGTAAACTGCCAAATAGCGGCACTGCCTGTTAACGGTAATTGGGTTAAGCCTGCGGCATATTCTAAAACAGTATTAACCTCCATAGCCGTGACTTTTCCATCACCATTAAGATCCGCAGCATCTAATGCGCTACCAACAAGCAGTGACGAGCCTGTGATATGTTTGAGCATTAATGAGGCATCAAATGAGGTAATTTTCTGACTTGCAGGCTCTGCAACATGAGTCGCTCGTAAAGTGTGCGCCCCAGCTTTAACGCCATATAAACTATATTCGCCAAAGGCGTTAGATACAGCTTGCGATACGCCATTATCAAGCAGCACTGCGGCATCTGACATGGGCTCATTTGCAGCCCAATGACTTATACTTCCACTTACTGTGTAACCTTTGGCAATGTTCACATTACCGGAGTAAGCCGTTGCATTTATCGCATTATCATTTAGCGACACATTAGATAAGGCTATTTCAGTGGTGCTTTCTGCATCTGCAATTACGGTAAACTCTAACCACAGCAATGAACCACTGCCGCTGGCAGCACTACCACTACTTGCCGCCGCAATATTGACACTGCCGTTAGTCGGCTGATGTTGCTCAATTGCCCAGCTGGCAACTAAAGCGCCTTTGCGTACTTGCTCCAATCTCAGTTTAGTGGCATCAAAGTCAATATTTAAGCTCATGGCTTTTAAACCATTGACATTATTAACGCTAATTGGCACATCTAAGGTTTGACCCGTGCCAGCTTGAATATCTTCAATACCCACGCTCACATCTGATGAGGTATAAGTGAACGCCCCTGCAAGTCTTGATGATTTACCGTCACTATTGGTTACCGTTACATCCACTTGCGCAGGATAATGGCTTCCTGTAGTACATTGCAATTCACTGTCGCTAATGCGGTTAGGTGACATACACACAGTATTACCTACCGCAATTGATACCCCCTCTTTAAAGTTTCGTCCTGATAACGTCAGTAAAGTACCACCATCAGCGGCCCCCATATTTGGCTGCAAAGCTGTGACTACTGGCGCATCGGTAACAAAAATTTTGTGAGGTGTCGCTGTGCGACCACTATAGGATGAGGTTGTGCCATCAGTTGCTTCAATAAAATACTCCACACCAGGTGCTTGCATTGCACTGCCAGGTATAGTGGCGCGATATTGAACCCCTTGCTGATTTGACATAGGCACAGTGACATAAGCACTACTGCCCATGGTGCGGTAATTAAGGTCAACACTGCTTACGGCAATGTTGTCGGTAACGTCTGCCTGCACAAATACGTTGGCACCAAAACCTGCCTCATTAAGAGGAACATGGCTAATTACAGGCGCAATCGTATCTACAGGTGTTGCTGACGCAACATTAGAACCATCTGATTCACCAGCGGCTGATACCACTTTAAATTGATAGTAATAAAGTTGCCCAGGTTCGACATTTTCATCGCGGTATTGATGCGTTTCACTTTCAATCAAAGACTGATGGATACGTTGATAAGAGCCATTTTGCTCGGTTGCACGATAAAGGTTGTAGCCATATAAGGTTTCAAAATCATCCTGTGACCATGATAAATCAACAAAACCTTCACCGGCACTGGCCTGTAATGTTAACGCCTCTAATCCCTTACTGTTGACTAAAAAGCGATAACGGGCGTAATCATTACCTGTCACCAACCATGCGTTATCCGCGGCTACCGCCCCTTGAATACGCACATATTGATAACCGTCACTGGCTACTGGTGAAATGGCAGCTTGGCCGCGCCAGGTACGTGCATCAACCCAATCACCTGTCACACCGAAATCAGTGTAAGGGTAGTCAGGCCCATACCATGCATTAGGTTGAATATTGGTGTCCATGTCGCGGTTAAAGCTAACTTGCCACTGCATGGTTTCAGCGCCAAACTTGTTGTCTTCACGCACATTACCATCAGCATCAAGTAATTGTACATCGGCCACAAACGGATAAGCGCTTTCAGGTGCTACGGTTAACCTTGGCCCTACTTTGGCTTTATTCAGGTTAAAGTCATCATTGTAATCAATGATGGCGGTATCGATTAAAAAGTCGCTGTCGGTGCCCCAAAAGTTACCACTAAAATCTTCATAGTTTGGGTCGCCTGATTTTTCAGCGGTATGAATTTGCAGCCACAAATCAGGACGCGGATCCCAATAGCGATTTAAAAAGGCATTGTTTTTAAACTGGCTATCCGATTGAAAGCTGTTTTCAATATAACTGGTTAACGCAGCTTTTAAACTGGTTTCACCGGGGTCGGTATCGAACTCGATAATATAAACATCGGTAGAGTAATCTGGTCTCACCCGAGTGAGCGCATCTTCGCTGTTGTAGGTGTTAATATAGTGCTCATACCAATAGTTGTAATCTACAGGATAATTACCTTCGCAATACCAATCATAGATACTGTTGGAGCAATCCTGGTTAGCTTGCTCAATTTGGGCTAGTTTCCAACTGGCCTCATCTTCAAGTCGGCAATCATACACTCCAGCAGCATGGCATGATGCATAATCACTGTAGCCATTATTATCAAGTACTTGTTGCAGCTCTTGATTAAGCAAGTCAGCTTGTTTTTGTTGATATCGGCTTTCAATCCAGCTGCTTGTTAGTGGCTCATCTGGG
The DNA here is from genome assembly GCF_030547195.1 of Shewanella sp. 6_MG-2023. NCBI lineage: Bacteria > Pseudomonadati > Pseudomonadota > Gammaproteobacteria > Alteromonadales > Shewanellaceae > Shewanella > Shewanella sp. 6_MG-2023. The sequence goes on along the minus strand of NZ_JAUOQU010000001.1, from coordinate 272,927 downwards.
GTAAATGCACATAACACAGGATCGCTGAACTCATCCCAACATCTGAAATTACTGCGAATAGTGTCCCAAAGCTTATCTTTTACATAAATCAGTTGCGGCTGCTTACCTTGAATGGCTATCACTGGTGGATTTTGAGTGCGGTTATTCCAATACAGCTGCCCCTCGGTAAAATCATAAGTTGGCGTTTCGCCATTGCTCCAGGCATAACTGTCATCGGCTTGCAATATATAACCGACGTTGGCAATCGTACTGATGTTACTTTCAGCATCATCCATTGCGCTATATAACCAGTCAGATAGTGCGGTAAATTCATCAGCATCTGAAACTGTGGCTAGCGAAGCACCATCACCTAATTCACTGACAAAAGCTTGGGCATCCTCAAGCTGCCAGCCCTGAACAGAAGCTTGATAGTAACTGCTGTTATTATAGGTTAACGACTTAGATAAACTATGATTTAACAGGGCGTCAGCGGCAGGGCTATTTAATACACTTGGGTAAATACCACCGCTTGCATTCTTTTTAACATTGCCTAAAAAGACATTGTCACTTCCTACTGAACTTTGATTTATTGCATAAGAATGTTCAACCAATGTACCTGACATCCCTTCAGGAAACTCGAATTTAAACCAGCTATAATGTGATTCCTCTCCCTCACTTTCCCAAGGAAAAAATGCACCAAGTGAATTTAATCGACTGTTTTGTATATCAAATCCCTGTACCTTAGTAGTATAAGCATAGTCCCAACCATTCGATTTTTTCTCATAAAATAGTTCATAACCTTCAATGCCTCTAGAAAAATGAACGAATTCAGCGGTTATTTTATTGCTGTTACCCATAGCTGTATCGTTATAAAAATTGACCAACTCAGCATACTTAAAACTCACTTGTTGAGCATCTGTAGTCCGCAGTACCACCATTCGGTCAGGGAATAAGTCAGATGGTTTAAACACTGCTGGTTGCTCGGCGGAGCCTTCAACAATCAACGAACCTTCAACTTGTAAATAGCTATTGTGGAACTGGGCATAGGCATCGTCGGGCTGACTGCCCCAAAATTGCACCTGTACCCCAGGGCCCATTTTTAAGGTGATATCTTTTTCAAGCAACACCGGCTTATCAATAATGTATAGCGCTTTGCTATCAAGGGTGATCACCCCATCAACCACACCATCGGTATCTAATAACCCTCCGGCAGTGCCCGGCGCATCGCTGTCTAAAATAGACGGTAATTCAATGCCGCGATTGACCAATAACTGAAACTCGGATTCCGACTGATAAGTTGAACTGTCTAATGGGTCTAGCCCATTAGTGCCAGTAAACTTAACCTTAATATTGATAATATGGTTATTAGGGGTATTGTCGCTAATTTTGAAAGTAAATGGATCGCTTACGCCAGTGACAACACCATCAACATCGTAAATTAAGCCATTATCATCATTACCAAAGGTGCCTACCGATTGATAATCAACGGTATCAGTTAACCATTGCACATAGGGGTCAACACCAACGGCACCATCAACAGATGCCTCTAGAGTGACTTGTACATTATCGGCCTGCCCCCACTGATTACGTACAATCACGGCTAAATCAATCGTTTCGCCCGCATCGACCTTACCATTGTTATTGCCAGCACCTTGATTGCCACCATCCCATAAATAATGTTCCAGATAATTAAGCTTAGGTTTTGGGGTGTTGGTAAGCGCTTCTAATGCATCAATACTGTGATAAGAGATAGGCGGTTTATTCACATCATAGGTTTTACCTTGTTTCATCGGGCCTGTAGCGCCCAATTGCCCCATAATAAAACGCGATGAGTATGTGGCTTTATCGTCGAAGCGAGTACGCACTAACGCAGCAATACCTGCTACCACAGGCGCAGCCATTGAGGTGCCATCCCATTTGGCATAACTATCGTTGGGTAAGGTTGATAAAATATTGGCACCAGGCGCCATGACTTCATACTCGACGCTGTCATCACTTATACAGTCAAAATTTGAGAAACCCGCGAGGTAATCGCCTTTAATGTTAGCTGTAGGTGACTCTGCCATAACACCCAATACCCAAGGGTAAGCTGCAGGATAGGAGATAGAATATGGTTTACCACAACTAGCATTGTTTGGCATGCCATTGTTACCGGCTGAAGCAATAAGTACTGAGGTACCAAAAGCAACAGCTAGGGCATCTTCTTCAGCTTTAGAATAAAAGCTGCCGCCAAATGACATATTGATAATGTCGGCACCATTTTCTGATGCATAGTAAATTGCCTCAGCAACGTCGGCACTGGTCAACACACCACTGTATTGCGCCGCCTTAATGGCCATAATTTGCACGTTAGGGGCAACGCCGACAATGCCTTCATTGTTATTGTTTTTTGCGGCAATAATGCCTGCCACATGGGTACCATGACCGTGGTCATCCATTGGGTCGCCATGGTGATCCCAGCTAGAGCCGACTACCGACACCCCATGAATATCATCGATAAAACCGTTATTATCGTCATCCCTGCCACTGCCAGCAATTTCGCCACGGTTTACCCACATATTGAGCTTTAAATCAGGGTGATTATAATCGACACCAGTATCAATAACGGCCACTACCACATCACGATTACCACTTGGGTCAAAGCCTTGATCTGACAACCACTGCCAGCCCTCGGGAGTGCGAGTGCTTGATAAGTGCCACTGCTCATTGTATTGAGGATCATTGGGTAAGGGTAAAGCCGCTGTTAAGGTGCGAATTTGCAATTCTTCTACATACTCAACATCATCACGAGTGGCTAATTGCATCAATATTTTTTCATGTTGCTGGGCATCATCAAGCTTGACCCGATACCAGCGACTCGCTTCTTGCTGGGCTTTGACTTTTTGTGGGTCTGCAGCATTTAAGCGACTATTTTTTTGTAAGCTATAGACCTGTGCATCATTTGATTTATAAAGTTGCTTAAGGTTTACGCCTTGTATAAACGGCACTGAGGAGGTTGAAAATGCACTTAAACTGTTAGTATTAGCTTGTAAAACTACAGGGGCAAACTTAACTAATAACTCACCGGTGTCACATTGTTTACCATTACAGCGATTAATTTTCTCATCAATACTGGCTGTAGGTGCGCCTGTTGCAGATAATCCTTTATAAGGGCCCCGAAAATGAGTTTGTTTTAGTAACTGTGCAGCATTAGGTAAGCTTTGAGCATTTTCGTTTAAATCCCCAGCAAGCTGAGCTTGAATAGGCTCATTATTTACTGTGCTAGCAATATTAGGTGTTTGAGCTATTGATGCTGAGGCATGACAAGATAACGACAAATACACTGCACTAAGCACTGCCAGCACAGGTTTAATCTGATTTTTATTATTCATTAAATAGACCTTGAAGTTCAATTTCAAAATAGTCGTTCCTGACTTAGGTTTTAATACAATTTTATATCGCATATGAGTAAAAAAGATGACTCTTATAAGCTGCTTTAATATCAGACACTTGAACGACAACCCACCAAAGCAACACTATTATCACAAATAAATAGCAAATATCAATCAATAAAGCCCATCAAAACCAATAAGGTTACAATTTGTTATACTTTTTAATAAAGAAAGCCATTATAACGGCTTAACTAATACTAGCCCTCCACCAAACTCACCCACCCGCTATTGTAAATAAGGCAAAAAAATGGTTCCCTAATAAAGCAACTAATAAATTAATGCAAAAATAAAATTAACACATAAAAACACAAAACAGTGACTTTAAACTAGTGAATAATCATTAATTCAAGCGCCTACCTTTGAAGAATGCTTTTTTAGTGCGCTGCATAGTCGTTTAGTTAATCTTAATTTTTACTACAATCTGAATAATTCGATTAGTTTTAATTAGAGCAATGGACCAAAATCATTAGCGCCATCGCTATTTAAATTATCAAGCTATTTTCACTTGTAAATATTCCCAACAGGGTCGCTAGCCAATATTAGCTATAAGTTAATTAGCTAATAAACAATACTGCGTTTATCATGTTCCTTTTAACAAGCAAATTGATAGACTCCACGTCCATCAACATTGACGTTATTAATAAAAAAGAGCCACATAACGTGACCCTTTTTAAAATAGTTGCAAATAAAAAAGCAAATTTTGCTATTCCATAACGGTACCATCAATATAGGTTAAATCAGAACCATCGAGTACCATCACAATTTGTTGATATGTTGACTGGTTTACACCAATAACAATGACATCATCATAACCATCTTCATTCACATCTTGTGATTCAAACGACAAACCTTCCCATTCAATGCCAATAGTATATCGACCATATTCAGCTAAAGAATTACCATCTTTGATAATTAACTGTGCAGTTCGGTTCGATTTAGTGAAGCCTAATAACCCAAACTCATTAAAGCCATCATTGTTTAAATCGCCAAGTTCTTTAACTTGAACATCTTCCCAATTAGCTGGCCAACTAATATTGGCAATTCGAGTATTAGGTAAACGTCCATCATTTATCCGTAAGAAAACTTTACCTGTATTTGGATTAGTACCAAATAAGGCAACTTCACGGATATCATCGCCAGTTCTATCACCAACAAGTAATGGTTTGACGTCAACTAAGTCATTAGGCCAACTAAATGTACGGATAACACCGCGTTTATCATGGCCTTTTTTAACTAACCATTGATATCGGCCGTCATCTTTACGTTGACCAAATTGGCCCCAATCACCGGTGCCATCGCCATCTAGGTCATCCATTTCGACTAATTCAATGTTTGACCATAGCTTATTCCAATTATAAACATCCACTTTAGATGAGGCATTTGCACCATCATAAATAAACAACTGGCCTTTATCTAAACGAGTATGACGACCATATAACGCCACTTCTGGCACACTATCAAATGTCACATCTGTCATAGTAACAAAACGGCTATTATCCCAAAGGTTTGGCCATTTGAAGGTTTGATAGCTAGCCTTAGTCGAACCATCTTTTACCACTAATTGACGAGTGCCGTTTACTAAATGCACACCACTGATTGCATACTCTTGAATACCATCTTGAGTTAAATCAGTTAGCGCTTCAAACTTAACCTCGCCTAATGTGGCTGGCCAATTCCAAGCGCCGAACTTATTTCCTGTCACGCTATTATGCACAACTAATTGATAGCGATTAGCAGCGGAGTCAAAACCAAATACACCAATTTCACTGACGTCATCAGCATTTCGGTCATTTAATATAAAGACTTCAGCATTATCAACTAAGTGCTGTATCGAATAAGACACTAATGAAGCAAAGTTAGCACCACTGATAATATTAATGCTTTGCTCAGATGAGTTAACTTCGTAAATCACCAACCAGTCATTTACACCATCATTATCTAAGTCATCAAAAGCAATAAGCGTTTCAGCTTTACCAACAAAACTATTTTCATCTAAAGGATCACTGCCATTAGCGATTTCAACACCATCACTAATACCATCACCATCACTGTCTGCATTATTAATGTCAGTGCCCAATGCAATTTCATCAATGTTGGATATACCATCACCATCGGCATCAGCTAATGCATCTAAAGCATCTAGTGGATCTAAGCCTAATGCTAATTCGACACCATCATCAATACCATCACCATCAGAGTCAGGATCATTGGGTAATAAGCCCGCTAAGACTTCTTCTAAATTGGAAATGCCATCTCCGTCTTTATCTAATGCAGCATCCGCACCATTAGTAGGATTTAATCCATAAAGCACTTCAAGGCCATCATTAATGCCATCGTCATCGCTATCAGAATTATTAACTCCTGTACCTTGAGCTAACTCTTCTTCATTCGTTAAACCGTCATTATCAGCATCTAAATAAATATCTTGATCATCTAATGGATCCATTTCATTAGCGACTTCTATAAAGTCACTCACACCATCACCATCTGAATCACTATCAGTCGGATCGGTTCCTAATGCAATTTCCTCTTCATTGGTTAAACCGTCATTGTCTAAATCTGGATCAAACCGGTCGTCAATAAAGTCAGTATCATTGTCGTAAAAAGCAAAATAGGCATCACCCAGTTGGGTACTATTATCTTGCCAATCAACCGTATCAAACTGTAGATTATTGACTGAATCAAAACTTGATGGTGAGTCAAAATATGTAATGCTGTAACTGCCGACAGACATTTCAGACTCTATAGCAAGTGACAGTCCATTAATCGATATGTTAGTCGATTTAATTTCTGCAAGACCAGATATTAGCTCTGCATCAACATTTAGGTGTTGAATCACATCTGAATTGGTTGCGCTGTATGCATCTGTACTTGATAATAATAATGTTCTTTGACCTATATCCACAGGCTCAAAGTATGTTTGAGCACTTAGTCTGGCCCAAACTGCACCATCAGCAGATTTACCCGCGGATTTCACCGTTGCAAGCGGTGTAGATACGTTCCGGTTGGACCTTTCAAGCGTTGAAGTAACAATAACATTAGACTGACCAGCAAGGTCATAATTAGCTTGTTCACTAATATACAATGGCATTTTATAGATAATAGAAGAACTATCTTCATCATCTAATACCACCAAGTTAACGGTATGATTACCTGTACTAAAGGAGTCTGTTGATACAGTTTGCTCATATAAAACCCAAGCACGATTTCCTGTTAACCCAGTAACTTCCGCAGAGCTTCTATCTTGCTCATCAAAATAGATTTCTCCTTGTACAAGATTACTGGCTTGAACATTAAACGTAATGATTGATAATAACCCACTCAGTAAACTGGGCAACCAAAGATGATTTGGACTTATTCTAGATACGATAAAATTCATACCCCCTCCTTAGCGTAATCTCGCTATAGCAACCGCTTTGACTTTCAAAGCACCAGTTGTACTTAGACTCGTATTCGCTTCAAAAAGGGGATAAAAATATGGTTCAACAGTATTTTCGGTGCGTTGTTTTTCAAATTGAAAATATGAGAACACACCTCCATGCACTCCTAAATCTAAAACACTGCCATCGTTATCTCTAGTAGATTCTGAATCAATACCAGCATCGATTGCCGGTGAACCTACATCTAATACATAGTCAATATCATCAATAAATTTAGGATCAGCTTCTATTTTATTGGCATCTAAGTCACAGCTGGCAACGTTATCAAAACACAAATTATTTGAAAAAGTACTGTCCACTAACGTAACTGAGTTTGTAAGTGTAAACATTGTCGGTTGTAAGTTTCCAACAATAATATTATTTTCAAAAGAGACGGGAGAAGCAAATTTAAATGCTTCTTCATAATATGGCGAATCATCATAAAGTGCTGTAGGTTTAACATCGAAAGTATTATTGCTTATATCCCAATGGGAGTTACTACTACTTAATGTTAAAAACTGAAAAGATCCAGGTGTACCTGTTGCGCTATAAGGGTTGTCACCTTGAACCACAATATTATTGCTAAAAGTGCCACTGCCATCGAGTGATAACATTGCATAATCGCTATTCGAAACTGACAGGTTAAGCACTCTAGACAGAGTTTGCTTGAATGTATTCCCAATAACTCGATAATAAGAACCTACATAACCATTCTTATATAACGTCATTAACTGATAATTATTTACAAAGGAATTACCTATAATATTAGCCTCTGCTCCATAGGTATTAGCATAAAAATAGTTATAACTAACACTGTTTCCAGCAAACAAAAAGTTGTTTTTAGAACCAATATTGTATAAAGAGCCATTAGTGCCACCAAAGTTATTACCAACAATAACCAAATCGTTGACGACAAATCGATTACCATCAGCATCAGTCGTTTCATTTACCGCCAAATCAATGGATACAAATTGATTTTCAAGTAACGCAACAGAGCTAACAGCACCCTCTATTTCTATTCTAGGTTGATTAGAAACCGAAGCGCCTTCGTAATAATAAATACCTTGTAAGATGAAGTCCGTATCAGCACCTTGGATTGAAATAGCAGGAGTATTAGAACCCGTTAAAAAATAGACTCGCGGTGTCGCAGCTTTATTAATGGCACGAATAGTCACACTTTTATCGATCACCAAGTCAGGGTTAGACAAGGTATAGATACCATCCTGCAGAATTAAAACATCACCAGCCTCAGCTGCTGCTATCGCGGTTCTTAAGGTATTTGAACCCGTATCAACTGTTATTTCAGCTGCTTTTGTTGTAAAAGCGGAACTTAAAAGCACACTCGCTAATAAAAAATAAATCCCTTTAACTTTTTTCATCTCTATTACCCCTACATTATTAGATACACCACCCTGATACGAACGTTACAAGGTTGTTAACTACAATGTAGCAAAGATAATCAACAAAAGTATTATGCCAGATCAAAAATTTGCAGTTCATCCATTGAATTTCAGGTGACACTCTCGCTATCAGTACCTAATAAAGGCATAAAAAAATAAATAACCACTTCACTACATCGATTTCTAAACAGCTAAAATAACTTATAGCAGAAACCAGAAAGGCGCCGAAGCGCCTTCCTATTTATAGAGATTTAAAAATAAAACTATTGAACAGCATATGTACCAACTAGATTTAACTCTGTATTTAATACAGTAACCTTGTTGGTAAGAGCAACTTGATCTATACCTGTTAGCGCGATAAATACCTCGCCTTGTTCAATATAGCTAGTCACTGACACATCACGCCAATCGCCAGTTAATGTATAACGGCCTAGTTCTGTCGCAGTTTGACCATTTTTAACAATCAACTGCACATTGCCATTGGTTTTCAAATAACCCAATAAAGCAAATTCATTGAAGCCATCATTATCTAGATCGCCCAATTCTACAATCTGACTGTTCTCCCAATTACTTGGCCAGCTATAGTTAGCAATACGTTGATTAGCAAGTTTACCGTCGTTAATACGCAAGAATTGCTTACCCGTTACTGGGCTAGTACCCGTTACAGCAACTTCACGAACGCCATCTCCGGTTCTATCCGCAATCAATAGTGGTTTAACGTCCACTAAATCATTTGGCCAGCTAAAGGTTCTAATGACGCCACGTTTATCGTGACCTTTTTTAACCACTAATTGATAACGCCCATCATCTTTACGTTGCCCGAACTGGCCCCAATCAAGGGTACCTTCACCGTCAACATCATCCATTTTAAGTAACTGGATGTTAGTCCAGAGTTTATTCCAGTTATAAACGTCAATTTTAGTTGATGCAGATGCGCCATCGTAGACAAATAACTGTCCTTTATCTAAACGTTCATGCTGACCATATAAAGCAACTTCAGGAACGCCATCAGCCGTGATATCAGTCATGGTGACAAACGTCGGGTTTAACCATTGGTTAGGCCATTTGAATGTGGCATAAGCACCTCGAGTTGCACCGTTTTTAACCACTAACTGACGGGTACCATTACCAGAGTGAACCCCTGATATTGCATACTCTTGAACACCATCACCGCTTAAATCAGCTAAAGCAACAAAGTCTGCTGATAACAAGGTTGCAGGCCAATTGAAAACAGACAATTGATTACCTGATTCAATATCATAAACAAACAGTTGATAACGGCTTACCTCAGAATTAAAGCCAAATACCCCAAGTTCATTACTCCCATTGCCATTATTGTCTTCAAGTAAATGCAATTGTGGGTTATCAAAGCTGTGAGTGATTGAGAAAGTGTTTAATGACACATAGTCATTACTTGAAAACACTTCAACATTAATGACACCAGCTTGCATGTAATAACCTAAAACATCGCTCGCACCATCGTTAGTGATATCAGCAATAGACATAGTGGTTAATACAGGAGTTGGATAATCATTAGCATCTAACGGGTTAGTGCCCGCATTTCGTTCATCAAAATCAGACACACCATCCATATCGGTATCAGCATTATTCACATCTGTGCCTAACGCAATTTCTTCAGCATTGGTTAAACCATCATTATCAAAATCAGCAGATGCATCTGTTGGATCTAATGGGTTTAAACCCGCTAATACTTCATCACCATCTAATATGCCATCGAAATCGCTATCGTTGTTATAAAGGTCGGTCCCATAATCAGCTTCTTGATAATTATTAAGACCATCCATATCATCATCGGGTAATGACTCCCAAATATCTTCATATTGACTTAAATTAAATAACTCAAGGGTATTGAATCGAGGTGCAATAAAGGCTCCACCGATTTCATCACCCGAAATCACACCATCACCATTAAAGTCAATATCATAACGAGAACGTTCAAATACCAATGCTCGACCATTATCGTCAACAGATATAATGTCCCAAGTTCTAACTCTTTCTCTTTCATCAGTAATATGAGACATTTCGATAATGTTATCTGCAACCGTATAAGTCCACTCTTGCCCCATATAAAAAGTATCTTCTTGAATCAACTCATCAAAGAAACCTGCCACACCACGGCGCATTGTCCCATTTTCTCTAAACTGATAACCAAAAACATTTTCTAGCAATAATTGTTCCCCGTCCCATTGCTGAGGTATATGAGCATTTATGCCTGCAAAGTAAATTGTAGGCAATTGAGTTGCAATGTTGTTGGTTAGTTGAACGTAGCTATCATCAAACTTAGCTAATTTAGTTGCATAAATAGACGTTAAGGTACCATTCTCATATACCTCATAAAGAGCAAGATGCACTTTACCCAGCGTCTTAAATGGCTTAATAATGATTTTATGATCAGCTGATGAAAATTCAAGAGCATCATCAACTAAGGCCCAAGTATAATCATCTTCAGCAAAAGCTGATCCTACTGATTTATCATCATGAAAAGTAAACATATCAGCATACAAGCCATCCACCGAACCAAACCCGCGAAGTGCTCCATAAGTCAGTTCAGATTCTAAAAACAAGCCCCATTTACCTTGTAAATCGCTTTCCGAAATGCCTACAAATTGATTTTCAAAAGTGTTTTTCCACTGAACAACCGACTCACTGGTTACTTTATTTTGCGGAAGTTCACCGACCCAACCATATCCATCGGGGATCATAAGCGTTGTGGTGGTTTCGCTAGACTCAATAATATTCAATTGACCATTGGCGATAGAATGCTTAGTTAGCACTAAATCACCTACGGACTCTTGCAGTTCAAAATTAAAATCATCTGGAAATAACCCATTAGCTGACTTAATAACAAGCCAATCAGCTACATCTTGCCCAAAGCTATTTGCAATTTCTGTATAGGGATTGCTGGATGATAAATAATTTGTAGATTGATTTTGGCTATTTATTAATAACTGACCATTATTGGATAACGACCAAGTCATCGATTTAGAAGTGTAATTATGCAGCCATTCTGAACTATATATACCACTCCTATCATCATTAAAATGAATTGTTGTTCCTGCATGTTGCATATGACCATCTTTGGCATCTGCTAACAGTACTGCTGTGGGGTTGTTTAGATCTGATAGGCTAAAACGTAATGTTGAAGAACCTGGTGTTGAAGAGCTTGATTGAGGATCTGAGCCCTGACCCTGCTCGAAGCCATCTGTAAATCCATCGCCATCTGTATCTTCAGACAAAGGATTAAGCCCTAACGCAATCTCATCACCATCATTAATGCCGTCATTATCTGAATCAGGGTTGGTGGGTGTTGTACCATATTCGGCCTCTAAATAATCGTTCACACCGTCATTATCTTGATCAGGTAATGAGTCCCAAACCTCTGGGTATTGCCTTAAATCGAGTAACAACATTGAATTCAAACGCGGAGATATATGATTTTTAATTTCATCGGCGCTTATTGTGCCATCCTGATTATTGTCCCATCCCCAATATGAATATTCAAAAACAAGAGCTTTACCATCGGCATCAACCGATAGCACCTCCCAATGGCGTTCGCGGCTGGAAAACGTGCCTTGCTTATAACTTGTTACTACATGGTTGTAATTTATGCTGTAATTCCATTTCTGCCCAAATGAAAATGTAGGGTCTGAATTTTCATCATAATCTGCAGTAATCCCCCTATAAAAACTACCATCATCAAAAAACTTATACCCCCAAACAGAATCAAAAATAGGTATATCTCCATCCCATTTGTCGATAGAAGTTAAGTTAATATTTGATAGCCAAATATTCGGTAGCGTAGTAACTATTGCATCTGTAAATTGATTAAAACTATTATCGAATTTAGCAAGCTGACTATTGAATACCCTAACTAAGTGGCCACTTTCATATTGCTCAACATTTGCAACAAAGGCCTTATTAACTTCTATGACAGGTGTGATCACAAAACTATCAATATCGCTAGATAATGTTAGTACACTATTCTGTAGTGACCATGTGTAGGTATCTCCAGAATAAGAATTACTAACAGAACCATCGTCATTTAATATTAAACGCTCACCAAAAATACCATAAGAAAAAATTGTAGGATCGACTTGCTGCTGACTGTAAGCTTGATATAAACCAACAAACCATTCACCGGCTAAGGTCTGTGTTGTTTCTGTATCAAATAAACTGCTCGAAGCTGAGTAAAACGTTTCTTCTATATCTATTTCATCTTCAGAATCAATTGTTGAAGCATTCCAGCCCCACTCACTAGGAACAATAAGTCGCTGTAAATCTTTGCCCGATATCTTAACTCTAGTTTTATTAACATCGACTGATAACTTCTCAAGTAAGATATCAAAATAAACTTCTTCTTCAAAGCTAACTTGCCATGAAAGCTCACCAGCATCATGCTTAGCAATTAAATGGTCTGCGATTTCTTGGCCATAGAATTTTGCAATTGTCCCGTAAGGGTATGAATCAAATTCTTGCTCTATTCTACTTGCGCTAATGATCTGTAACTTACCTGCTGATACTTGCCAGCTAATAGCTTCTTCGCTATAGAAGAAAGAGCTTTCCAAACCGGCAATGCCAGAGTTATCAGTAAAAAAACTGAAAGACCCACCAGTGGGAAAATAACTAGGGTGGTTATCTCCAACTAACATAAAATTACCACCAGCAATTTCTGCTTCAGTAAATTCTGTCGAGCTAAATGCGGAGGGTGAAGCTGATAGCGTTCCATTTACATTGCTCAACATATTCACTTGAGCTGATGAAGTTGAAACGGCTTTTTGAGAAGCTAAATTAGAGAAAAATCCTCTTTGATGTTGGTTTATTCCTTGTCGCTTTTCAGTCTCAATTTGAAGTCTTAAATTTGTATCAATTTCTGAAGCAAACAATGGTGAAGCAACAAGAGTCATTAATGCTCCCATCGCTACATGAACATATTTCATTAAAAGTCCTTTTTTAGTAATAAACACGCATCTTCAAGATGCGCAAAACATTAACAAAATAAACAACAAACATCAACGTAAACACCTTGTTAAAAGGTCGAGCGTACAAGCACACTAATTAAGTTTTTGTGTATAGTAACCAGGGCAACCGTATCAGTGTTCTATTTTTGAAAATAACATTTACTGCTTAAAAGCATGTTACTTTCGGCTGATTCACTTTAAATCGGCAATGTTAAATAAACAATTTTACTCAACATAACCTTCTCCATCTCGCTCTGGTATAGTTTTCTTAAGAGCCTACATCCCCATTTCCAAAAGCGCCTTCGGTTATAAAAACCACACAATAAAACTATTGAAAAAGTGTATCAAGTTTAGATTTTATGAAGAACATAATATAGTCATATTATTCGTTAGTCCCGTCAGGGCAATGCCATAGATGGTGAAAAATGCATAACCTGATTTAGTATTAGTATTAGTATTAGTATTAGTATTAGTATTAGTATTAGTATTAGTATTAGTATTAGTATTAGTTGACACTGACACATCATGCCAATCAACCGTTATCTATAACGACCTAATTAAGTAAGTAATATTCCATGACCGATACAAATAGTTCAAATATAAAAAAAGCGTTTTACTTATTTAGTAAAACGCTTTTTTGACTCTATTTAATTATTGTTGTAAATATCTGTAATAGAACTCCTGCTAGATAAAGTAACCTCAATGATGCTAGGTCACTATCAAAGAGAATATTTATTGTGCGTTGTACCATTTAAGTCCAATATTATAAATAATTAAAGGATCAACCGACATCATTAACGGGCTATTATTTCTGTTACTGTCAATTACAATTTGAACTTTATCATCAGAGGAAAAGTGATTAATAATCATATCTTTGTCACCAGTAACTTCTGACAAACTTATGACTAACTGACCACTATCGTTGACATGCCATGGTACATCTATCGTTTCGTCATCCAAATTTATCTCAGCTTCATTAGGCCAAAAAAATATATCAAACATAAAAGGCACAATATCAGTCGAGTTAGAGCCAGCATCGTCCATTAAGAAGTGTAAATTCTTACCGACGAAGTCACTTTTAGTCCATATTTCCGTAGTAACATCTGAGGCAGTGGTCAGTTTAGAGAATAATGCCAATTCACCCGTATCAACAAGTGAAACCCCAATATTACTATTAACATATAAGAAATTGTGGATTTCATGATTAGCGCTACTATGTTCGAGGGTTAAACTATTGCCTTCAATTGTATACGGCATTACCACGTCATCACTATGCACATTTTTCCCATCGAAAAACAACTCACTAACAGAGTCTGTTGCTCGATAAGCACTGTTAAAGGAAGTAAAAAATCGATAATCTTGATCTGACGTTGCCGATAAAAATGAATCAAGACTAACCAAGGGAGAGTCTAATGTCTTGTCAATAAGAGTCAGGTTGCTATCTGTGCCATCTTTAACAACAATACGGGATAATTGTGTATAGCCTACCAAGCCAGCTAGCCCAATATCTAACACACCATCGTTGTTGGCATCATATGATTCAATATGAAAATCAGCCCAAACCCCACTCCATTGGTACGAAAGTAATTGCTGGCCAGTAACAATACTTTTGATAGATAATTTTGTTATTAGACTATTGCTGTCTGTACCTAATAATCCAATTTCATTGATACCGTCACCATCGATATCATGTAATTTTATAACTTTAGAACCTGGTAACCATTTATTGGGCCAAGAAATGTTTTTTAGACGTTCATTAGGCCCATTACCATCATTAATTAAAACTTTGAATTTCCCATCGGTATAATCATAGCCAGTTACAGCGACTTCATCAAAACCATCACCAGTAATATCTGATAAAGTGAGTAATTCACCACTCAATATTTTGGTACTCCATGAATGAGTTCTAATTGTACCAAGTTTACTACTGCCTTTTTTAATCACTAATTGGTAACGTTTATCGTCCCTGCGTTGGCCAAACTGGCCCCAATCTAGGGTTCCGTCACTATCAAGATCCTGTAATGGAATTAAATTAATTTCGTCCCAATTTTTAACCCAATTATAAACATCAATTTTATTACTTGGGTTATTTCCGTCATATGCAAATAACTGCCCATTTGTTAGCCTTTTATTTTGCCCATATAAAGCAACTTCGGAAATATTATCACCAGTCACATCAGACATGGAGACGACTCTTGGCTCTACATAATTATTTGGCCATTTGAATGTAGCAACCTGACTACGTGAACTCCCGTCTCGAACTTGTAGTTGTACGGTTCCATTTGCGCGGTGAATACCTAAAATTGCAAAGTCAGAGATATTATCGAGTGTTAGATCTTCAAGCTCATTAAATACCGCATCACTTACGTTATTATTCCAACTCCACGTAGAAATAGTGTCACCAGTTGCACTATTTTTTAAAATAAATTGATATTTATTAAGTGTGGGATTAAAACCAAAGAGTCCAACATCATTCACACCATCTCCAGTGCGATCACTCACCCAATGAAAGCTATCTTCAATAAAATGGCTAGGAAATAAAAAAGACTTTAAAAACGAACCATCTTGACCTGAGAAGACTTCAAATTTAGGTGCCCCCATAGCATCATTGTATGATGCCCAATCAACAACACCGTCTTGGTTTACATCAGCAAGTAATCGAACTTTATCCATATCAGTCGCAATTTCACCAATATTGGCACAAATTGAAACGCTATAAAAAGAGCAGCAAAAAAGAGAAATAACGGAGAATTTCATTTATACATCCTTGTTTTAAATAGAATCAAGATCCTAATTGCCACCCTCTCAAAAAGCAACAAATTTAACAAGTT
The DNA here is from genome assembly GCF_030547195.1 of Shewanella sp. 6_MG-2023. Classification (NCBI taxonomy): domain Bacteria; kingdom Pseudomonadati; phylum Pseudomonadota; class Gammaproteobacteria; order Alteromonadales; family Shewanellaceae; genus Shewanella; species Shewanella sp. 6_MG-2023. The sequence goes on along the minus strand of NZ_JAUOQU010000001.1, from coordinate 256,888 downwards.
CATAAATAAAAAAGGCGCCGAAGCGCCTTTATTAATTAACTATAATTTAAAGTTATTGCAAAATATAAGTTCCAACAGCAGTTAAACTATTATCCAGTAAAGTGACTTTATTAGATAGATTCGCTTGATCCACTCCAGTAATGGTAATGAACATATCATTTTCATCTTTAAAGCTAGAAACTGACACATCACGCCAGTCGCCGGTTAATGTATAACGACCTAGTTCTGTCGCTGTTTGACCATTTTTAACAATCAGCTGCACATTGCCATTAGTTTTCAAATAACCCAATAAAGCAAATTCGTTAAAGCCATCATTATCAAGATCGCCTAATTCTACAATCTGACTGTTCTCCCAATTACTTGGCCAGCTAAAATTAGCAATACGTTGATTAGCCAGTTTACCGTCGTTGATGCGCAAGAATTGCTTACCTGTAACTGAGCTAGTACCCGTTACAGCAACTTCACGAACACCATCTCCGGTTCTATCCGCAACCAATAGTGGTTTAACGTCCACTAAATCATTTGGCCAGCTAAAGGTTCTAATTACGCCGCGTTTATCGTGGCCTTTTTTAACCACTAATTGGTAACGGCCGTCATCTTTACGTTGCCCGAACTGGCCCCAATCAAGGGTACCTTCACCGTCAACATCATCCATTTCAAGTAACTGGATGTTAGTCCAGAGTTTATTCCAGTTATAAACGTCAATTTTAGTTGATGCAGATGCGCCATCGTAGACAAATAATTGTCCTTTATCTAAACGTTCATGCTGACCATATAAAGCAACTTCAGGAACGCCATCAGCTGTGATATCAGTCATGGTGACAAACGTCGGGTTTAACCATTGGTTAGGCCATTTGAATGTGGCATAAGCACCTCGAGTTGCACCGTTTTTAACCACTAACTGACGGGTACCATTACCAGAGTGAACCCCTGATATTGCATACTCTTGCACACCATCACCGCTTAAATCGGCTAAAGCAACAAAGTCTGCTGATAACAAGGTTGCAGGCCAATTGAAAACAGACAATTGATTACCTGATTCAATATCATAAACAAACAGTTGATAACGGCTTACCTCAGAATTAAAGCCAAATACTCCAAGTTCATTACTACCATTACCATTATTGTCTTCAAGCAAGTGTAATTGTGGGTTATCAAGGCTGTGACTGATTGAGAAAGTGTTTAATGACACATAGTCATTACTTGAAAACACCTCAACATTAATGACACCAGCTTGCATGTAATAGCCTAAAACATCGCTCGCACCATCATTAGTGATATCAGCAATAGACATAGTGGTTAATACAGGAGTTGGATAATCATCAGCATCTAACGGGTTAGTGCCAGCATTTCGTTCATCAAAATCAGACACACCATCCATATCGGTATCAGCATTATTCACATCTGTGCCTAACGCAATTTCTTCAGCATTGGTTAAACCATCACCATCATTATCTGCCAATGCATCTGTTGGATCTAATGGGTTTAAACCCGCTAAAACTTCGTCACCGTCTGAGATACCATCAAAATCTGAATCACTATTGTACATGTCTGTACCGTAATCATATTCTTGATGGTCATTTAGGCCATCACCATCACTATCTGGTAATGCGTTCCATTCATCTTGGTATTGACTGAGGTCCAATAACTCGAGGGTGTTGATACGCGGAGCAATATAAAAACCATCTTCATCAGGACTGATAATACCGTCATAATTTAAGTCCCTTGCATATGTAGAACTCTCGAATACGATTGCACGGCCATTTTTATCTACGGATAAAACCTCCCAGGTTCGCATCCGGTTAATATCTGCAGTGATATATGACATAGCAATGGTGTTACCAACAACCTCATAAGTCCACTCTTGCCCCATAGAAAGGAAGTTTTCGCCAGTGTCATAATCTGTGCTACCACCAATACCACGGCGCATTGTTCCATCATTGCGGAATTGATACCCAAAAATGCTATCAAACTTTAAATTATCACCGTCCCACGTTTCAATAAAGCTAGCATTAATGCCTGCAAAATAAATCTGAGGTAGCTGTGTAGCTATATTTTGTGTTAACTGAGTAAAGGTGTTATCAAATTTTGCCAAAGGAGCAACATAGCTATAAATCAAATTACCACTGTCATACATTTCATAATATGCAAGGTATTGCTTCTCTAGTTGTTTAAATGGAGTAACTTTTATTAGGTTATCCCCAGAGGTAAGTTCCAGCACACCGCTATCTAGTGACCAAGTGTACACATTAGAATCAAACACTGCTGCCACAGTAGAGTCAAACCCTGCAGTTGAATCATTATCTAATACTAATTCATTAACAAACAGACCATTAACGGTATAACCACCACGAACAGGACCATATGTCAATTCTGTAGGTGCTAGCACACTCCAAGTACCGACTACATCGCTGTCTGACAATGCGTCAAATGGACCTGAAATATCAGTATGCCATTGCATAATGGATTCTGATAACGTGTTAAAGCTAGGTGCCTCATCAGTCCAACCCCAGCTTTCTGGGAATATTAGTGTGGTCTCACTATTAATAGACTCTATAACTTCTAACGTATCATCAACTTGATTATTTTTAGTGTAAATACGCTCAGTGACTTCAATATGTTCTTCTAATTGAAATGAATACTCTATCAGACCGCTATCTGCAGCATTTATTAACCAATCAGCAACCTCCTGACCATAACGTATCGCAATATCTTCAAATGGATATATATGATACCAATTGCTAATACTGCTATCAGCAGTAGACAACCTTAATTGACCATCCAAAATAGACCAAGAAATTGAATTACTAGTAAAGCTCTCTAGCCAACCATCACTCATTGAGCCAGAACCATCCTCACTTAACTGAAGCGCTATACCAGAATTTTGAAGCCAACCTTCCTGAGCATTAGCAAGTAATGCAACCTTAGCGTTATTTAATTCTGCTGAACTAAATGACATAGTTGTAGAACCAGGCTTGGATACGGCAGAATTAGGATCGGTTCCTTGCTCACGTTCAAAACCATCAGTAAAGCCATCGCCATCTGAATCTTGCGATAATGGGTTTAAACCTAATGCAATTTCATCACCATCATTAATCCCATCGTTATCTGAATCAGGATTAGTGGGTGAAGTTCCATATTCTTCTTCTTGATAATCATTTAGGCCGTCGCCGTCAGTATCAGGTAATGAATCCCAAGCCTCCGGGAATAGGGTTAAATCAAGTAGTACCATCGAGTTTAAACGTGGTGGAATGAAATTCTGAACTTCATCAGAGCTTATAATACCATCATCATTATAATCGTAACTTCTATACGAATATTCAAAAACCAGCGCTTTACCTTCATCATCAACAGATAGCACTTCCCAATGCCGCTCGCGATAGGAAAGTTGATAATAATTTTCTTCTATAGAGGTTACAACATCATGTTCATTAATAGTGTAATTCCACTTTTGACCAAAGCTAAAAGTGTCACTAAATTCATAATCAGCGCTAATACCCCGATAAAAAGTACCATCATCAAGAAACTTATATCCCCAGCCATAGTCAAAACTAGGCTTGTCGCCATCCCAAGCTTCTAATGAGGAGAGATTCATGCCTGACAACCAAACATTAGGTAACTCCGTTACTATTTTATCGGTAAACTCACTAAAACTATTATCAAATTTTGCTAGTTGTCCGTTAAAAACTCTAACTAAATTACCATTTTCATATTGCTCAACATTAGCTAAATAAGCTTTATTGACCTGAAGCACTGGTTTAATCACAAATCGACTATCGCCAGAGGTAAGTGTCAGTTCACCATTGAGAATTGACCAAGTATAGTCATTCCCAGAATGGGAATCTGTGACTGAACCATTTTGATTTAATGTTAAACGCTCACCTAAAATGCCATAAGTAAAATCTTCCGGATTGACTTGTTGGTTACTAAAACCCTGATATAAATCAATTAGCCATTCGCCTGATAAAGATTCAGCCGTCTCATTTACAAATAAACTCGTTGAAGTCGTATACCAATTCTCTTCTATATCGAAGTTCTCGACACCATCAATGGTTGACTCATTCCACTCCCACTCGTCTGGGATAATCAGTTTAGAATAATCAGTACCAGAGACCTTTAAACGTGAATGAGCACCCGTGACTGATAACTTTTCAAAAGTTGCATCAAAATAAACTTCTTCTTCAAAGCTAATTTGCCATGAAATCTCACCAGCATCGTTTTTAGCAATTAAATGATCCGCAATTTCTTGCCCATATATTTCAGCAATATAAGTATAAGGATACCAATCCATTTCCTCTTCAGTTTTCGGCGTACTAGTAAGATGCAGATTATCGTTAACGACTTCCCAACTAATACTATCGTCACTAAACCAGAGGTATTCATCAAAACCTGCTATACCAGTGCCATCTGCGTTAAAACTAAATGCTCCACCACCTCGAGGTGCATAGCCCTCTTTGGTATCTTCAATTAAAATATAGCTTTGACCTGCTATCTCATCATTGCTAAAGCTAAGCCCATTCGCATTAACTTGTGATTGATTTTTATGATTAGCAACTGAAATAGTGTGGTTTGAAAACGCTATTGCTTGATGAGATGTAGGACTATTTTTTGAAGAAAAAAACTGACCTTGCTTTTTTGCAAAATCTTGAGATGCTAAGAGCGCTTCTTGTACACTAGAGTTTAAATTATTGGCGCTAGTGGGGGCTGTGATCGCAAGCGCTAAGCCTGCAAGCATCATCCTTGATATATTCATTACTATATCCTTATTAAGATTAAGGTTAACTGCAAAAGTTAAAACATTAATAGTCTACACTCACAGCTACACCTCGGCAACACCCGAGCAACGCCAGAGCAACACCCAAGCGACGCCTCCCGAAAAAGAACGCAACATCCTGCGGTGCTGGTATTTAATTGAAATAGAACTAGCTAATGTAACTTGAAGTTTAAGCCCTTAGTACAACAGCGCTTACTTGTGGTGCTGGTAATGATTTATCAATATAAAAAAATAACTCGAAATATTATGAATATTTGCCAGCAGCCAATATTTTAACCCGCTAGCATTACATGCCCTTTAAATAACCAAGCAACTGGATAGCTAGAGCAATAATCCGCTAGCGCAGTACCCAAAAGTTCATACAATGCAGGCCTCAAATAAAAACGCTCCACAAGGGAGCGTTTTTATTTATTTCATTTACAAAAGGCTTACAGCCTTAATTGAACTTAATCTGCTATCAGCCAGTTATTGTGTAAAGTCGTCATCAATGTTAAATCTTCGGACATTAGCAAGGGTTTATCATTGCGACTTTCATCTTTAATCACAAACAGATTTCCATCATCGACATAACGAGAAAACACCAAATCGTCATCTCCATTATGTTCAGATAACGCAATGACTAAACGACCTTGACTATCAATTGACCAGGGCACAACAATAGATTCTGCACCAACGAATGCCAGACCAGTAGCGTAAAAGGTAATGTAAAACCCTAATGGCTCTGAAAATGTTGAATTGGCACCTGAGTCGTCCATTAGATATGAGAATATCTTTCCCGATATCATTGATTCATCGAACTTATCATCAGACGTTAAGTTGAAACTCGATTGAGTAAACAACGATAATTCAGCGTCAGGTGATAAGGATACGCCAAATTCATCACTGACATAGGTGAAGTTTATCTCTTCATCACCGTCATCATGATGTAAGGTTAATAAACTATTATTGACGGTATAAGGTAAAACCTCCTCAGCGCCATAATGTAGTAAATCCCCATCGAATAAAAGCGGCTCTACATTATCATTAGCCCTAAGCGCATCATTAAATGATGTAATATAACGGAAATCAGTATCGTATGTTGCGGTTAAAAAAGAACTCAACGTCGCCCGCTCTTGCCCGACAATTTTATCAAAAATAACAGCGCGATCACTGGTACCGCTAATAACAGAAATTCGCTCAAAGAAACTAAGATCCTGATAGCCGGTTAAAGCATAATCAAGCACACCGTCATTATTGGCATCAAATATTTCAAGTTGAGTAAAACCATTCGTCCACTGTTTATCCCATGTATATTGAGTCAGTTCTTTACCTGTCACTAAGCTTTTAATGCTTAACACAATATTACCTGTGCTGATATCTGGCCCTAACAAACCAACTTCGCCCACGCCATCACCATCGATATCATGTAACTGTACAAGACGAGCAAAAGGCAGCCATTTCATCGGCCATGAAATATTTTTTATGCGCTTATTAGGTAAACGTCCATCATTAATTAAAATTTTAAACCTTAGGTCAACATCAAACTGTGCCAGTGCAACTTCCTGAATACCATCATTGGTTATATCGTCCAATAACACGGGTTTGTCCACATTCATGGTGGTGTTCCAGGTTAACGTCCGCAACACGCCAACTTTACTGCTGCCTCTTTTCATCAGCATCTGATAGCGGCCATCATCGTGGCGCTTACCAAATTGCCCCCACTCATTAGTACCATCACCGTCAATATCTTCTAATTGATATAAAGAAGTATTCCCCCAATGTTTACCCCAGTTATAAACATCCAATTTATTAGTGGCTAATGCACCATCGTAAACAAAAAGTTGTCCATTACCGCGGCGCTTGTTCACCCCATATATTGCAACCTCTGGAATACTATCACCAGTGACATCCGACATAGTCACCACACGCGGGTCATCCCAAATATTAGGCCACTTAAAAGTGGCCACTGGACTTTTTAGTTTTCCATCACGAACTTGAAGCTGCAAAGTTGAATTTGCAACATGAGTACCTAAAACACCAAACTCGGGCATTCCATCCAAGGTAATGTCATCAATCTCATTAAACTCAGGTAAAAAAAGCGTATTATTCCAGGTCCAAGTACCTAAACTGCCACCCGTTTTACTGCTCTTTAAAACAAATTGATATTTATCCGTGGTGGTATTTAAACCAAATAATCCAATATCTTGAACACCATCATTATCGCGATCAGCGACCCAATGAAATTTTGCATGAGCAAATGAATCTGGATCAGGAAACGAAAACGAAGTAAGTTTTACGCCATCAGCGCCAGAAATAACATCATATTTAAAGAGTGTGACACTGGCACCATACAGTGCAAAGTCAGAGATACCATCATTATTGACATCAGCCGCGAGTTTAATTCCATCTGAGACATGGAATGGTTCAGCGATTGCTGATGGGCAAGTTATTGCAAGAGTTGAACTAAATAGAAAAGCAAACGTAGATGCGGAAAAACGCATTATTTTCATCCTTGAAATATATAAGTGCGCGAATAATATACTAAAATGTTTTAATGGGTCAATCTTAGTAAGCACTTTAGCCTTGGACTCATTGATGCATGTGAGCACAGTAAGTGTTTATCTAACGTTAGCGCATATCTACCACAGATTAGGTGCTAATACGTTAAACACCGGTACACTAAACACCGATTACTACCTCGCCAACCAACGGCATTAAACTATTTTTCAAGCTTGCTTTGGCTTCATCATCACCATGCACAATGATGACCTTTTCAGGGCCAACTCTAATACGTTTAATATAGTTAACTAAATTAGCCTTATCTGCATGGGCTGAGTAACCTGAAATAGTATGAATATTAGCTGCTATATCAACTTTTTGACCATCTAGCATGACATAACCATCATTTGCATGACCAAAGCGCTGGATATCGCGACCTGGAGTACCTTTAGCTTGATAGCCGACAAATAAAACATCTGTGCTAGATTCGGATAAAAAACGTTTTAAATAATTGACGACTCGGCCACCCGCACACATACCACTAGCAGCAATAACAATCGCGCTTTTGTTCCGTTTAGCTAAATAATCAATAGTGGCCAAATGCTCCTGATGGGAATTGACCGTATATAAGCTATCAAAATCAAGTGGGTTACGCCCTTCGCGCACCACCCGCTTAGCCTCTGCATCCCATAAAGATTGGAATTTTTTATAGTGGTCAGTAAATTTAGCAGCCATTGGTGAGTCAACTATCACCTCCAACTGTGAAATTTGCTTGTCACCACTGCGGCTAATAATTTGCTCAATTTCATACAATAACTCTTGAGTTCGACCAATACTAAATGCAGGAATAATCACAATGCCTTTATCTGCGATGGCTTTTTTTATCACCGCCTGCAATTGTTGCTGGCGCGCTTTACGCCCTTGATGAACTCGATCACCATAGGTACTTTCTATCACCACGACATCAGCTCGATATGGGCTACGAGGAGCCGCCAACAAAGGGGTGTACGTAGCTCCTAAATCACCAGAAAAAACAATCCGTATCGACTTATTCCCCTTAACGGAAACACCTGTGGAAAAATTGATATGAGTTTTAGGCGTTGAGACAGGTGTTGAAATAAGCGTTGAAACAAGCCCACTGTCCGACTCAGAATGTGAGTTCGACTCAGCCTCATTGGATTTATTGAGGGAACGGCGAGTTGGTGAAGCAGCAGATGAATCGATGTCACTAACTGGTAATACATCGACTTCAATATAAGCAGAACCTAGAATATGACCTGCTGGTTGGAATTTAATTTTTACCTGATGTGTATCAACTTCGGGTAATAATTGCCATTGACGATATGGTACTGCAACGACTTGCTTTGATAAGCGATTAAGGCAGGCCTTAATCATATTTTTATTACGAGTCACACCGACTTTAAGCGCATCTTCAATAACCATGGGCAATAGAGCCGCGGTGGCAGTTGAAGCATAAATGGGGCCAGTAAAGCCTGCAGCCAGTAAATAAGGAATTCGCCCCACATGATCGATATGGCAATGGGTCACCAATAGTGCCTGCACATTGCTAACATCAAATTCGATAGCAAGTTGATATTGATTAGTATTGCCTGATGTCTCAGCACCTTGAAATAAACCACAATCAACTAATAAGCTGTTAGCGGCATCAATTACTAACTCATGACATGATCCGGTAACGCCTGTCACTGCGCCATGGTGAATAATTTGCATAACCCATCCTTAGGTTTGGTAGAGAGTTTTAAATAATCCTAATTGAAATAATATTAGCTAAATCGAGCCTTGTAACAATAGATAATCTAAATAGAACAAATCTATTATTAAATAGAAATAAGCCATTAATGAGCCTAGAGCTGCAAAGGCAATAACACCAGCCCTCGGACCAGTCAGTTACGCCCGATAAAAAACCGCCCCTTACAGCAAAACAGCAACATCATAGCAAACTATTTCGTTAAGGCTTTAATGTTAGCTTCGCGGGCGGAAGAACAAATTTTTAACTTATAATCAATTGATTAAAAATATTTTTAAACAAGGCTGTGGCCAATGCTAGTTGACCACAGTAAAAAGTCACAATGTCTGATAAATCTAAATAACACCTTCTTGTTTAATGTTTTTAATAAACTCATCATAACTAGCACTAAATACTATAGGTGAAACATTAACTTTAATGCCATCTAAATATAAGTCAGCAAAAACCGGAGTTAAGGTTTGTTGAGGTAAATCGGGGGCAACTTCAAATGAACAAGAGTCTACTGGTAAACCTGCTAACTTTAGGTCTTCTCTTTCTTGATCCGCCATAACCTCACAAAAAAGGTTATCACCTTCTTTAAAGGCAACATGCACTCGCTGTTCTGGGTTTGACTTCTTGTATGCCCAACCACTGACGATATGATTAAATGAAACATCAATATTAAAATGATACTCCTCTATTTCAGCGGTTGGAGTACTAACTAATTTAGATTTGATTTTTCTTACAACTTTGTTAATCAATTGCCTATCCTTTTAGAACGGTTTACATTTAATTGTTTATGTCTAGCGCAGCGATGAAACCTTTGCGCGATATTCTTTAACTTTTCGGCGTATTAAAGGTCCTTCAGGTCTAGCCTTAAACGCAATTTCCATCAACGCTAACGCTTTTTTTAAGTCATCATTTTCTAGCCTAATAGCTTCATCACGCAGAAATTCCACATCTTTAGGTGTTCGTACATCAGTTATACTGACGGAGTTAATATCTAGCCTAGGCGGTCTTTTCAACTTTAAAAAACCATAACCTCGTTCAATTAACTCATCAATTTTGTTTTGTGGAATACCTTTAAGCATTCCAATAAAATCATCTTTTTGCGCACCATCAAATATTAGCTTTTCTTTATTAATGAAACACTTAATGGCCTCATCATCTTTAAGTAATAAAATCGTCTCTATGTCTGCACTCATTGAAACGGCTAAGTCATTAGACATCCCATTTGCAGGGCTATTGGGTAAAAACGAAAACTTTTCATTTTCAAATACAAACCACCACTCCCGGTTTAAATCATTTATTGCCACTCTTAGTTTAGTATTGTTAACTAAGTTTATAGGCTGGCTTGTTAAAATGTAATTTAATGCTTTTACCAGGGCTCTCCCTTGCATTCTTTTCGGGATAATACGTATTGCAGCACCAAGAAGTTTTAAATTCATTTATGTAACTTTTCCTAAGTAATTATTAAGTAACAGTGGTTTTTAAACCTGCATAACGAAATGCATGACTCATTTTAAGTAATGCATTATCAGAAGAATACCGTTCATTAGCAAGACTGATAGCATGAGCAGATAACTTATTCCAAAGGATATGGTCGTTATAGAGCATTTTTATTTGCTGAACCCACTCCTCTGGAGTATTTGCAATCAATGAATTGACCTGATGAACTAATCCAGTACTTTCAGCTGCTATTGGAGAAAGTACACTGGGTATGCCATAAGATGTGGACTCTAACACTTTGCCCTTAATTCCAGCCCCTGATAACAGAGGCGCAATAAAGATACGATGACGCAAAAAAACGTCATCTAAGTTTTCTACAAAACCAACAAGCTCTACATTGGGGTGCTCATAGCGCTTGAACGACTCAGGCATATTACTGCCATAGATACTGACAATAATGCTTGGATCAGACTCCATCAACTTAGGGAAAATATTCTCAAAAAAATACTCTACCGCTTCTACGTTTGGCTGGTGTTTATACCCCCCAAGAAAAGCTATGCCATTACTGGCTTCAAACTGACAATGAGTCGATTTCGGATGTAAAACCCACGGGCAGGTAAATATTTTATTTTGCTCTAGCAAGTGAGAAGTAATAACCGCATGCTCATGCTCATTGTACGAGAGAATCACATCGACCTCATCCATCACACTCAGTTCATTTACCTTAGTCAGCTGTGCCTGCTGCAACAGCTCTTCACGTTTTTGCTTACTAGCATCACTGCTCAAGGGAACTGCAAGTGCACTACGGATTTCACGTAAAAAGTGCAAATCGGCATTATTGAATAAAATAGGCAGAGATGGCGCATGAACCTTGATAAAATCGATATACTGAGAAGCGACATAATACCGCGTGATATAAACGGCATCAGCCTGTTTCAACTTCTCACACAACAAGTCACCAATAGATGAATAATAAGGTGCATAACACACCTCTACGCCTAACTCTTGTAACCTAGCCGTATACGCTTGTCGATATGTAAAAGCTAAAGGTATAAATACCACATGATAACCAAGCGATTGAATCAATTTGATTTCTTCAACTGCGGCATAGGAACCAGCATCGTGATCTGGTGTTGGTGTTTGCGCATCAATCATGACCACTGTACCTAGGATGGGTTGCCCAGTTACACTTAAGGTCGGTTGATTAGAGTTTTCACCTTGTTGATTTTCCAAAACTTGATATTGCTTAGAAACAATAGGCAGCCACTCTTGGCGCGAAACTTGAGACAATGCATATGCATGCGCCAAACAATAGCCACCAAGTTGTTCTTGATTAATTATCTTTTGCCAATAAACAAACATATCAGTTGCGCTGGTAGCGCTATCTGGTTTTGGCAATGCCTTAATCAGAGCGGTTTTGTAGCCTGTTACTGAAAAGAGTGCGTAATTAACGGCTCTAAAATAACTGTTTTGGCAATGATTAGCTGATTGTGCAGCCTTATGTTCAAGAGCATGTTTAAGGGCACCGTCAAATCTCCCCCTAACCTCACGGTCTATCAATTGACCGTTAAAATCAACAAGCTTAGTGCTTACAAAACCGACATAAGGCTTATGCAACGCTTGCTTAATTTGCGCAATACAGGAACAAGATATATCGACTTCGCTTGGCAATACAATAGTCGCTTTGGCAGCCACACTAACTAAAGCTTGATGAAGTGCAGCCGCTTCATTCATGCCAGCTTGCGCCTGTACGACAACCAAATTAGCAATATCACAATGTTGGTGGGTATTCGTTATCCAAATAATTTGATAGGTCATGGGCTCTGTTGCCAAAACAACAGAACTAACCATAGACGATAACCGCTCTTCTGCTAAAAATAGTGGCAAAACGATAGTCACCTCAGGCGCATCCACATTTGGTAATACTAAGTCATGTTCCTTAGAGCCCAATGAAATCGCTAATGCATTAGAGAGTATTTGTGAGTTGTCAGCTCGAACTTGCTTGATTGATGCAGCATAAGCTGAAAAAAGCATTTTTTCACGCGATGTACCGAACGCAGCTTCGTTTTTAGAAGCTTGCAGTGGTTTAGGCGTTAATTTAGGAATCTCCAACTCAGGGACTAAAAAGTGGCTATCGCCACTTAATGCTGCAACAAAAAGAGTCTCTTGCCAAACAACACAAGGCGAGCCGACTACAGCCAGTTGAAATGAAGTTTCTTTTCCACGTTCTACTGTCGAAGGTAAAGGAATTAAGAATCGTTTATCAACACCTTGGCTTTGAAGTATCACGTCTTGAGAAGAAGTTGGTACTCCATCGACACTCAAAATAACACTCGTGTTTAGATCGACTTCACCGTTATAGATAAACGCTAATTGATGACTAGTTAAAGCCTCCAGGCTCATTGTAACATTGGGAGTTTGGGTTGCGACCTCTAGACGAGCACCATCAATAAGGCGTCCATCCTTATCAAGCAAAGTGAGCTTTTTCCCTGCTACAGCTTCGAAAGGCAATGTGAAAGGAATAGAAAAACTGCAATGTCCGGTACCAAATCCCGCTTGCTCCAGGTCTTGCCTATACAAATCAGCGATACCTTGGGTGATCACCATGCCATCAAGCGCCACATAAAATCTAGCTCGCTCTCCTTCATTCTTTGGGTCAAAGACCCAACCACGAATACGCCCCGCATCCAAGGTATCAATAAAACCTTTCACCTGCGAAATCGTTGAAATGTCAGTCACTACTAGTCCTTATATTGCCAAGCTCTAACTGGTTTAACTTAATGATTTTATTTATATCTTGTTTCACAGTTCTTACTTGCTAATAAAGCTTATTCGCTAATGGGTCTTAGGGATAAACAATAGCGATGGTCAAAATAATATAAATCGTTATTCACTATTGTTAACCCGAATAAACTATGACCACTTAGTCACAAGCCTGTATACAGATAAAATGAATGGTTACAGTTTTTTAGACACCACATGCTCAAGAACATGAAGCCTTGCTGAAAGTTCAGCGATGTTTTGAATCGCAACATTGGTCACTGTATTCAAAGAAACCTGCTGGTCTTCTGCAGTGTTACTATTAATTTGCTCAGCTAAGCGTTGGCTCTCTTTTTCTACTAGCTGCTCAAAACTACCAATTTGGTCAGCAAACTCAGTCAAGAATTTTGCACGGTCAACCGCTTCTTGCGCGACAGAGAGTTCAACAGCAGGAAGTTGAGAAAGCTTGCCATCAACGTAAACATCAGCATTAACAGTGGCAGCAGGGAACATAGCAAGGTCTAGGCTCATCTGAAAACCATACTGACCATCACCAATGTTGGCATCCGCGAGATCTTGACGCATATTATCTGCAATCACGCGACCTAAAACGGCATCACCAACCTGCAATGACACTTCAACACGGTGAGTATCGTTGTCATTATAGCGTGCCCAACCATTCACCTTATCACCTTCGTTGATATCAATGTGACAAGTATATGCATCAAGGTTAAGAGCTTGCATCACCAAGGGGAACGGTGCTTCATTTATTTTATGACCATCAATATAAATATCAACAGACTCAATATTGCCAACAAGCACCTTAATATTAGGGGTAATACTAAATGCACAATCTCCAAAGCCAGCTTGCTGCAAATCTTCACGCACGTTATCTGCCATAGTACTCCAAAGTGTCGTCTCTCCGCTACGTACTTCGATATGTGCTTTATGATCGCCGCCCTGGTAAAATGCCCAGCCAGAAATTAGCTCTGGTGAGACAATATCAATAAAGAATTGGTAATCTTCAATTTTTGTTGTTTGTTGTTCGGTCATTTGAATCTCACTGGAGGTTGGGTATTAATTACAGTTTAAATAAGAATTTAATTACAGTTTAAATTATAGTTTAAATTACGGAATGCTATAGCGGATTTTGAAGCCTTAAGGGCTAAAAGCAAGAACTTTCTATAGTTTGATCTTTGAAAGATTTGTGGAAAAAAATGATCTTCGAATCAAATATACCATTTGCTGTGTATATGAACTTTTTCATCTTGTCGCATGGCTTCTTTGTCAAACCATTGATATTGGCCATGCTGCTTTTGCGGTAAAGCGTCAATATCAAGATCTACCACAATTTTGTATCCCAGCACGACATAGTGGGTAGATACTTCTTCACCAAACACAAAGTCATCATAAAAATGCTCAAAAGGACCAAGATGCTCAGCCTTTTGGCGAGCATGCTTAATACCAAGCTCTTCAAAACATAAGCGCTTAAAGGCATCGTCTAACTTTTCATTTTTTTGTATTCGGCCACCAGGTACAAACCAAAAACCTTTTGCAGGACGGTTATTACGTAGACCAAGTAAAACCTGACCTTGTGAGTTTTCGATGAGTAAATCGATGGACACCAATGGGGTAGAATTGATGACGGTTGTAAAAATCGGTTTATCTAAATACATGTCTTTGTCTATTTAGGTTGAAAGTATTTGGTTAACTTAGAATACGGCTATAACGCTCTGTCATTTTAGTCGTATTATCGTTTAAGTCAGTAAGCCCCATTCGGTGTAAGCATGCCATCATTTTTTCAGGGTTTGTGACTTTTTCGACAGCTAACCCTCTAGAGTCTTGCTTTTTCAGGGACTGATGTGTATTGCTGGGCATTTCAAATTTCACAGCAAATTTGTTTGATAAATATTCGTCGCGTTTTTCTGAACTTTTTTCTGAACTCACCATTGCGAGCTCTTCGTAATGCATAGTCGAAAAATTGATATCAAGCAATCGCAACTTTCGCTTCACCGTATTCATAAAACCCAGTATTTTACGAGAACGAGTGACAAAATCTTTCTCGTTAAAAGAGATTTTAATCTCTGATGTATCTGTATTGGCATACCGATTAGATTCCGTTGCTATCACATCTGAAATATAAGAATGTAATAAATTTCGGTAAAGCAGGATTGGTTTGGATGTATGTTTAATTAGGTAACTTAGCTGTGGCTTTTCTAGGTGGCCAGGAAACACTTTAAACGCAACATTTTCAGAGCTTATGGAAGAGTCAATTACTTTCAAATACAGTGAAACGTCTTCACGAGCATGGGTGACCAACTGATGTGTAAAATTTTGCCTATCAAATTCACTAAGTTCGCTACTGCTTTTCAGAAACGTATCAATCTGTTTATGCCTAACATTTTCAAACTGGTGAAATGGCTCCATTGCAATGCTGATATTAGAATAACCGGCAAGTTCACGTAGCAAAAAAGTACTGCCACTTCTCGGATAAGAAAACACAACCTGAATATTTTTAGATGGCAAAGCATCAGTAGACGCCAATAACTCATTATACTCATCCAACCGCTGAGTAATAAAAGGTCCATCAGGCCTACCTAATTTTGCCATTTCCATTATAGATCGAGCTAAGAGCAAGTTTTTGGTTTCAAGCTGCACAGCTGTGTCACGAAGTATATTAACAACCTCTTTTGACATAGCTGTACTTTGAGTCTTAATTGCCACGAAAAGCTACCCCCATCATAATTTAAATAACCACGTTTAGACTAATCGGCAGGTATAACTTTTACGTTTGCGCCTTAAATTATAACAATGAAAAATTAATCGCTGCCAAATAGGTCTCGAGTATAAACTTTATCGGCAACATCTTTGATCTCATCTACCATACGGTTAGAGACAATAACATCGCAACTGGCTTTAAATTCATCTAGGTCCGTCATAACTTTTGAATGAAAAAACTCAGGCTCATTAAGTACAGGTTCATACACTACCACTTCGATGCCTTTAGCTTTAATGCGTTTCATTATCCCCTGGATGCTCGAAGCACGGAAATTATCTGACCCTGCTTTCATAATCAAACGGTAGATGCCAACACGTTGTGGATTACGCTTAATAATAGAATCCGCGATAAAATCTTTGCGTGTTCGATTTGCGTCTACAATGGCACCAATAATCTCATTCGGCACATCATCAAAATTAGCGCGTAATTGCTTAGTATCTTTTGGTAAACAGTAACCACCATAACCAAAAGATGGGTTGTTGTAGTGCTTACCAATTCGAGGGTCTAAACCTACGCCTTCAATAATCTGACGAGAATTTAAACCGTGTGATTCAGCATATGTGTCTAGCTCATTAAAATACGCCACTCGCAGAGCAAGATAGGTGTTTGAAAACAGCTTAACAGCTTCAGCTTCTGTTGAGTCAGTAAACAGCACAGGTACATCTTTCTCCTTTGCACCTTCAAGTAAAAGATTAGCAAAGACTTCTGCTCGCTTCGATCGTTCGCCAATAATAATGCGCGATGGATGTAGGTTATCGTAAAGTGCGCTGCCTTCACGCAAAAACTCAGGAGAAAAGATAATGTTATCGCTTCCCAACGTCTTTTTAATACCTGCAGTGTAACCAACAGGGACTGTTGACTTAATGACCATGACTGCGTCAGGGTTAATAGCTATTACATCTTTAATTACCGCCTCTACAGAAGAAGTATTAAAATAATTGTTTGCTACGTCATAATCTGTCGGTGTAGCAATCACCACAAAATCTGCATCTTTATAAGCCAACTCTTTGTCTAGAGTAGCGGTAAAATTCAATTTTTTGTTTGCCAAAAAATCAGATATCTCAGTATCCACAATCGGAGACAGCTTGTTATTCAAAAGTGTCACTTTTTCTTCGATAATATCGACAGCAGTAACTTGATGATTCTGCGCAAGCAGCATCGCGTTAGATAAGCCTACATAACCTGTACCAGCAATTGCTATTTTCATAATTTTACTTACTTATTTATTGATTTACCCGCGGAAATTATCTTGGTTATCTAAAAACCACTGATACGCATCATTCAAGCCTTCTTCTAGGCTGTATGAGTATTTCCAACCTAACGCCGCTAAGCGATCTACATTCATTAATTTGCGAGGCGCACCATCAGGCTTAGTGCTATCCCAAACGATGTTTCCTTTAAAACCGGTTACTTTGGCAACCGTTTCAACAAGCTCACGAATGGTACAATCAACACCTGTCCCAACATTAATATGGCTTAGCATTGGTTCAGTGTTGGCCTCGTAAATCGCCTTATCCAGTTCCATGACGTGAATAGAGGCTGCCGCCATGTCGTCAACATGTAAAAACTCGCGCATTGGTTTACCACTGCCCCAAGCAACGACTTGTTCATCACCGGCAAGTTTAGCTTCATGGAATCGGCGTAATAATGCAGGGATCACATGTGAGTTCTGTGGATGAAAATTGTCATTAGGTCCATAAAGGTTGGTCGGCATTACACTGCGGTAATCAACACCATATTGACGGTTATAAGATTCACATAACTTGATTCCTGCAATTTTTGCAATCGCGTAAGGCTCGTTAGTTTCTTCTAGAGTGCCTGTCAACAAAGCAGATTCTTGCATCGGCTGTTCAGCAAGCTTAGGGTAAATACAAGATGACCCTAAAAATAATAATTGCTTTACGCCAGCCTTAAAAGCACTGTTAATAATATTGCATTCGATCATCAAGTTTTCATAAATAAAATCAGCAGGATAAGTGTTATTGGCATGTATACCTCCCACCTTTGCAGCCGCTAAATAAACTTGATCGATATTTTCAGTAGCAAAAAACTCTTGTACTTCACGCTGAGAAGTTAAGTCCAGTTCACTTCTGGTTCTGGTAACTATCGTCACCTCAGAATCTTTTAAAAGTTGGCTTACTATCGCTGAACCAACCATACCTCGATGACCAGCAACAAATACTTTTTTCATTGTCATATTTTCACTTATTATGAAGAAACATTTAGTTTAAAGGAAAAGCTATAACCTTTTCAGGCTGAAGCTTTGCCCAGTAGCCCCATTTACAATATTTTGATTAGCTAGAAATAATGCTAAAGGAACAATGTCTGTTGGATTTTTCCACATATTGCCTTTCGCATTAGGATTCATGTCAGTCTTGACTGGGCCAGGTATAAGTTCGTTAACGTTAATATTATAACTGCTAACTTCTTTTGCTAGAGACTGAGTCAAACCCCAACTTGCAGATTTAGATGATGCATAGGCAGCATTATTTGCAGCCCCAAAATGGCCTATTGCTGAACCAATAGTAATAATATTACCACCTGAAGCTTTTAAATACTCTACAGCTAACTTGCACGTTGACATCAAGCCAAACACATTAGCCTGGTATAGCTTTTGCCACTCAGCCAAAGTAAGCTCTTCAAGTGAAGCACTTCTTTGGTTAACCCCCGCGTTTGCGATAACGATGTCTAGGTGACCAAATTGCTCTGCTGCGGTTTTAAAAGCGAGATCTAGCTGGTTTTCGTCAGTAATGTCAGCAACGGCATATATTGCGATGCCTGCATCTTTACTATTAATGTGTAAACAAGCTTGCTTAAGTAACTGTTCATTTCTAGCGACTAAAATAACATTCATGTTAGCCTCAGCAAAACCCTCAGCTAAAGCTTTTCCTATACCGCGACTCGCCCCGGTAATTAAAACAACTTTTCGATGTGCTTGTTTAGGCAATACATTAGAAATCAACCCGTTTGGATTACAATCACGATGCTGAAAAGGAACAATACTCTTTTCATCTGCCAATTCAACAGGAATTTCAAGGTTATTTTTAGCCAGTCTACCAATCATTGATATACGGGTATTACCATGATTGAATGCTAAACTGCGATGAAGTAACGCCGAATGAAATAACACAAACTGACCCTTTTTCAAGGGTAGTGTTGTTTTATTGGATATTAATGACTCAGATAAATTAATAAAATGATTATCTATTGACCTTAAATGGAAAGGCCTTGAGTCACGTTCAGCTAATCCATTACTAATATGTGTGCCCTTGATATATTCAAAAACACCTCCGCCAGCTTCCATATCGGTTACAGCGACTAATATTGATAAATGGCTAGTTAAATCATTAAAATTTATGTCCTGATTGCCATTTTCAAAATGTTTGTCATGATGCCAAGCAACTTCTGCAGATCCTGTTTTTTTTACAAAAAAATTACTGCGCCATAAGTTAAATTTATCACCAAAAAACTGATTTACCTTCTGAAGTAAAACTTCATCATTAAAAACACTTTGAACAAACTGGTTGTCAATATGGCGATTTTTAACTACGTCAAACTCGTGTATCACTTGGCTGGCCAAATCGTCCAGTATTTTATCAGGGGTATTTAAAGAAAAAGGGCCTATTAGCCCCTCCTCTAATAACTGTTGTTTAAAATCCACAACAATTTACTCTTTTGCCACCGAAACATCATACCCATGATGTTTTAAAATAGCGTGCTGCTTAGCTTTACCTAAATCGTGTTGAACCATTTCAGCACACATTTGCTCTACGGTGATTTCTGGCGTCCAGCCCAACTTAGCTTTTGCTTTAGCAGGATTACCCAATAAGGTCTCCACTTCTGCAGGGCGGAAATAACGCGGATCGACTTTAACAATCACATCACCCACTTTTACGCCTGGCGCATTGTCGCCGCTTACAGCAGTGACAGTTGCAATCTCGTTAATACCTTCACCACTAAACTCAAGTTCAATGCCTGCCTCTAGCGCAGACATTCTAACAAATTCGCGTACTGAAATTTGCTTACCCGTGGCAATAACAAAGTCATCTGCTACATCTTGTTGTAACATCATCCACTGCATACGCACGTAATCTTTCGCATGGCCCCAATCACGCAGTGCATCCATATTTCCTAGGTACAAGCATGGCTCTAATCCTTGTGCAATATTGGCAATTGCACGGGTGATTTTACGGGTCACAAAGGTTTCACCACGACGCGGAGATTCATGGTTAAACAAAATACCGTTACATGCATACATGCCGTAAGACTCACGATAGTTAACCACAATCCAGTAAGCGTACATTTTTGCAACCGCATAGGGTGAACGCGGGTGAAACGGCGTGGTTTCTGTTTGCGGAATTTCTTGTACTTCACCGTAAAGCTCAGAGGTAGAGGCTTGGTAAAATTTTGTCTTTTTCTCCAAACCTAAAAAGCGAATCGCCTCTAATAAACGTAACGTACCGATAGCATCAACATCAGCGGTGTACTCTGGTGCTTCAAATGATACTGCAACGTGTGATTGCGCACCTAAGTTATACACTTCATCAGGTTGCACTTCTTTTAGAATGCGAGTTAAATTTGAACTATCTGTTAAATCACCATAGTGCAAAAAAAACTTAGGGTTTGCAGCATGAGGATCTTGATAAATATGATCAACTCGTTCTGTATTAAGTGATGAAGCACGGCGTTTAATACCATGTACTTCATAACCTTTTTCTAATAAAAATTCGGCTAAATAAGAGCCATCTTGTCCGGTCACACCGGTAATTAATGCTTTTTTCATTTTTAATACTCTTTATCGATTAACTATTAACTATTAACTATTAACTATTAACTATTAACTATTAACTATTAACTATTGACTATTACTTATTACTTATTACTTTATTAAAATAACCTTTTAGAATTGCAAAACGTTAAAGCTCAATAAACACTGAATCGATGCATTTCTAAAAGGGGGCACCAACAATGGATGACATAGTAGTTTGTTTCACTCCATTTATAAAAATTACAACAAGGAGGGGGAAGTCTTACACTTCGAAGTTAAACTGCTGATTTACATACAGTTTAACCCCCAATAGTCACTGTTCTTCTTCTAAGTGTAACTGCCAGAACAGTAGACGTTGTCAAATACAGTGATAATAGGCCTTACTTGTTGTTTTCTTGGTTGAGTTATGAGTTGCTAAATCCCTAAACTTTTTATTAGCTGGATAATTATAGCTTAGGTCAAAACCTAACCTTTCGGTTTTAGGGAAATCCTATTATTTTTTGCTCTCACACGGATCTAATTTATAAAATAATTTAAACCAATCAACAAACTGCTGCATACCATACTCAATATCAGTATTTGGTTTAAAACCTACCTCGTTTTGAAGACTACCAATGTCGGCGAATGTTGCAGGTACATCACCAGGTTGCATTGGCATGAAGTTTTTCTTGGCTTCTTTGCTAGCCGCTTTTTCAATGGCTTCAATAAACTGCATCAATGGAATCGGTTCATTGTTACCAATATTAAAGACTTTATACGGAGCTTTGCTTGAGGATGGCGATCTGTTATCGTCCTCTGGATTACGCTGTGGTACGACATCTTGAATACGCATGATGCCTTCCACAATATCGTCAATGTAAGTAAAATCACGCTTCATTTTTCCGTGATTAAATACTTTAATTTCGCGATCATTGAGTATTGCATCGGTAAACAGGAAAGGTGCCATATCTGGGCGCCCCCACGGGCCATATACAGTGAAAAAACGAAGACCGGTTGTTGGCAGGTCATATAAATGGCTATAACTATGCGCCATTAACTCATTTGCTTTTTTTGTTGCGGCGTAAAGTGAAACGGGGTGATCAACTGCATCTTCCGTTGAGAAAGGCATTTTTTCATTCATGCCATAAACAGAACTTGATGAGGCATAAACCAAATGTTCAACCTTATTGTGTCGACAACCTTCAAGTATTGTTGCCATGCCCACTAAGTTTGAATCAATATAAGCCATTGGGTTCTCTATGGAATACCGCACACCTGCTTGTGCAGCAAGGTGGATGACGCGATCAAAATTTTCTGTTGAGAATAGTTCAGCTATGCCTTCTCGATCTGCTAAATCTAACTTTACAAAAGTAAATGTTCCAAACTTTTTCAAACGCTCTAAACGCGCTAATTTCAAATTGACATCATAATAGTCATTCAAATTATCTATACCATGCACTTGATGGCCATCTTCGCACAATCTCTTCGCCACATGAAAGCCTATGAAGCCTGCCGCGCCAGTAATCAAAAAATTCATATTTATTAACCTAACTAAAAATAATAGATGATAGCTCGCCTTTTTTTGCGAGCTCTCCTGCAACATTGTGACTGTCAGTCTCGATATTGTGGATTGTTACTTTTGGTGTATCTTCCAAATAACTACTGTGCGCGATATCATTTAAGTCTGAGTTTCCAACATACAAATCAATTATTGGGATGTTAGTATTTTTTAAAAGCAACTCATCTATTTTAATAGGTTTGAATTTAGAGTTTAACTGTTTGATACATGCAGCCCATCTTTGATCTTTAATTTTCTTAAGTGACGCCTCATCAATTCTAACTTGAGGTGAGAAAACCAATACTCTATCGACGTTAAGAAGAGCACCAAACAATAAAGCCGCATACCCCCCCATTGATACACCTAAAAAAGTAACTTTACCTTGCGTTTTCGTAACCAAGTTTTTCAAAACAATAACGGTATCATCTAAGTTTTCAGAAAAACCTCTAATGCCAGCTTGATACCAATACCTTGAATTATCTCTTAAGAAAAGTTTTGAACAGCGTGAGTTTGACAATTGTCGTTTAAACTCAAAATTTTCAACAACTTTGTTTTCAACTCCGTAACTAGTAAAAACAACAAACAAACCCGGTTCACTACCTTTTTCAAACTCAAACTCTATTTGAGGGGGCGGGTTTCCGAAAACAATTTCGCTGATATCAACGCTTGCATCATAGTTAATATCCGCAATAGTGAAAGCAGGAAAGCCTGATTTATTCTTATAAGCTTCACTATTAAGAACTAAGTCAATAGTACAGCCATCAACAAAAAATTTCGAAGGAATGACTAAATCTAATGAACAAATATCATTCTTAAAATCAAAAGAGGTTTTACCAACTTTGTACCCACTAACCTCAGCAATCACTCGAAAACTTTCTTCAATTTCGCTCGCATTCTGAAGCCTAAGGACAACATGTACGTTTTCTACATGAATAGGTTCTACTTTTGAAAAAATAGTAAACTTAGTGTATCGTCGGTTCGTGTGTATATTATTTCCGTGAACGTAGCTCCACTTTTGAAAGTTGTTGATAGTCAACTGACCTTGAAATTTTTCCATTTATTTAGTGTTTACCCTTTGTATCCTGATTATACCTTGCAATCCAATCTAAGCTTTTCTGACCACCAATTTTTTTAATTTTCCTTGGCGAAAGAGGTATATCAAACTGATTCAAATTGCGTCCAACATCTTGTATATATGAACGAGAGTTAACAGCCTCTTCATATATGATTTTAGTGTGACCTATACTGTACTTATTCAGAAATTTCTCAATAATTGCTTCCTCTCTCTCAATCCTTTTAATTTCTTGAGCAATCTCTTCATAACGATACTCATCACTTTCTACCCTCTGCCCATTCGAAATAAAGTGATTTCCAGTAGACAACTCCTTTTTGTCCTCGACAATGTGATGATACACACCTGTTTTTCTTGCCATTAATCGGGAAACAGCTTGTGCAACTTTATCTTTTCTAGTAACCCATGCAAAAGTAGCATCTTTAAATGCCTCATAAAAACTATCTAAGCTTTCAGACTTATTTCTTCCATTAACAGGATTTAATGAATAAATATTGTTAATATGAATAATTTGGTTTGCCATGATTTTTATTGATAAAACATTATTATCACTTGATGCTTTTTCTAATAGAAACTCGTCAAGTTTTTTTATGTCAACTTTTCCATCACTCTTAAAGCTATTAATCCACGATGTAAACCATTCTTTAGGAAGACCAAGACGCTTTGTCCCAATAATATCGTCACAAATCATAGTTGAGCCACATCTTTGTGTTGCTAATATTACCAAAACACTTTAGAGAATATTCATATAGCAGTGTATCTTGCTTATGTTTATCCTTTAAAGCAGCTAATACTTTACTTCCTATATCTGAGACCATAAATAATTGAACTGACTTTGGAGCCTTTAAAGCCGTAACATTCTCTATGGCTACTTCGGGTATATCGCTGTTACATGCATAACCCAAGTACTTCCTAAAAACCTTTTCGCTTTCCTCTACGGGAACAAGTCGTATAAACAGTTTTATAAACAATAGGTCCAGTTCTGGAGTTGGACTTAAATACTTGCCTTGAAAATTTTCAGGTTCTGCCAGTATAAAATCTTCAGGCTCCATACTATTGACATGACTATACTATGGGTGATGCTTGTGAATCAAAATATAATTCCTCAAACTCACTAATCTTGCGATAGGGTCTCGGACAGAAGTTAAAGTAGAAATCCTTCCATTTTTAAATTGCTGTTTAATAATTTTGTTTTCAAGTAATCTATGCATTTCGATATGGCCTTGAATAGTTTTTCTGCCTTTAAATTCTTGATGGCCTAACCTATAAAAGTCGTCAGGATGATAATCTTTTATACGACTACTAGGATAAATACATAAACAATTATCTTGACCAAATGCATTAAAAAAGTGCTTTCCTAAAGTTGAACCACCAACTTTAGGTATATGAGGAAAAAAGTACATGGTTAGTCAGAGTAGTACCCAAGAGCCTGAAGCAAATCGTGGTGCTTATCATTAAATAACTCTATTTGCTTTGTTGATAAAAACTCTTTATACGTTTCTTTTCCAGCCTTCCAAAAGAAGGCTTTTTTTGAGTTTTTAGTAACTGCATTTACATCTTCAAACAAACTTTCCGGTAATTGAACCTCAAAGTCAGGAGAGATTTGCCCCAATAGATTTTTGAACGTACTTTCTGGATTATCAACGAGATCCTCGTATCGTATTTTGATAATTTTTGGGTTCGATAAAGCACTTTTTACATAATTAGAATAGTCTGAAGCGTCACCTAAAAGGCCACGATAATATTCTTTTCCTAAGTTATCGTTGAAAGCATCAAAATAATACGGCATTTCTCCGTCTTTATAGATTTGTTCAACACTTTTTAGCTTTTCATCTTTGAAATTTTTTACATTTTCTCTAATGTAAAAATAATTAAGTGAAGAGAAGAATACGTCTAACGGATGGCGATATATATATATTATTTTATCGGGATTCATGGTTTGATTATCTAGTAGATGTGACTTATAAAAATAGGTATCATCTGCCAAACTTACCTTTGCCATCAACTCCTTAGTATTCTCTTTTTGCTGGTGAACATCTGGTACATCAGTATTAACGTTTAAATCAAACGTATTGGCTATAAGTTGTCGCATCCACGTATTTCCACATTTAGGGTAGGATGCTATTTCAATAATTTTCTTCATAATATACTCAATAATACCTAATTAATTTCATTCAACAGTAATGACCAAGTTTTAAATATTTTTTCTTCTGAATATTTAGCCATCGATTCCACTGTATTTAAAGATAACTTTTCTCTTAATGACTGGTTGACAATAAGTTCTGATATTGCATTGGTCAAACTAGTCAATAACTCTTGCTCGCTATTATCAGAAACCAATAGACCATTATGCCTATGGGTAACTAACTCATTAAGTCCAGAAGTTGATTCAGGGACTATAGCAGGGACTCCGGAAGCCAAGGCTTCCGCAACAGTTAAGCCAAACCCCTCCATTTCAGAACAGCTTACCAACATTCCGCTTTCCGCATACCTATCAAAAATTTGAGTGGTTCGACCTTTAAGGTAAACTTCACTTTCAATATTTAACTCTGTGATTAAGGTTTGCAGTCTTTGTTTATCAGGGCCTTCACCATATATATTCAGAACCCAACCATTTTTATTTTTGACTTGTGAAAAAGCTTTAATTAATACTTCAAAACGCTTCAAAGGGATTAGGCGTCCTACTCCTAATATAACTTTTTCACGATCTTTGAAGGGAGGAACTATAGCGCTCCCCGTTACAGGGTTTGGTATCGGCACGCTTTTCTTTCTAGATTGATGTGGGATAAATTCTAAAAACTTTTCATCAAGCCAATGGGACTTATAAGAAGCCATTGTTGAAAACAATCGCAAGGCACGGTCTAACATAGAATTATCCCAATCGTCCTGATAAAGGTAATCTCTTATCGGATTGCCATGGTTTGAAATTATAACTTTTGCACGGGTTTTTCTCGCTGCAATAAACATCTGTGTTGTTGCACTTATCATAAAAGGAACAACAACACCTGGTTTATATTTGTTGATTAACGTACGCCACCGACTTACTCTGCCACCATGTTTTTTTACCCAAATGTTTACCTCACCGTGCAAGGTATTTCTGATAGTTTCAATCGATTCTCTATTCTCATTTTTACAAAGTTGAACAAATTGACTCCAGTCTCTGAATTCATGCCTCAGAGATAAGCAGTTATGTACAACAAACAAAATATCTTCAGGCAACTTATTGATTACGTCAGTAAGTTCACCTTGTAAGTCATAGTTAACCATCAATTGTTTATTGAAAGGTGGTTCAAATACATCAACCATATCGATGGGACCATTAGGCTTATAATAGGGCGTACCTGCTTTACCATCAGCACTCGTTATCAGGACTTCTTTACCTGATATAGATTGGCTTGAGGCTACATCAATTAAGACTCTTTCAGCACCACCTGTAACACCCTTTATGGCTATAGCCCCAAATAGTACCCGATTGTCTGAGTAATCTTGATTTTCAAAAAATAACTTTTCGTTAGTTCGATTAAAGGAGGTATTCTTATCATCACCTAATAAAATGGTTAGTAGTGATAAGGATAAAGACCTTAGAACAGTACTATTTGCCTCAATTCTAGAAATAATATTATATATTTCATGAAGGTCAGATTTACTTCGATCTCTATAATTCTTTAATTTTAATAAGTGTTCGTAATCCTCTGCAGTTAACTCAGGTATATATTCCTTCGCTAGGCGAAAGTTTTCATTAAATTCAACTTCTTTGGAAAAACTTTCTCCGCCGATTAATTTATAAACTTCAAGCCTTTTCGTCATGGCTGTTTTTAGACCTGAACTAACCATAGCCGACAATAATTTGAAGTCAGCCGCAGAACGATACGTTTCGTCGTAAAGCCCTATTTGTTTATATGCTTTTTTCTTAATAAAAACAGCTTCATGCGCACCAGTAATACCCCTAAAAATTGTTTCTAACCCATAGTTTCTGGCTGGTTTATAATTTGTAAATCTTAGGTTTTCATCTACATAGCAACAATCACCCAAAACCATATCTGCGTCAGACTGTTCAAATGTTTGATGGTAACGCTCTAATGCATTAAAAGACAGGATATCATCAGAGTGAATTAATCCAATAACTTCCCCCTTAGCTAATCTTATTCCTTTGTTTATGGCATTATATATGCCAGCGTCAGGTTCACTAACAAAACAATCTATATCAGCTTTTCGGTCTAATAAAAATTCTTTAGTACCATCGTTACTACCACCATCTACGATTACAACTTCAAAATCTTGGAATGACTGACATAAGATAGCTTCTAAACATCTAGGAAGTGTAGTTATATTATTGTAAGTAACTGTTATAATTGAAAAGAACGGTACGGTAATTTCATCATCCGAATTTCTTTTTCCGCCACTTATAGACTTAATTTTCGTTTTCATTTTTTATTCAACTATTTATTTAAATTATTGACATTGGAAATTAATTCCTGGAATAACTCTTTATACTGTCTAGCTTGGTCTTTAATATCTATATTATCTACTGACCATTCTCGAATAGACTCGATACTGTATTTACGGTTAATAGTTTCAACTAACCGGTTTGTTAGATCCCAGACATCAAAAGGTCTAGCAAGTTCACCGTTAGTACCTGGAATAACTACATCAGGTATCCCACCAATGCTGAACGCAACAACAGGAACACCACAAGATAGGCTCTCTAGACAAACGTTAGGCAAATTATCTTCAACATACGGCAATAGCGTTACGTCGGCTGCAGAATAAGCTTTCGCTAATTCCTCACGGCAAGTTAAGTGGCCAGTAACGTGCACATCGCAGTCTAATTGTTTCAAGTCTGGTGAACCGGCACCAATAACGAGAACTGAGTACTTATCTTTTAAATCGAATTTTTCATTCAGGTTATTTATAAGTTCCGGTAGAAACTTGAAGCCCTTTCTTGAATCGTTTAGCGAAGCGGCTCCAAACAAAATAACTGGTTTTTCATTATCTAACCCTAACCAGTTTCGTTCAGCCAGCTTTTCATATGGTTTGAAAACATTTAATTCGACTCCAGTTCTAATTACCCTGATATCATGGTTTTTTCCAATTGCACTTTCCTTTGCAACTTTAGCGAGCCACTTACTAGGAGAGACAATGGTAATTTTTTCCCATAATTTCAGTCTTCTTGACATTACTTGAGTAGGTAACTGAAAACCGCTCTCTATCCTTGGACAAGGGTAGCAAGCTGTTTGATAGCGATCACACCCCATAGAGTAGTGGCAGCCTCCAGTTAGAGGTGCCATATCTGAAAGGCACCAAACTACTGGTTTAGCCCTATGTGACCACGTAGAAACCATAAAATCTGACACAGTCACTGATGACCATCTAAGTAATAATATGTCATTTTTCTCCCATACATTTTGAAGGAAATGACTACACTTACAAGATAGCCCCGTAGTAAAAGGCACGTCTGTAGTTGCAAGGGTGTATTGCCCCACCCTGAATGGTGAGCTAGGTTTACCCTTTCTATTAGGGACCTCGACAATATCATCAAAGTCTTGTGACTTCCTGTTTACATAAAATTTTGATTCTAAACCCTGTAATAAAAATTCATTATGCAACTTTAAAGCTGAAAGCCCTGCCCCACCTCTATCTGTTTCACCAATTGATGCTATTCTCACTAGATCGATCCTTTCAAAATATATTTTTTAATTAACACGGACTCAGCTTTAATTTAACGTTTTAAACTATAAATAATTAAATTTTTTCAGCCAGCCAGAGAACTCATTTAAAATCTCTGACTGAATATTTTCATCTAATGATGTCGTAAAGTCAGTCTCTTTTAAGGCTCTATGATGCGGGTGTAATTGAGTTACTTTATCAAATGATTTTGGATTTGACAGTTGTTCTAGTACTTGAACTAATTCAGCCAATGCGACTGAACTTAGATCAGAGCCAATAGCTTTAGCTATTTCCTTTACGACATCTATCGCACTATGTGCAATATCTTCATATTCCAACTCTAAAACCGATCTTCCCCCCCAAAAAGGGTGTAACGAATTAACCAAAAAGTTAAGTCGCCGGATTATTTTACAAGACTCTTCAGGAAGCCAGTCCATTCGCATTAGTGAAGCACAAATATTTCTTATGTCTCTCCTTGAAGAAATAATCACGTCAGATTGACTGGACAGCCTATGCTCCGGATTATGCACTTTTACTATATGGATATCAGCACTATTACTCGGTTTATAGTCATCGATCCAACAGCTATAAAAGTCTAACTTTTGGATTTTGTGAATTTCACGTACACAGTTAAATAGCCAGGTACTGCCGCTTCTTGGCATAGTTGCAATAAGAATTAGCTTTTTGTCTTTGGGCTTTAATAACTTTTGTAGCTCAAAATAACTTTCTGATTCGCCTACTTCTTCCAAGCTTGGAGCGGTTTTAAGTTTGGTATTATAGCAATCGGTCTCGCTAGGATTCCATTTATCAAACTGAGGATGATTGATTTCTGTGGTCATTAATTCAAAGCTGTTATCAAAACCGATTTGTAAATGCTCACATATCGTTTTAATCGTTCTCTCAGGCTCACCACTTAAGTCTTCATACCTCACAAGTTTTGCAGAAGAATAATCAGTTACAAAAGCCTGTGACCTGTCGCAATACTCATTAAATGAAAGCGCTTTATTGCGGAAGAATTCTGCACTTGCCAATGAAGCAAAGGTATCTATTGTATCTCGATATAAAACAACAGATATAATATTAAAGTCTTGCGCTAATAAGGTAGCAATCGTTTCTCTATGTATATGCTCTTCAAATAAATAATCATAATAAGCATTATCACGAATTACTAAATCTAAGCCTAGTTGCGATACATGCTGATAAATGCTTTTTATATTTTCTAAAAAAAGTTGCTTATTAAGCTCTTTGCTTTTAGGGAGGTGATCATCTTTAATGACATTTGTTAGTTCTAGCGATGCTTGATTTATATTACTACGAATGAATGGATGCACTTCATTTAACACATAAACATTTGGCATTGTAGCAATATACTGCGCTAGCGCAGCGCCACCGCTGCAAGCTAAATGGTGAATGATTCGTATAGTCGGCTTTTTATCCGAGTGTTTTTCACAAATGTCTTCACAGCGGTTAAGTAGTGACTGCGTATCCACCAGCTCTTTTCCACTTAATTGTGGTAACTGCTGGTCTTTTAGCACTGCCGCGCCCTCAACTAAGCTAAGTGCTTGAGCAATTTGCCGCTGAAATTGACTAAAACTATTACTCATAGTGCTAACCTTTAATCATTTTCTATAGTTGTATGGTTCAACAGCTCAGGATGCTCTTGTTGCAATTGATGATAGTACTGCGAGGCAATCATTAGCTTCTCTCTTAACTCTTTAATGAGTTCAACCAATTCAGATTCTGATTTAAGTTTTTCTGCATATTTTTCACGAAGATCATCAAGGTCTATTTGAGACTTAACTAACATTTTTTGGTTTAAGCGAGCAGCTCTGGTTAATTCAAGATTCTCAGTTTCAAAAGATGAGATTTTAGATGCCAGCTCATTCCCCCTCGCGTTTGCTTTTTTCTGCTGTTCTTCTAACTGCTTAGCTTTGTCTTGAACTTCCTTTCGCACATGGTCTCGCTCTGCTGCCACTGCATCTTTACCTTTGGTTAACTCGGCGTTCTCAGTGGTTAAGTCTGCGTTTTTAGATTTTAACGAAGAAAGAGTAGATTCTAGTGACTCGATGTTGGTAGCAAACTCACTCTCTCTCTCCTGTGATGCTTTCTGCTGTTCTTCTAACTGCTTAGCTTTATTCTGAGCTTCTTTTCGGGCTTGGTCTCGCTCTGCCGCCACTGCATCTTTACCTTTGGTTAACTCGGCGTTTGCTGTGGTTAAGTCTGCGTTTTTAGATTTTAGCGAAGAAAGAGTAGATTCTAAAAACGAAATGTTAGAAGCTAAGTCCTTCTCTCTCGCCTGTGCCGCTATTTTCAACTCTTCCAATTGCTGAGTTATAGTCTGAACTTCCTTTCGCACATGGTCTCGCTCTGCCGCCACTGCATCTTTACCTTTGGTTAACTCGGCGTTCTCTGTGGTTAAGTCTGCGTTTTTAGATTTTAGCGAAGAAAGAGTAGATTCTAGAGACGAGATGCTAGTTGTTAACTCGTTCTCTCTCGCCTTTGCTGTTTTCTGCAACTCTTCTAACTGGTTTGCTTTATTCTGACCTTCTTTTCGCGCTTGGTCACGCTCTGTCACCATTGATGTTCTACCCTTGCTAAGCTCAGCGTTCTCTTTGGTTAAGTTTGAATTTTTAGATTTTAACGATGAAAGAGTAGATTCTAGTGACGAGATGTTAGTCGCTAACTCGTTCTCTCTCGCCTGTGATGTTTTCTGAAACTCTTCCAATTGCTGAGCTTTATTCTGAGCTTCCTTTCGTGCTTGGTCACGCTCTGTCACCACTGAAGCTTTACCTTTGATAAGCTCAGCGTTCTCTGTGGTTAAGTTTGAATTTTTAGATTTTAACGATGAAAGAGTAGATTCTAGTGACGAGATGCTAGCACCTAACTCTTTCTCTTTCGCCTGTGAGCCTTTTTGCAATTTTTCTAATTGCTGAGCGTTATTCTGAGCTTCCTTTCGTGCTTGGTCACGCTCTGTCACCACTGAAGCTTTACCTTTGATAAGCTCAGCGTTCTCTGTGGTTAAGTTTGAATTTTTAGATTTTAACGATGAAAGAGTAGATTCTAGTGACGAGATGTTAGCACCTAACTCTTTCTCTTTCGCCTGTGAGCCTTTTTGCAATTTTTCTAATTGCTGAGCGTTATTCTTGACTTGATTTCGCGCTTTGTCTCGCTCCGCTATCACCGAAGCTTTAACTTCTGCGAGCTCTGAGTTCTCTGAGGTTAAACTTGAGACTTTAGACTCAAGAGAAGTAATCACCTCAGACAAGGTAACAATTTCATCTAATGCATTTTGTTGATGTTCAGATATCTCGGCTTCTAACTCTAACTGTTGTGCGTGTAGTTGTTGAACTTGTATTTGTTGTTCTTTATGTTGTTTTTCGACTAGCGAGGCATAAACATCATTAAGCAAACAAGCAGAAGGGGCTAACGACTTATTCTCACTTTGATTATCATCGCTCAGCTTACTCATGTACTCTTTGCTCACAAATCGATAGGACTCAAACAATCCTACTGATTTACTATCGGTTATTTTAAAACCCAAATTGAATAAACTTGCAATGGTAAGGGCTTTCTGGTTCTGATATTCGTAATCTTGACTGTTATTTATGGTATTAAGGACAATAGTATTAAAGCACTTGAGAACTGAGCCAGGTGTGTTGTTGACTATCTTACATTCTGAACCATTAAGTTCTAATACCAGCGTGTTATTTGCAGCGTTTTGTGTTAACGGGGAGTGCTTTTCAACAATACTTTGCAAGGTTAGTGGCTTAACTTGCTTGCACTCAGTTTGATTTATGTTTTTTAATTTCGTATACAACCAATCTGTATCAGTCCCACTGAACTGGGCAGGTTGATTGAAATGAAAATCCGTTACTTCTTCCACTTCTGCAATAACCTCACAAAAGGCTGAAACAGTGTCATGCGCTTTAATGCGATCGCACAATTTTTCGTATGAAGATGGCTCGCCTTCATACAAAAAGATTTGACTTGCACCACTGGCGATATATTTTTCAAGGTCACCACCTAATCCAGCACCTAAATGTAAGATATTGGCTGTTTGGGTTAGATCCATTGATGCCTTTTGCTGTACTTCATCGTACATTTGAGTGCTATGGTCTTGTAAACTCATTCCCTTACCATCCTCGAATAACGTAACGCGAAACTAAATACGTTCAATATTATAATTAATTAATTTGACAAAACCACTACACAATTGAATATCCAACCATTCGTTTACATCCATGAACATCTCATTAAAATAGTTAGTTTGTACTTTGTTCCTTTCCCTTACAAGCCCTTCATATTCCTGCTGATTTATTAAGCAAGCTTTTGGGTTACTATTAACTACAGAAGCACATTGCTCATAGGTTTGACATTCACGGTAATCCACCCCAAGCCTCACAGCTTCTCTTGACATCCAAGTATGCGATAAGCTGATCACCTTGAGCGGAAAAAATGCCGCGAGCCAAAGCACACCGGAACTTTGGTATTTATATGTAGTTTCATCGTAATTTAACACAACCGTTTGACTCGATTTAAACAGTGCCATGAGATCTTGATGCGTTAGAAAGCGATTGATTAACTCTAGATTTGGATAAACTTTACTTAGTCGTTTTACATCATTGTCTACAGCTAACAATTCGCTAGCAACACCTGTGTTCGAGTATTGAACTACAAACTTTTTATGGGGTGATGCTGGCACGATTTTTTTAATCAGTTGCGGTAATTCTGAAAAACCTTTGTTCTCTTTTGCATCTCCGATAAAGAGTATTATTTGCTCAGAATGCTCAGAATCTTGAATATCACATGACTCTGTCAAACAGTCATCATAGGCTGCTGTAGCGCCAAGTAATAAACAAGGTTGAATACCCACAGGATAATTAAAGCGTTTTTGATAAAACTGCTGTATTTCTTGATCCGCGGCGAAAAGTCTAACTCTTTCCAGCTCCGCAAGTCGCTTAAAGGCCAACTCATGACGCATTGTATGTTGTAGTACACCCAGTTCATCAGTAGAGGCACGGCTCATAGGGTGATACATTAGACCAACATTCACCATAAAGCGCTCACACTGTGCTGGTGTAATTTTTCTAGTAACATTTGTTAAGGCCAATGCGAGGGCCGTAGCATGCTCCCAATTAAGGGTATGACACCAAAACAATATTGCCGTTGAATCTTCGGTTGTTTCTAACACCTCTAATATTGCCTGTTGATATTCTTTCGCCAAGACTAATGTGTACTCAGTCAGTTCTGTATAACTTGGCTTTCCATAGAAGAAGCTATAATAGTGTGTTTTAAAATGCGGAAAACACTGTACCTGTTTTGCTTGTTGCTCTGACATAAAGTCAGGCGAACAGGCTTGATGGCAATATACTTGAATATCAAAATTTTCGCGTTCTACCACTGCAGACTTTATCGATGCTAATGTTGCTGGGTGGTGCCCTCCAAGTTCATTTAAACCTGGGTCTAAAATCACCAAGCGTTGATTTAACGACATCAGATAAATTAACGCTTTAACAATTGCAGTGTCTGCTGCAAGTGTAACTGAATTGCACTAGTCTCTAAGGGAATAGGCGTCCAGTTAGATTCTTTTTGATACTTAAGGTAGTAGTACTCTAACTCTTCTTGCAGTTGATGAATTTGTAGTATCGCTAACTCATTTTCTGATTCAAGATCTGATTCAAGTTCTGATTGCTCATTGTTCTTTGCTGTTAAGTTATTAGATAAGTTAGATACTTTTGATTTGAGCGACGAAATGCTAGATACAAGTTCCTCTTTTTCGTTTTGTAGTTTTTGTGTTTTCAGAAATGTATGCTCTAACTCTTCTTGTAATTGATGCACTTGCAATAGTGCTAACTCATTTTCAGCTTTGTTTTCTTCAAACATGCTTTTTTGCTGTTCGAGGTTTTGAGATAAACTCTCAATTTTATTATTAGATACCGTTAACTGATCCATTAATTGTTTATTTTTCTTATTTGTCATTTGATTTCTACCAGACTCAATTAAAGCTGAGTTCTTTTCGGTTTCCAGTTTTTGCGCATTTATAAACGTCTGCTCGAGTTCTTCTTGCAAATGATGAACTTGCAGCAACGCCAACTTATTTTCTGACTCTCGATCTGAAAAAACCGACTGTAGAGTAGTTTTATCAGATTCAAGTTCAGTGTTTAGTGTTATGAGGTTTGAGGCCTTTGACTCAAGGGCTAAATTACTTGAAACAAGTTCGTTATTTTCGCTTTCTAATTTTTGTGAGTTCAAAAACGTCTGCTCGAGTTCTTCTTGCAGTTGATGAACTTGCAGCAGCGCTAACTCATTTTCTGATGTAAGCGCTGTATTTTCTGACTTACACTCTGACAGGCTAGACTTTAGGTCCTGTATCTCTGACTCTGCAGAGATATTCTTATTTTTGAGTTCAGCATGTTCAGTAGTTAAGTTAGAAAGCTTAGTTTCAAGAGATGAGATTTTAGCGGTAAGCTCAGTTAATTCTTGTTGTTGACGTTTTTTAGTTTGCTCACCTTGGTATTGCAACTTGCTTATCATTTCACAGTAAGCTTCTATACGTGCTTTAGTACTCGGGTTGAACTCTGTATTAAGCAGCTCTGCAGCGCTTTCCAACTGTTCAAATAGCTGTTGTAGTTCGGTGTCTGAATTAAGTTCAACAAGCCCCATACTTAGTTGAACGAATTGTTCCATCGAGTATAAGTTCAGTTCGTTTGGACCAGCAAAAGCAACACCACATTGTTCACTTATTACTTTGGTAAACCCCGTTAGGTCATTAAACACGGTTAGTTCATTAATGAGAAGAAAGTTATCAGTGTGGGTAAAGGCAATATCTAGGCGTTGTTGGTGGGTCGTTAGCCACGAATTACGCCAATTGGTAGTGATTATATCATCGCTACAAATAATTGGTTCGTCATCTGGTTTGATCTTCGAATAGGAAAATTCTGGCGTTGAATAAAAACACACTAACTCTATTTCAGTATCAGCGATATGTAGTTCAGACAGTTTAGTTAATGCCTCTAATGGGCCTGAATAGATACTTGCTGCTAATTTTGCCGAAGCCACACTATTTTGATTCTGGCTGTTATAGCTATTCAAATCCAATAAGCATTGCAGGTCACCACTTTGTCCAAGATAGTTTACTTGTTGTTGAGTTTGCAAGTAATCCTCTAAAACTGCCTGGTTCTCGGCGTCTTGGATACCACAAAATATAAATAACTTCATTTTTCACCTTTGAAACGTTCGTTAATCAACTACAAGCAAGTGTTTATCTTACCCTACCTTTTACCTTTCAGCCTTTCGGTTAGTCAAGGGCTTGCACTTAGGGTTTTGCTTAAAATTAAAGCACTACACTTTAATCTAGCATTTTTATATGAGTTAACGCTTGCTGTACATAGGTTTGCGCGGTCTCGTGGCTACTTGCTTCAGCGTAGCAGCGAAGTTCTGGTGCGTTGCCTGATGGACGTAAATGAATCAAATCGCCATTGCTTAAGAGTATTCGAAGACCATCAGTTGTATCAATGCTTTGCACCTCTAAATTGCAAAAACCAAGCTTGTCGATGAGTTGTTGCGGATTTTTTGTACCTTGTGCGATAATGCTTAAGCTTTTTTCAGTTGCAAAGTTTTGAATACGATCACTGGATGTCTCTCTGTTAGGTAATTGTTCTAACATGGCACTAATGCCCGTTTCTTTTGCGGCAAGCAACACTGCAACAAAAGGCAGCACCGCATCACGAGTTGGTAGGGCTTTCAATAAGTATCCATCAACGTCAATATCGCTCCCAAGCAAAAAGCCGCCATTTGCCTCAAAACCTGCTGAACTTTTATAATCATTATTAAGACTAGCAAACTCAGCTATCACATACGGTGAACCAATTTTCGTCCTGGCAACATGAATAAATTTATTGCTGAGTTCAATTGCAGTATTACAACTTACAGGTACTGCTAAAGACTCAATATTAAGTGCATCGGCACACAACAAACCTAAAATATCACCTCGTAACCATTCACCATTTTCATCTGCAACCAGCGGTCTGTCACCATCGCCATCGGTTGAAAATATCGCATCAAAGCCATACTCTTTTGACCAATTACAGGCTTTTTGTTTGTCTTCTTCACTTACGGCTTCAGTATCAATAGGAACAAAAGTGTTGCTTCGCTCTAGCGAGGTCACTTGCGCACCTAGCTTGGTAAAGATTTCAGGATATAGATCACGACCTGCACTTGAATGTTCATATATACCGATGTGTTTTCCACTCAACGGCTTGCCTTGATACAAAGAGGCATATCGCTCTATATATTTCTTAGCGGCTGTTGGATCTACGGTTAGTTGTGGCAGGTCTGTAACTGGTTCATAACTTGCGTCTATCTGTAAAATAGATTGTTCATCTTGCTTGCTAATTTCACCATCAGGTCGGTAGAATTTAATGCCATTGCGGTCAAAGGGGATATGGCTACCTGTGATCATTATAGATGGGATATTCTGCTGCATGGCTACATAAGCTAGTGCAGGCGTTGGTATGACGCCATAATATACAACATCAAACCCCATTTTTTTAGCTACGGCAGCACTTGCTTGTGCCATCGCTTGGCTACTTGGACGATTGTCAATGGCTAACGCAAT
Organism: Shewanella sp. 6_MG-2023; assembly: GCF_030547195.1. Taxonomy (NCBI): domain Bacteria; kingdom Pseudomonadati; phylum Pseudomonadota; class Gammaproteobacteria; order Alteromonadales; family Shewanellaceae; genus Shewanella; species Shewanella sp. 6_MG-2023. The sequence continues at coordinate 219,240 of NZ_JAUOQU010000001.1, read as the reverse complement.
AGTGTCGAAATCAAAGCCCTGCTGCATTACTTTGATAAAAGCCGCTGTAAAAGCTGCACATACGTCTGAGGAAAAATCCGTCACTAAACCACGTGCGCCACTGGTACCAAACTTCACCTGACTTTGAGAAAGAACATTTGAACTATTTAAGCGAACATCAGACATATTACTTATCTACCCTACCGTATCTATCTTCGAAGCGGACGATATCATCTTCACCTAAATAACTACCTGATTGCACTTCTATTAGCTCTAAATCAACTTTCCCAGGATTCTCGAGTGCGTGAATAACGCCGACAGGAATGTAGGTAGATTGATTTTCCGTTAATAAAATATCTTTCTCGCCATTGGTTACTTTTGCCGTACCAGAAACCACTATCCAGTGTTCTGCTCGGTGATGATGCATTTGTACACTTAACTTCGCACCTGGTTTTACTGTAATACGCTTAACTTGGTAGCGTTCACCGTTATCGATTGAATCATATTTACCCCAAGGTCGGTAAACTTCTCGATGATGCTTAAACTCTGAACGGCCATCGGCTTTAAGCTTATTTACAATCTCTTTTACGTCTTGTACTTGATCTTTTGAGGCGACTAAAACTGCATCTTTTGTTTCAACAATAATTATATCTTCTAAGCCTACCGTGCTAACTAAGCGACTTGTTGCATGAACTAATGATCCCTTAGTGTTATGCAGAATAACGTCACCATTTGTTGCATTATGGTTATCATCTTTTGTATCTATATCCCATAATGCTGACCATGAGCCTAAATCACTCCAACCCGCATCCATTGGGACTACAACAGCATCTGCTGTATGTTCCATAATGGCATAATCAATTGAATCATCAGGTGAGTTCAGAAACGCTTCTTTACCCGCGCGAATAAAGTCTAAGTCTTCAGATTTATCTGCATATGCCTTTTCACAAGCTTCATATATTGCAGGTGCATATTTTTTCAGTTCAGATAAATAAACGCTCGCTTTGAACATAAACATACCGCTATTCCAGTAGTATTCACCACTTTCAAGGTATTCGTTTGCAGTCAATAGGTTAGGTTTTTCTACGAATGCACTAACGGTGTATGCTGTACTTTCAATTGATGCGCCACGTTTTATATAACCGTAACCCGTTTCAGGCGCATTAGGAACAATACCAAAAGTAACGAGTTTATCTTGTTTCGCTAATTCAATAGCGCTTAGTACAGAGGACTCAAATGCCTGTTGATTTTCGATGACATGATCTGCTGCCATCACCATCATAAGCGCATCATTTTGTTGTTCAACAATGTCAAATGCGGCTAATGCAATTGCCGGGGCGGTATTTCTACCAGCAGGCTCTAGCATTATTCGAGCGCCTTCATATTTTAACGTTCGTAATTGTTCAGCGACCAGAAAACGATGGTCGTCATTACAAAGTAATACACTTTTACCTGCCGGTAACCCTTCTGTTCTTTGGACTGTTTGCTGTAACATACTGATATTAGATGCTAGTGCAAGAAACTGTTTTGGAAAAAGTGAACGACTTAAAGGCCAAAGGCGTGTTCCAGAACCGCCAGCCATAATTACTGGTGTTAATTTCATTCTATATTCCACTAAATTTTTCAAATTATTTATCAGCTAACAGTGGCTTCCACCATTGCTCATTTTTAAGATACCATTCTAACGTTTTAGCAAAACCAGTTTCAAAGCTCTCTGCTGGTACGTAACCTAACTCTTGATTGGTTTTGGTTGCATCAATGGCATAGCGTCTATCATGACCGGCACGATCGGTAACATAAGTTATTAAACTTTCTGCTTTACCTGCCATCGCGGCTTTTGCTAACGGATATTTTTCAGCAAGCTCTGGGTTAGTTGCAAACTTGTCGTTAAACACTTTACAGACTAATTTCACGATATCAATATTGGCCCACTCATTATTACCACCAATATTATAGTTTTCACCAATACGGCCATTTTGTAATACTAAATCAATACCGCGGGCATGATCTTCAACATATAACCAATCACGAATTTGCTGACCATCACCATAAACGGGTAACGGCTTATCTTGTAATATATTAGTGATAATTAGTGGAATGAGCTTTTCAGGGAAATGATACGGCCCATAATTGTTAGAGCAATTAGAAGTGGTAACTTCTAAGCCGTAAGTATGATGATAGGCACGCACTAGATGATCACTGGCTGCTTTAGAAGCTGAATATGGCGAATTAGGTGCGTAAGCGGTTTCTTCAGTAAATGCAGGATCTGTGGCACTTAGTGTGCCGTACACTTCATCGGTACTCACATGGTGAAAACGGTGAGCTAAAGGCGCGTTACCCTGCGCTTTAGGCTCATCGATCCATTTAAGTTTTGCCGTTTTTAGTAGGCTATAGGTACCCAAAATGTTGGTTTCGATAAAGGCATCAGGTCCAGTAATAGAACGATCTACATGGGATTCTGCCGCGAAATGAACAATGGTATTAATCTGATGGGTATCAATTAACGATTCAATTAGGGCTGTGTCACAAATATTGCCATGGACAAAGGTCATATTAGTGTTATCTGCAACGATATCTAAATTGGCTTTATTACCTGCGTATGTTAAGGCGTCTAATACAATCACGATATCTTGTGGATACTGAGCTAACCAATAATGAACAAAGTTAGCACCGATAAAGCCTGCACCACCAGTTACTAGTAGTTTTTTTACTGTCATTTTTTTTCCGTTTAATTTTTAAAGCTGTAGATATTCTTTGATAATAGCGATTAAATTTTTAAAGTTTTTATCATCGAAGTTAGCTGTGCGCGCCAATGTATAGCATCCACATTTGATACAAGTTCAGCCTGAGATTTATCAATAACACTATATGAAGGCCGCTTAGCCGGTGTTGGATAAGCAGAAGCAGGAATTGGTTTAATGGGTATGCTGTTATCGAGTAAACCATGCTCTAAGGCTAGTTCCTGTATCGCTACGGCAAAGTCATACCATGAGGCAACGCCTGCATCAGTCCAATGTAAAATGAGGCTTTGGTTAGCTGACACATTAAAGCTCTCGCCATGATTGAGCACTAATTGCCAAATCATATTTGCTAAACCTGCAGCCCAAGTTGGGCTACCCACTTGGTCGTACACAATACCAAGTTGTGGTTTTTCTGCCATTAAACGGATCATGCTTTTGACAAAGTTATTACCAAACTGAGAATATACCCAGGCGGTACGAATAATAATCGCTTGATTGGCTAAAATTTGATTTACAGCTTGCTCTCCAGCCAATTTTGATGCCCCGTAAACACCTAATGGATTTGTTGCATCATCTGCAACATAAGGCGTTGTTTTAGTGCCATCAAATACAAAGTCGGTAGAAATGTGAATTAACTTGGCATCAATGGCCTTACAGACCTGGGCTAAATTGGCAGCACCTATAGCATTAACATTAAACGCTTGTTCGCTGTCTGATTCAGCCTTGTCTACTGCGGTATAAGCTGCTGCATTAATAACCACATCAGGTGAATAGGCAAAAAGCACTTCATTAACTCGTGCAATATCGGTTATATCAAGTTCCTTACTATCAAAACATTCGATTTCAATATTGTTCGGGCAACTCAGTTGTAGTTCAGAAGCTAATTGGCCACCTTTTCCGGTGATAAGTATTTTCATTGGGTCATCGTTATTTAATTTATCAACAAAATGTATCAACAAAATGTATCAACAAATAGGTAGGTTAATGTGCTGTCACTTGTTTATCACTTAGCAAAATAGCACTTAGCACAATTGTAATTATCAAGCTTTAAAACGTTGGCGCATCAGCAAACGCAAGACCAGCTTCATCTTTTGCTGATAACAATGGCAACACACCATCCACAAGCGGCCACTGTATGTTTACTGTAGGGTCATTCCACTTTAGCGACACTTCAACATTGGGGTTATAAACATCGGTACATTTATAAACAAACTCAGCCTCTGCAGTGGTCACATAAAAGCCATGAGCAAAGCCTTCAGGCACCCACAATTGACGTTTATTTTCTGCCGACAGTATCACCCCAACCCACTGACCAAAAGTTGCTGAGTCTTTGCGCATATCAACTGCAACATCAAATACTTCACCACTGGTAACTCGGACTAATTTACCCTGGGTATTTTCAGTTTGGTAATGTAAGCCTCGCAAAATACCATGGCTTGATTTACTGTGATTTTCTTGTACGAACTCACGTTCGCCGCAGTGCTCATTAAATAATGAGGTACGGAAAGTTTCCATAAAAAAGCCGCGTTCGTCACCGAACACGGTAGGCTCAATTATCTTTACGTCTTTGATTGCGGTATCAATAAATTTCATGATTCACTACTTTTGGTTGTTGGCTTAAGCGATATAGAAGAACAACAAATGCCTATAAAGTGCTTAAAAGACTTTGCTTTCAATTAAACTTAATAGGTATTTACCGTAGCCAGCTTTGATTAACGGTTGGGCTAATTTATTTAACTGCTTGTCATCGATATACCCCATACGATAGGCAACTTCTTCAGGGCAATTAATTTTGAGCCCTTGGCGCTTTTCAATGGTACGAATAAAGTTAGCCGCATCTAATAAATCATCCAGGGTACCTGTGTCTAACCAGGCAGTACCACGCCCCATAATTTCAACTTGTAACTCACCGTTTGTTAGATACTGATCAATCACATCGGTAATTTCTAGTTCACTACGATGTGATGGTTTGACATTTTTAGCAAATTCAACCACGCGAGAATCAAAAAAGTATAACCCTGGCACAGCGTAATTTGACTTCGGCTCAGTTGGCTTTTCTTCAATTGATATAGCTTTACCTGCGTCATCAAACTCAACCACGCCATAAGACTTTGGATTGGCTACATGGTAGCCAAAAACTGTTGCACCTGTTTCACGGGTTGCCGCTCGTTGCAGTGATTGCGATAAATCATGACCATAAAATAGGTTATCGCCTAATACCAATGCCGCTGAGCTACCATTTAAAAACTCTTCAGCTAATATAAAGGCTTGAGCCAGGCCATCTGGGCTTGGTTGGGTCACATATTCAAAGCTAATGCCCCAAGCAGAGCCATCACCCAGTAGCGCCTTAAATCGCGGTAGCTCGTCTGGTGTGGCAATGATTAATATTTCTTTTATTCCCGCCACCAACAAAGTTGATATTGGGTAATAGATCATCGGCTTGTCATAAACAGGCATTAACTGTTTACTCACCACCTTTGTCAGTGGGTATAAACGTGTTCCAGACCCGCCAGCTAAAATAATACCTTTGCAAGGTGCCGATGTATTCAAAGGTTTAATATTATTCATGTACTACCTATAAGTGTTGAATATTTAATTTTTTATATCACTGCATCTTTGATTTACTCAGTAAGATCAGTTCAATTCTTTTACTGTTGCAATAATGATTTTACCAATACCAAAAAGCATTAATTGGATCACTAAAAATAATGATAAGTTATAAAAAACGCTGGGGAATTTATTGTCTTCGGGTAAGGTTGAACTTTCAACCACCACCAAATACTTAAGCTGCCGATATGCTTCTATGCGGGATTTTTCTAGCGATATTTCAGATGAAGTATAAGCTTGTAATGCTAAATCCAATTCAATTTTAAAGTCAGTATATTGGGCGATTATTTCACTTACGGATTTAGTGTCATCAAGTGTCATTAATGTCTTAACATCATTTTTATCTGAGTTGTTTGCCTGTTGCAGTGATAGTCGCTGTCTTTCAACTTCTAGTTGATTAACCAACGCATTTAATTGGGCATTTAAAATCATTACTTGAGGGGCTTGTTCTGTCATGACAGACTTTAACCCATTTAGCTCAGCCCGTTTAGATGCAATATCAGCTTCCATTGAATAAGTAATTTGCTGAAATGCCGCACCTTCAGCTTCAGGGTCTAATAAATTGTTACTTTGTTGAAAAGAAAGCAGCTGTTTTTTAGCTTCTTGTAATCTGCTTTCAACTTGTTGATGTTCGTTTTGAATAAACGATAATTGAGCTTGCGCTAATTGGTGACCAATGGAGTTAATATACCACTCTGCTCGTTCGACAATGGCTAAGCCAATATCGTTTGAAAATTCAGGCGTAAACGCTTGTACTAATACAAGGATTACACCGGACTTATCGTCAATTTCGACTTTAGTATGGGCTAAATAAAATGCAAATAAATCTTCTCGGCTATAATTACTGCTTAATCGCGAAAAAAAGTCAGTATCAGTATTAGTGTAATGATCTGACAAATTATTGGTTTGCTGTAGATATTGAAGCATATCCTCTGAATACACATACGCTTTGACCAATTCAGAATCAGCGCCAGCATTACTGCTCACACCTAAGCCACTAAGTAACGCCATTGAGGCGTCCATGGTTGCCATGCCATCGGGTTGCTGAACTATCAATTGTGCCCGGCTTTCATATCGCGGACTCGACCACACCAATTGATAAAAACTGAACAATAAAAAAGGAATTAATATCAATAGCACCCAGGGTTTGCATATCAGCTTACCTAGGTCACTGCTAATGAAGTCATTAAATTTTAGTTGTAGTTTACTAACAAGGCTGTTAACCGTTGGCTGTTGTTTTTTTGAATCTGGAGTTTCAACGCCTTCAACCTTGGCTTTGACGATATCTTTTTCGTTGTTATCAACAACTGATTTTTCACTGCCGCTAACAGTACTGGTTACGGTCATATCATCAACTGTACCCTGCTGTTGTAATATTTTTATTTCACCACTGATAAGGTTAAGCGCTCTGATAACATCAACATTGTTGGGTTTTAAGTTTTTGGCTCGTTGCAGCACCCTGCGAGATAATAAGATATCAGCGGTTTTAATTTCAGCGGCTAAATTGATTAATAATTGGCAATTGTTCCAAACCTTTGGCTGAGTCTTTTTTGCTAGTTGCTCAAAGCGTTGTTCTACTTTATTTACTTCTTTTAGTGTCATAATTATAGGGCCTGGTAGCACTCGATAGCTTGTTCTAAATCGTTATAAAAAGTGAGTTCACCATCATGCAGTACTATTGCACTGTCACAAAAATGCCTTAACTCGTCCATTTCATGGCTCACCATAATCACACTTGCTTTGCGGCTTTTTTGGGTTAATGCCGCTTTGGTTTTTTGCCTAAATTTGGCATCCCCTACTGAGGTAACTTCATCAATTAAGTACACATCAAAATCAATACCTATTGAGCAGGCAAATGCTAGGCGCGGTTTCATGCCGCTGGAGTAGGTTTTAACAGGTAAATCAAATTTAGCACCCAACTCAGCAAATTTTCTGACTTTTTGCACATAGGCATCTAAGTCTTTTACGCCATTAATCATGCCGATAAAACGGGCATTTTCTAAGCCTGTCATCTGCGGGTGAATACCCGTAGCTAATGCCACTGGCCATGATAAATTTAAATCGGTAATTATTTCGCCTTTATTGGGGTATTCACTGCCTGCTAATAATCTAAATAAGGTTGATTTACCGGCGCCATTACTGCCTAAAATGGCAATATTATGCCCTGAAGGGATCTCAAAATTAACATTTTTAAAAATATACTGATTACCCAGTTTGGAGGGGTAATATTTGGTTAGATTATGTAAACGAATCATATAAACCCAACGTTACAAATAGGGGTAGTTAAGGAATAGTATAAGGGACAGTTAAAGACATTATTTAGCGGCTCTAATGACAAGTATCACTTGGTAATATTAGCGGCTAATAGCCTGTTTCCAGGTGACAAAGTAACAACTCAATGCCACAAAAACACTCACAAGCGCACTTAAGCTTAAAAACACTTCACTCACGCCTTCACTACCATAGCTTGAATAAACTGCATATCGTGACAATTCAATCGCGTGCAATATCGGGTTCCAATCAAAATATTGCCAGAGTTCTTTTGGCATATCTTGCAATGAAAAGAACACTCCCGATATAAAAAATAACGGCCGAGTCATTAATAATTGAATTTTGCTAACTTCCGGTACATAGCAAGCCGCAAGGCCAAATAAACTACCTATGGAAATAGCAATAAGCCAGAGTAAAAACACATTGGCCAAAAATGCCATAGGGTTATCTATTCGTATTTCAATTCCTATAAAGAACATTATTATGCCAATACAGATAAACACAAACAGTTTGACTAACAACTGAAATAGTGCACTGGCGATAATACTACTAAGAGGCTGTACTTGCCTAAAGGCGAATAAGGCTTTGTTTTTTTTTATAGCTGATGAAGCGCCTGCAAGCACCTCTAAGAAAAATTGCACTAACAGCATCCCAATAGCCATAAAGGTAAAGCTAGGAATAGTATGGGTTTCCCCCCCATCCATACGTCCACGCATATATGACAGGATGAAAATAAATGCAACTGGGCTTACCACCGCCCAGGCGATACCGAATTTATCGTTAAAGCCGGTACGTATTTCACGGACAAACAAAGCAAATATGACATCTCGCCATATTTGCCAATTATTGCGTTTAATGACTGCGGCCATGATTAATTTATCGCGTTTGCAGCAACTGCAATTTGATAGATAATTTGGGTAACATCTTTAACAGCTTGCATGATTTTAGCATCTACTTTGGGTAGCACTAATAACTGGTCACCAGGGTTTAGTGTCCCGGTAGCATTGAGGGTAATCATGCCATTTGGGTGAATAATCATTATTTGTTCATAGTTGGCTCTTTCGCTATAACCGCCAGACCATGCTATGTAATCTTCAACTACTGCCTGGCTGTTATATACCAGGGCCTGTGGCATTATTACTTCGCCACCAACATGTATCAAATCTGTTCTTGGTGGAATATATACTATGTCACCTTGTTCTAGGCGGATATTAGCGACTTTACCGTTATCAGCAACAATCACCTTACCAAGCGGCATAATCTTTCTTGCCCTTTCGGTAAATTCGAGGATCATTTTACCTTCTTCAGCCCTGATTCTAGCTTCACCATCTGAAGATGCAGGTGCGGTAAATACGCTTCGTTCAAGGCGTTCTAACGACTGGTCGATCATTTCTTTTTGTTTTTTAGCGACGCTTTTACGTTGAATATAAATCGCTTCGTAATTAGCTAAACTTTTATCAATTTCGATATTGGCCAGTAAATCATGTAAGCGAGTTTCTTTTTTAACGGCAAAATAAGATGGGCCTAAGTAACTACCTGCAACTTGAATATCAAAAACTTGCGCTCTAATATCATCATTAAAAAATAGCCTATCCCCGTCTCTCAAATCGAAATCAGTAAATTCGTTAAATGGTAAATACAAGGAGAATGGCCCTGTCGGTCTATCGCCAACAACGCCCACATGGCTGACTTTTGAGTAAGGGCGAGCATAATGAATTAACTCATTGCCTTGAGGGTCTTCACTTTTAAATTCAAATCTAAACGGGTTTCTTACACTGCCGGTGACTACAACTGTCGCTTTTTGTCTTTCAACTAAAATGACATCGCCATCTTTAAACGTTACTGTAGGAAGATACCCATTAAGCATAAAGTCATACAAGTCAACTTCTTGAATCACTTTGTTTTGTCTGATGATTTTAATTGAGCGATAGCTACCTCGCTCAGAATCAATACCACCGGCTCTTTTTAAATAGTAAAGAATGCTATCGGAGGCAATTCCGGCATATTGACCCGGTCGAATAATACTGCCACTGATAAAGACACTTACAGGCGTTGTTGTTAACAGGTTGACGTAGATACTGACGCTTGATTTATATGTTTGTTTAATTTTATTTGAAACAACTGAATTTAGTTGGCTGGCTTTAACTCCAGCAACATTAATTGGACCCACATTGGTAATAAAAAGGTTACCTTGATTATCTACAGTTAACACTTCAGATTGATTGACTGCGCCCCAAAGCCAAATTGAGACCTTATCGCCAGGTGCAATAGCATAGTCGTCATTAAGCCCGTCTAAACGTTCACTTTCATAACCACCGGCAAATAAATTTGCGCCATATGGAGGCGGTAACCCTGCTTCAGATATCGGTAACAATTCTTCTGCACTTGCTTCACCGGGTAATAGTAGGTTTGAGCGATTTTGTTTGTTGAAACTGCCGCTTTCTAGCGTTGAATTTGACATGGCAGTTTGACTGCCACCTAAAGACTCTAATTGGCTGTTGATATCATTTGCTGCAATGGCAAAGTTAATCGATGTTAAACATATTAGAACAGAGCTTAAAACAGCCAACATTGAATTTGAGTTAGTTTTTTTCATTATTGGCTAAAGCCTCTCGCTGAAGTTTGTTCGTCGATGACCACTGGTATTAACATCCACTTACTTGTCGCCTCTTGAAGGCAAACTATTCGTTTTTCTACATTCAGCAAATTTGCAGTTTGATGGTTTGTTGACTGCTGTTGAATATCAACTTTCCGGCATAATTGCCCAAGGCCAGAGAAATAAGCAGACCCAAGAGTGACTTGCAGGTTTTCAAATTCAACAATACTCCCTGCGGGGTCATTCGATAATTTTTGCCATAGCTGGCTAGGGACTTCTACTTTTGATGCTGTAGGTATAACAATTTCGACTAGTGGCCTACTTGCTTGCACTTTAGGTGGTGCAGAGCTACAGCCTGAGGCCAGTATGGTTATAAAAGATGTTAAAAATATAGTTCTCATTGATATCATTATTTATTTTACTCTTGGAGAAATAACTTCACGTTATTCAATACTGCCGCTTTTATTAAGCTTGATTTTGCCTGATCTTTTTTAAAACTGTCCAAATATTTTGTAAGGTCCAGTTATATAACAGAAAAATCCCGATAAACATTGTAAACATTATCCACTCTGGAACTTGTGCAATTTCCGACCAGCAACCAACTATGGCAAATACGATGCAGATTGAAGTAATTATTAATAAGGTTTGTTTGCGACTGAAACCCGCGCGTTCAAAGATATGATGCAAATGCTCTCTATCAGCCAAAAATGGCGATCTGCCTTTTTTAATTCTTCTGAACATAATTGCCACCATATCCATAAGAGGAATAGCAATTAGGTAAAGACAGGTTACTGGTCTAAAGGCAGGCTCAGAATCTTCGACTCCTACGACCATTAGCCACACTATGGTTAGACCGATAAACATGTTACCGGCATCCCCCATGAACACCTTTGTTAGCGATCGATGCCATCCCAAATTAAACATCAAATATGCCATGAGAGAAGAAATAAATAGTACAGGGAGTAATAACCAATAACTATCTGCACGGTGCAATAAAAAAGCTAAGCCTATACATGCTATTAAGCTTACGGAACCCGCTAAACCATCAATACCGTCCATCATATTGATCGCATTAATACCGGCAATTATTGCAATGACGGTAAACATGGCACCAAAAATACCAAGGCTTAATTCTACAGAACCCAATATATGACCTAGTGATGTGAAATATAATTCAGTCCCAAAGATCATCAAAGATGCCACAATGACTTGCGCTATAATCCTCAATTTAACACTTAAGTCATTCCTATCATCTAAAGCACCTAAAAAAAGTACTAAAGCTGCGGCTACATGATAAATATTCAACTCTCTACTTTGGTCAATAAATATCATTGAAGCTGTAAGAATTGAAATATAAATACCTATACCACCGACTAAAGGGATGGCGCCCACATGTAGCTTTCTTTGATTTGGAACATCAACCAAACCCGCTTTAATCGCGATTGGTTTTGATAACCTGATTGCCACAAAAGAAAATAAAAAACTAGTCAGCAAAGGGAGGATAAAATCCATTATTAAACTCCGAGAATGAAAGAATGAAAGATTGAAAGATTGAAAGATTGAAAGATTGAAAGATTGAAAGATTGAAAGATTGAAAGATTGAAAGAATGATTTTGACTCGTTACGTTTTGCTTACTAGTGGTAACCTTCTTCCCTGGTTACTAACTAGAAGCATCCAATTTAGACACGCTACCGCCCATAGATTGCGGCTTCTATAGTGCCCTTCAGGTATCTGAAAATCAATTTATACTGGTTTAACTTAATGCGATGCATCACCCAAAAGTACAGTCAAAAACCGAATGTACTAGCTACAAACCAAACTGTCGGATCTATATGCTCTTAAATCGAAACGCACAAATAATATAACTTATTGGCAGGAAGCGTATTGATTCAATATGCAAAAACTTAATCATCCGCACACAAAAAATTGTAAAAAAACAGAGCGTAACAACTTGAAACTGTAATTTAACTAATGTGTCTCATTAAATTTTCTTAATGCTACTACTATCTACACACATTCTTTTTTGTTGCCCCATGATATTAAACAATACAAAACAGCGTTTTTGAGCATTTTTTTCTTCAAAGATGGCTTCTAAGTCTACAAATGGCCCGTCAGTAAACTGAACTTTATCACCTGCGATTAAATCACTTTCAACATCAGGCTTGTGAACTGAAACTCTGTTTTTTATTGCTTGTATAATTCGATCATCAATCGGTGTCATTGTTTCACTGCAACCAATGATGCGACTTGCACCGCGAGTTGAGTGAATACGGCTTACACTGACTTCTAGTGGGTCAAAATAGATAAACAAATAACATGGGAATAGCGGGACATCGACGAGTTTGGTCTTTCCGTTTGAGGTTTTCTCTTCTTGAATGATAGGTAAGTAACTTTCGACTTGTTGTAATGCTAAGTTTTGTTGCGCTCTAACTTCACCGCGCGGCTTACAATATAACAAATACCATGACTTCATTTTCTACTCACTTAATATCATTCGAGGTAACGTCCATTATCACCAAGTGCAGTATTTTATCAAAGCCAGTAATCTAAGTGAAAGCTTTTTGATATTTAATATTTCAAATGCTGCAAATTGATACAAAAGTGTTCAATTGTATTACTTATGTGGCGTCGTAAGGGGGCTTTCAATGAACAATAATAAAAAACCGTATCAAGATTAGATACGGTTTAATCATAAAGAGTAACTTAACTAATAATAAAGCCTATTTTGTTTCAGGCTGTGGCGGATAGTTCAACATCACTTGTGAAATCGCCGAGTTGATGATTTGTACTCGCTCTTCTGGGGTGTTTTTATTGCGGATAGTATCTGCAACACTGCCGCGCCATACTAAATTGCCGGTTTTGTTATCGATTAAATCAACAATTAAGGTGCCGACTTCGTATTCACGTACTGTGGTTTGGGTGTTCATCCCTGCTCCGCCCCAGCCACGACGACCATAATATGGGTAGTAACCAAAACTGGTATTGAAGGTGTCGACATTAATTTTCTTATCGACTTTAGTTAAGTAGTTAACCAGTAAGTCAGCTTCAGTAATGTCTGCTTTTGTTAAGCCTTTTTGCCCAAGTTCGTTGTTAACAGCATCGCGAACACGTTGGTCCATTAAGCCATCCAGATGATAACTTGCATCTTGGTTTTTCTTTTCGACCCAAGAGTAGGTTTTATATTGGTCAAATGAAACGGCTGGATCAAAATCGGTATTGGTTTTTAAGGTACTACATGCACTTAATGCTAAAACCGCTGCAGCAACAAATAACTTTTTCATAATAACTCCGAATAACAACCCAAACTGGCTGTTTCTGTATTAAATACATTTTAATGAGGCTAATAAATAGCTTACCTAGCTAAACTATAATCATCAACTGATAATATTAACAATAGTCGCTTTAGCCAGTTTTCTAAATGTTTAACAGCAAGCTTTAGCCTTAACCACCGCGAAAATGATTCTTACCTAGTGAATGGGCTTAGTTAATGAGCTTAGTTAATGAGCTTAGTTAATGGACTTAATGAGTGAGCTTAGTGAATTCACTTAGTGCTCGCCAATAAGATAACAGCTAGATTATCCGCTAGAGGGGTCGTTTGCTGCTTTAGCCAACTCAGTTAGTTTGTTAAACTGTGTGTATTGATTATTTATTTTAAAGTACAAGTGAACCTATGCGTATTGATCCTAATGTTTCTTTAGTTTATAGCACCGATGGCGGTAAAATTGCTCAAGAAAAGCCAACAGAGCAAATTCCAGTAGGTGACGGCATTGTCCGCATCCATAAAGACAGTAAAGGCCGTAAAGGAAAAGGCGTTAGTATCATTAAAGGGCTTGGGCTTGATGCTAAAGCGTTAAAAGCCTTAGCGCAAAAACTTAAAAAACAATGTGGTTGTGGGGGTACGGTAAAAGAGTTCAATATTGAAGTGCAAACTGATGACCGTGAAAAAATCAAAACCTTGCTAGAGAAAATGAACTATACGGTCAAACTTGCTGGTGGTTAAGCCTACGCTAATACTTACATTTAATATTAGTATTTGCCTAAGTCTAAGTATTAGCAATCGCCAATCAAGCTTAAATCACAACCTCGGGTTTAAGGGCATTTAAGTATGTATGTTAAATTGACACCTAGTTTTTCAAAAGGATAAATAATGGACAGTTTACAAGGTCATCTGTTAATTGCTATGCCCTCTTTAGATGAGTCTTTTTTTGAGCGTGCTGTCATTTATATTTGCGAGCATAACGATAAAGGCGCCATGGGCGTAATGATCAATCGGCCAACCAATATCGTTATTGATGAGCTGCTAGAGCAAATTGGCTTAGCTAAAAAAGTGCAATTAAGCCTACCCCTTGAAGAATCGGTAGTTTTAGGCGGCCCAGTTGATACCGACAGAGGCTTTGTATTGCATACGCCACAAACTGATTGGGTTAATAGTGAGCCCGTAAGTGAATTTTGCATGCTAACCACATCACGAGATGTGCTTAATGCCCTAGGCACTGAAGAGTCGCCAAAACAATTTATTGTCGCTCTAGGATATGCTGGTTGGAGCAAAAACCAGTTAGAAGAAGAGTTAGCTGAAAACACCTGGTTAACTATTGAAGCCACACCCGAACTGGTTTTTAACCAAGACTATAATCAGCTTTGGACTCAAGCCACCAAACAATTAGGCTTTGATATTTGGCAAATATCATCACAAGTTGGTCACTCTTAAGCTTTTAAAACTCGCTAATACACCAATTTATGTTTATAAACGCCAAGTATTTATCTTCAATTGCTGTCAGTTAATCAATTGGCTTTGCAACTGTCGATACTCATTATTACGATTATCCAGAGAACAACATGCAATCTAAAACAGTATTAGGCTTTGATTTTGGCACCAAAAGTATCGGTGTTGCGGTTGGCCAGGAAATCACGTCAAGTGCGGCACCAATTTCGGCCATAAAAGCCAATGATGGCATCCCTAATTGGGATGAAATTGAAGCGGTACTAAAAGAGTGGCAACCTGATTTAGTCGTTGTTGGTTTACCGCTTAATATGGACGGTACCGAACAAGAGATGACTCAGCGGGCGCGAAAATTTGCCAATCGCATTAGTGGCCGCTTTGGGGTAAAAGTGGTCACTCAAGATGAGCGCCTCACCACCACAGACGCCAAAGCAAGACTATTTGAATTAGGCGGCTATAAAAAGCTCACCAAAGGCCAAGTTGATGCAGTATCTGCAGTCCTGATTATCGAAAGCTATTTCGAAAACCAGTATTCATAACTAGCTTTAAATTCTAGACACAAAAAAGGAGTCAACTGACTCCTTTTTTATTGTTCACCATTGCATTAATTAAAGATAAGGCTTCACCAGATTGGCCATCATATTGATATGGTCATCATTATCATTTAAACATTCAATGTAGCGGAATTTTTTACCACCGGCATGTTCAAATACTTCGCGGTTCTCACCTTTTATTTCTTCTAATGTTTCTAAGCAGTCTGCGCTAAATGCAGGGCAAACAACTGCGATATCGGTAATGCCTTGGCCTGGTAACGCTTCCATGGTGGCATCGGTATAAGGCTGTAACCACTTGGCTTTACCAAAACGTGATTGGAAGGTCATCACATATTCGTCTTCCGTCAAACCTAGTTTTTCGACCACTAAGCGAGTACTTTTAACGCAAAAACAATAGTAAGGATCGCCTAAATGCAGATTACGTTCTGGCATACCGTGATAAGACAACACTAGCTTTTCCGGTTTTCCATTTGCGTCAAAATCCGCTTGAATTGAGTTAGCTAATGCATCAATAAAGTTAGGATCGTCATGGTAGGTATTAATAAAATGCAGCGCTGGAATATAGCGCCATTTACATAGCTCTTTGGCAATAGCATCAAAGGCTGACGCCGTGGTAGGTGCGGCATATTGAGGATAAAGCGGTAAAACAATAATCTTATCAATTCCGTCTTTGTGCATTTGCTGTAACACACTTGGGGTTGATGGGTTACCGTAACGCATGGATAAATGCACTGATGCATCGACATCGTGCTGCTTAAACAAGGCATCAAGCTTGGCCTGTTGACGTAAGCTAATATCCATTAAAGGCGAACCATCTTTGGTCCATACTTCTTTGTAAAGTGCTGCAGATTTTGCTGGTCGCACTCTTAAAATAATCCCGTGTAAGATACACATCCACACTAATTTAGGGATTTCGACTACCCGAGGATCAGATAAAAATTCTGCGAGGTAGCGACGAACGGCTGAGGCGGTAGGTTCATCAGGGGTGCCTAAATTCATTAACAGCACACCGGTTTTGCCACGGGTTTTGTGGCCGACTTCTTTACTTAATCCAGAAAATTTGAACAAGATTGACTCCGAGAAAAGTGATTATTGATGATGCCCGATTAAATATTTATTGCTTAAGGCATCATCCAATAACGGCTATTTGTCATGCTAATAATAGCCACGCAAATTTATCTGCAAGCTTATGCTTTATTAGCAATATTATTATTTATAGCACTGACTCTATCGCTTTTTTCAACTCTTCGCTATCTGGTTTTACTCGAGAGTTGAATTGCTGCACACTTTCACCGTCTGCGCTAACAAGGTATTTATAAAAATTCCATTTAGGCGCTGCTGATTTTTCACCTAAATAAGAAAATACCGAGTTAACATCGCTGCCTCTGACTGCAGAGGTCGACACCATGGTGAATGTCACGCCGTAATTTAAAAAACACACATCTGCGGTTTTGGCTTCATCATCTTCTTCTTGAAAGAAATCATCCGATGGAAAACCAATGACCACTAAATCATCTTTATATTGCTGATGCAGCGCTTCAAGTGCTTTAAATTGCGGTGTAAAACCGCAGTTACTGGCGGTATTAACAATTAATACTGGTTTACCTGCGGTTAACTCACATAAATCGACCGTATCTTCAGAATGTAATTTTCTGGCTTCTACATTAAGGTATTCAGGACAGCTATTAGCCATTGAATTCGTTGAAAAAGCGCTAAAGCTTAAACCGATTAAGCCTGCTGATAATAAGAGTTTGTTCATTTTGATTCCTTTCCAACATATATCTAAAATAATCTATTTAAGGTAAATCATACTTGCGGCTTTTGCTTTAACGCCACTTTGACAAAAAGTTTTGACTACACAGGCCACAAGTACATATACGTTTTAATAAGCGTATCAGATCAAACTGATACACTGGGCTTAGAAATAAAAGCCAACATTAATATTGAGCCGAGAATGCCAAGCGGTATCACCATTATCAATGCCAATCCCATCGCCACCAGCAAACCACATATTCTTGCCAGCAATCCAGTCGACATATGAATAAAACTTACCGGCAGCAATCATACAACCGGTGACATTTTGAATAGAGTCATCTAAGCCTTCACCAGAAGCGACCACCTGACTGTAATCGTTGTAACAGTTTAATTGGCTAATCGGGCCCCAATCCACATCAATTTGACGCGATAAGTTCAACGTTACCACATCGGCTTTAGCGGCAATTTCAAACGGCGCGGCAAAAGCAGCTAAGGTGATGCGGTTGCGGTTGTCTAAATCATAGTCATAATGAATATACTGAGTTTGTAATTGCCATTGCTGCCAATCTAACTGCCAATGTACAGCTGCAGTAATACTTGTGGTATCTTCGCCTTCAGCTGCATTTTCAAAGCCATCTGCTACATATTCTAAATTGCTATATTGGAATGACGCGCCAACTTTACTTTTAAATTCATCACCCATGCTTTTTTCAATACGTAAATTTAATTGACCCGCTTCCTGATAAGGTGAATCTTCAGTCGTGCCAACATCAAATGAATAACGATCGAAACGACTGCCATCGCCATACTCATCATTAACAAAGTATGCGGCATCATAACGCCAGCCATTGCCTTGGTATTGATAATGAATACCAGCATCATAATCATCTTCTAAGCCCAGATAATAGGTCGCCCCGAACCAAAATGAATGAGAAGCCACTGGCATCACACCAAATGGAACTTGGGTAACGCCCACTTGCACCTTTTGGTTTTCATCAAATTGATAACCCATATAAGCATGGTGTACCACATCCATATACTCATACCAGCGGTATTGGGCTGAGGCAAATAAGCCACTGTCTGATTTGTAATTTACATCAGCTCTAAACAGTTCAAACTCAAGCGTGCCATTACCATCAGCGTAATCTTGCCAACCATAATTTACCCTTACTGCCCCACCAATATCGAGCTCATCATTAATACTGACAGCCTGAGCCGAAGATGACATAAGTGTAAATGCCGCTATTAGCGATGTTGCTAATACGTTTTTTTTGAAACAAAACATGGGATCCCTAGGGGGGTAGTTGGTTGGATTGTTATTATAGCAAATTAGCAGACTGTAAATGGTAAGTATTTGTAACGTTAAAAAAGGCCAAGGCTTACGCCTTGGCCTTTTTATAAAATATTTAATAATATCAATGGAGATTAACACTAATGTGAACACATAGTTAAAAGCACAACCAACATTAGCCGTTAATTCATATCAAATGTCACCCCATCCATCATCCCTGACGAGTTAGCTTCATTACTTTGCAGTTTAATCATTAAGCGTAAATCATTGGGTGAATCAGCGTGATGTAATGCATCGGCATAGCTAATCTCTTTTTCAAGATATAAATCCAACAAGGCTTGGTCAAATGTTTGCATGCCCTGCTCTCTTGATTTAGCCATGGTTTCTTTGAGTAAATGCAGCTCATTGTTAGCAATTAAACTGGCTATACGTGGGGTATTAATTAACACTTCGATTGCTGCCCTACGGCCACTACCATCAGATTTTGCCACTAATTGCTGCGCCACAATACCGCGAAGGTTTAATGATAAATCAAACAATAGCTGGTTATGCTTGCTCTCAGGCACTAAATGCATAATACGGTCTAACGCTTGGTTAGCGTTGTTAGCATGCAAGGTCGCCATACATAAGTGACCTGTTTCAGCAAATGTTAAGGCAAACTCCATGGTTTCTTGAGTACGAATTTCACCAATCAAAATCACATCGGGCGCTTGACGCAGCGAACTTTTAAGCGCGGCATCAAATGAATCAGTATCAATACCGACTTCTCGCTGGGTGATAATACTTTTGCGATGGTCATGAACAAATTCTACTGGGTCTTCTATGGTCAAAATATGCCCGCGAGCATGGGCATTACGATAACCCACTAATGCTGCCAGCGAAGTTGATTTACCAGTACCAGTGCCACCCACCATGATGATCAAACCACGTTTACTCATCACTAAGTCTTTAAGGATCGGCGGTAGTTTTAAGTCATCAACTTCAGGAATTTTGGTTTCAATTCGGCGCATCACGCAGCCGGGTGATTCACGTTGCCAAAAAGCACTGACACGGAAACGGCCTAAATCTTTTGCAGCAAAAGCAAAGTTACATTCACGAGACTCGTGAAACTCCTTCTTTTGCACCTCTGTCATTAAGGATTCAACAAACTCTAATGACTGCTCAGGGTTAAAGCTATTATCCGATAGTGGTCTTAGCTCACCATCAATTTTGGCGCTGGGCGGAAAGCCTGCAGTAATAAATAAATCTGAAGCCTTTCTGTCAACCATTACCTTTAAAAAAGGATGCACATCCATTTTACTTTCCTTTAAAAGTTAGCTTGTTTGTTAGAGCTTTTTGACATGGCATCATCACGGCTAATAAGGCCGCGATTGACTAGGTTTTGTAGACACTGTTCAAGGGTTTGCATTCCATGAGACATACCCGTTTGAATAGCTGAATACATTTGTGCGACTTTATCTTCACGAATAAGGTTACGAATAGCTGGCGTGCCCATCATAATTTCGTGAGCTGCCACTCGGCCGCCGCCAACCTTTTTAATTAAGGTTTGCGATATAACCGCCTGCAAAGATTCAGACAACATAGTACGAACCATGTCCTTTTCGCCTGCAGGGAATACATCAACAATACGGTCAACGGTTTTAGCCGCTGAAGTGGTATGCAAGGTACCAAAAACTAAATGACCGGTTTCTGCTGCTGTCATTGCTAAGCGAATGGTTTCAAGGTCACGCATCTCACCCACAAGAATAACATCGGGATCTTCACGCAGTGCACTTCGAAGCGCCGCTTCAAAACTATGGGTATGTTTATGCACTTCACGTTGGTTGACCAAACATTGCTTATTTTGGTGCACAAATTCTATTGGGTCTTCAATGGTCAGAATATGGTCATGGCGTTCATTATTAATATAATCCACCATCGCCGCTAGTGTTGTAGACTTACCAGAACCTGTCGGCCCTGTTACTAAGACTAATCCACGAGGGAAGCTTGAAATCTTTTTGAAAATTTCAGGAGCGCCTAACTGCTCAAGTGATAATATATCGCTGGGAATGGTACGGAAAACGGCACCAGCCCCACGGGATTGGTTAAATGCGTTAACACGAAAACGGGCAAGGTTTGGCACTTCGAACGAGAAATCGATTTCTAAATGTTCTTCGAAGTCCTTACGCTGTTTATCATTCATGATGTCATAGACTAATCCATGAACAGCTTGATGGTCTAATGCGGGTAAGTTGATTTTTCTCACTTCACCATCAACGCGAATCATCGGAGAAACACCGGCAGAAAGGTGTAGATCTGATGCATTGTGCTTTACACTAAAGGCAAGTAACTCAGTTATTTCCATGACTAATGACATCCATTCAAACAAATCAAAACAATATGACAACAATAGCAGACCGAATATCAATCGCCCAGAGCCAAATTGCACAAGCGACGCAAAATTGTTCACGTAATAGTGAAGAAGTCACCTTACTTGCCGTCAGTAAAACTAAGCCCATATCGGCTATTATTGAGGCTTATCAAGCGGGCCAGCGCTGCTTTGGTGAAAATTATGTCCAAGAGGGCGAAGAAAAAGTCCTCGCACTAAAAGATGACTATTGTGATATTGAGTGGCATTTTATCGGCCCTTTGCAGTCCAACAAGTCGCGTATTGTTGCCGATCATTTTGATTGGATGCACACTTTAAGTCGTGAAAAAATCGCTAAGCGCCTCAATGACCAAAGACCAGCAGGTAAAGCGCCGTTGCAAGTGTGTATTCAAGTTAATATCAGTGAAGAGGCATCAAAGTCAGGGGTGATAGCGACCGAGGTTAGCGCTTTAGCTAAGGTGATAGCATCGCTCCCTAATTTGACTTTACGAGGCTTAATGGCCATACCGACTGCCACCAGCGATATCGCTCTGCAACGCCAAGAATTTGCCAAACTGCAACAGCTTTTTGCGCAGCTAAAAAGCCAATACCCTGACATTGACACCCTATCAATGGGCATGAGTAATGATCTGGCGGTGGCGATTGAGCATGGCTCTACCATGGTCAGAATTGGCACCGCAATATTTGGCGCTCGAGATTACCCATAAACCCTAAAGTCCAAAAACGCCAAATCATTAATTAAAATTTATCCGCTACTGCTTGTATTAGTAAGCAATAGCCCAAACATTAGTAAATAAGCAATTAGCAAATAACAGCCGACATAAAAATTAAAAGTGACCCTTAATATGACTCAAGCAAAAGTATGTTTTATCGGTGCAGGCAATATGCCCCGCTCAATTATCAGTGGTTTAGTCAGTAATGGTTACCCAGCAGATCGTATTCACGCCACCAATCCCAGTGTTGGTAAATTAGATGCGTTAAAAGCCGATTTTAATATTGGTGTATCTCACGACAATATTGCTGCTGCAGATGATGCAGATGTGATTGTACTCAGCGTAAAACCGCAGTTAATGCAAATGGTGTGTGAACAACTAAGTCAGTTAGATTTATCAAAAAAGTTATTAATCACTATCGCTGCAGGCATTCCTGCGGCGCGCTATGTCGATTATTTTAAGCAACCGATTAACCTTATTCGCACTATGCCTAATACACCAACGCAAATTGGCGTGGGTATGACAGGCTTATACGCCGATGAATCCATTTCAGCAGAGCATAAACAAATTTGCGAAACCTTAATGATAAGTGGTGGCAAAATAGTTTGGGTTGAAAAAGAAGACGAGCTTAACCAAGTGATTGCATTAGCTGGCAGTTCACCGGCTTATTTTTTCTTGTTTATTGAGTCTATGATTGACCATGGCATTAAATCTGGCATGGATGAAACCACAGCAAGAGCGCTTGCCCAGCAGGCGGCATTAGGCGCGGCGCAAATGGTGATTCAAAATCCACAACTTTCATTAGCAACCTTGCGTAATAATGTTACCTCAAAAGGCGGCACTACAGCTCAAGCGGTTGAAACCTTCGAACAAGGCGATTTACGCGGTTTAGTGGATAAAGCTATGACAAACTGCATAAAACGGGCACAAGAAATGGCAAAAACATTTTAAACAAACGATATTTAATGGAAAATAGCCCGTGAAGATAATTTTCAGTTCAATTTTAGATCAACTTCAGATCAACTAAGGCACACTCAATGAATGCACTACATTTCTTAATCGATACCGTTTTTGGTCTTTATCTTATGATAGTCCTGCTGCGCTTTTGGCTACAATTAGCCAGAGCTGATTTTTACAATCCATTTAGCCAGTTTGTGATTAAAGCCACTCAACCTATCATAGCCCCAATGCGCCGTGTATTGCCGTCTATGGGCAGTATTGATACCGCATCAATCGTACTGGCCTTATTGGTGGTATTTATAAAATATTCAATACTTACCGCTATGACACCTGCTGCGCTATTTGACCCATTAATGCTTGGTGTTCTTACTGTGGTTTCAGTATTAAAAGAAGCTGGAGTATTACTGTTTTGGGTACTCATTCTGCGCGCACTGCTTAGCTGGTTTAACCAAGGTCACAACCCGATTGTGATGGTAATGGATCAACTTACCGAACCCTTTTTAGCCCCTGTTCGTCGTATCCTGCCTCCTATGGGTGGTTTAGACTTATCGGTGATGTTAGTGCTGATTGCAATGAACTTCCTTAATATTTTGTTAGCGCAATACATTCCATTTTGGGCTCAGGTTTAAAGTTCATGTTTTCCGTTTTAACCTCCGAGCGAGCTTAAGCTAATGCCTGTCGTTATTCAGCAACAGAGTAACCTGTTGCTGAACCTTTATATTCAGCCTAAGGCCAGCCGTGATAAAATTGTGGGCTTACATGGTGATGAAATAAAAATCGCCATCACAGCCCCGCCAATCGACGGTAAAGCCAATAGCCACCTGATAAAGTATTTAGCCAAAGCCTTTAAAGTGCCAAAGTCTGATGTGATGCTTCTAAAAGGGCTTCAAGGCCGTCATAAGCAAGTGAAGATACTTAGCCCGTTAAAGATCCCGCCTGAAATATCGCAGATAATAGCCCAATGCAACTAAGCATCGATTAGTGAAATCATCCATTATTGAAATCATCCATCAAAATGATCCAATTACGGGTGATCTGGCTAAAAATTCTCTATACTTAAGTCTACATTCCAATTAGTGAATCAACTCTTTCGTCGCGACGATTAACTAACCTAGGGCTAAACTAACCCGCTAGGTCAATTAAGCCAGTTGTTAGCAACACAGAGTCGATCAAGGATTTAGATTATGTTTCGCACCCTTTTATGTAGCTTTGTCATTTTAATGAGTACCCTAACGACCGTTCAAGCAGAACAAAAACAGACTGTCGGTAATTATGATATTCATTACATGGCATTAGGTAGTACCTTTATTACCCCTGCTATTGCCAAAACCTATGGTATTGAACGCAGTAATTACAACGGTATTGTCAATATTGCAGTGTTAGATACCAGTCAAGAAGGTAATCCCGCCGTTGCTGTTGAAATCGCTGGCGTAGCCAACAACTTACTTGATGCACGAATGGATTTAGAGTTTAAAGAAATCCGTGAAGGCGATGCTATTTATTATATCGCCCAAGTGCCATACCGAGACGATCAACAAATCAACTTTAACCTGACGATAAAGTACGGCAATAAGCTCAATACATCGTTAAAGTTCAAACAAAAATTTTATGTGGAATAAGGCTAAACAGCGGCTTATTTCAAATGATTTTGCACTTTTAACAAGCTAAACCTCAAGGTTTAGCTTTTTATTTAGTTGCGCAAATCATAGCTATTTTATCCTTTGCTGCTGTCTATCAACTCAGTGCTTAGGTATCATTAGGCCAATTTCATTGATGAAAATTTAAATAGCCAGTCAAGGCGAAAACTAAGCCTTTTTTAAGGCTAGATGCCACTTATTTGATGTGAGTTTTAGTTTACTGCAAAGCCTGCTCACCCCATAAGCACTATTTAAAACATCAGCCCCCTTATTTAATAAAAAGGTATTCCATGCAACAGATTGTTTTAGCAAGCGGTAACAAAGGTAAACTAACAGAGTTTGATCAGATGCTAGCCCAATTTGATATTGAGGTTTTACCGCAAAACCAATTTAACGTTCCAGAAGTGGCTGAAACAGGCACCACCTTTATTGAAAATGCCATTATTAAAGCCCGCCACGCTGCAGAAATCACTGGTAAAGCCGCAATCGCAGATGATTCTGGTTTAGAAGTTGATGCCCTTCAAGGCGCACCGGGGATTTATTCAGCCCGTTACGGCGGCGAAGGCGCCAGCGAGCAAGACAACTACCTTAAATTACTTGCTGCATTAGCAGACAAAACACAGCGCAAAGCACGCTTTCAGTGTGTATTGGTTTATATGCGCCATGCTAAAGACCCAACCCCAATAGTTTGCCAAGCGGCATGGGAAGGCACTATAGGATTGAGCCCTCAAGGTGAGCAAGGCCATGGCTACGACCCTATCTTTATTCCACAGGGGTTTGATATTTCGGCTGCCGAGCTTTCAAGTGAGCAAAAAAACCAGTTGAGCCACCGTGGGTTAGCACTTACTTTGCTTGTAGACGCTATGAAAGCCAAAGGGATTATTAAGTAACTATCATGCAATCAGCGAAATTATCTCTGCCACCACTGAGCTTATATATCCATATCCCTTGGTGCGTTCAAAAGTGCCCATATTGTGATTTTAACTCCCATGGTCAGCATGGAGTATTACCGCAACAAGCTTATGTTGATGCACTTTTAGCCGATCTCAATCACGACCTTCACTATGTACAAGGGCGAAAACTTCACAGCATTTTTATTGGTGGCGGCACGCCATCTTTATTTGAAGCCACCCAAATACAGCGCATTCTAGCCGGTGCTGAAGCCGCCATTGGTTTTGAAGATGATATTGAAATTACCATGGAAGCCAATCCGGGTACGTTAGAGCATGATGACTTTGCCGCATATCGCGCTGCAGGGGTGACGCGCTTGTCCATTGGGGTGCAAAGTTTCTCAAAAGATAAACTCAACCTTCTTGGCCGTATCCATGATGAGGATGAAGCCGTTACCGCTGCTAATACAGCCCGTAATGCAGGTTACAACAGCTTTAACTTAGATTTAATGCACGGCTTACCGAATCAGTCATTTGATGAAGCCATGGCCGATATCGATACTGCTGCTGGGTTAATGCCACCGCATTTATCTTGGTATCAACTGACCATAGAGCCAAATACCTTATTTCACTCTAAACCGCCACAATTGCCTGACGATGAAAACTTGTGGCATATCTATGAGCAAGGACAGAAGAAGCTAGCAGCACTTGGCTATGTGCAATATGAAATCTCTGCTTATGCCAAAGATGGATTTCAGTGCAAACATAATCTCAATTATTGGCAGTTTGGCGATTACTTGGGGATTGGCTGCGGCGCCCATGGCAAGATTACTCAACCTGAGCTCAATAAGATTATTCGCACCGTCAAAATTAAGCATCCGAAGGGTTATCTAGCAACGTCAGATTACACCAGTGAAACTACTGAAGTGCTAGCTGAAGATCGCGCCCTTGAATATTTAATGAATCGACTCAGGTTAATGACGGCTATCCCTAAAACTGAATTTGAACTGCGCACCGGCTTACCTGTGTCAGAGCTTGATGAAGGTATTGCTAAATCAATTAAAAGAGGCTTATTAACCGAAACTGAGACCCATTGGCAATTAACCGCCAAAGGCCATATGTTTGTTAATGATATTTTGTCGCAGTTTTTAGATTAGCTACTTTATAGCTAGCTGATTTATTAAAGTTATTACTAGCCTATATAACTAGTCTACTTATTACTGGCATATTTATTACTAGCCTATTTATTACTAGCCTATATAAAAGCCTGATGGATTACCTTTATAAAACAAGGTTAATGCATTAGGCTTTTTTTGATTTCCTTTGCCCATTAAGCTTGGCGCTTTAAGCAAAGTGCCTGCAAGTCACTAAATAAATCATTTCGCATTTACCCTGTAAATTCAGCAACATTTAAGACACAATTGCTAACATTTCACGTTATACATTTATGCTTGTGTCATTTAGGATATCAATCGATCTCCTGTTCTATTACTTTGCTAACGGAAACCCTATGCGACTAACAACAAAAACGACATTAATAGCCGTTGCTTTAACCAGCTTATTATCAAACGCCGCAATCGCCCACACTGCAGGGCACCAACCTTTAACCAATACAGTAGCCTCCACTAAAACAGCCACCACCGAGTCAGAAAAAGCCAATGAGCTGTTTGAAAGTATGTTCATGGAAAATGTAATGGCTAGCCCGATTTCCCAAACCTATTTACGCATCAAAACTGATTATGACAAATGGGGTGATTTTAGTGATAAATCTGCTGACGAAGACTTAGCCAGAGCTAAAAAGCATTTAAAACAACTTGAAACTATTAATGTTGCTAAGTTAGACAAGCAAACGGCACTTAGCTACAAATTAATGAAACAAGGCTTAGAGCAGCAAATCAGCGATGATAAATGGCGTTACCATAATTACCCTGTAAACCAGATGCGTGGTAGTCATTCGTTTATTGCTACCTTCCTTATCAATCAACATCAAGTTGAAAATGTCAGTGATGCACAGGCTTACATTAGCCGTTTAAACGGTGTAAAGCATATAACTGAGCAAGTGATCGATGCATTAAAAATTCGCGCCGATAAAAATATTATCGCGCCAAAGTTTGTCTTCCCTTATGTGATTTCAGACAGCGAAAATATTATCAAGGGTGCACCTTTTACTGATACTGAAGTTAAAAGCACCCTATGGGGTGATATTAACCGTAAAATCGAGAAGCTCGATATTACCCAAGCTCAAAAAGATGAATTATTGGCGGCAGCTAAAACAGCCTTAATTAAAAGTGTAAAACCTGGGTATGACAATTTAATCAGCTATTTACATGAATTAGAAGCCAAAGCTGATAGCCGTGATGGGGTGTGGAAGTTACCTTTAGGCGAAGATTTTTATAATACTCGTCTAAATCGTATTACGACGACTGATATGAGCTCTGAAACAATTCATCAGTTAGGTTTAGCAGAAGTTGAACGTATTCATAATGAAATGCGTGCGATCATGAAAAAAGTAAATTATACCGGCAACTTAGCCGAGTTTATGGCTTTCATGCGTGATGATGAACAATTTTATTACCCCAACACCGATGAAGGTAAAACTCGTTACATTACCGAAGCTAAAGACCTAATTGATAATATGGAGTCACGCTTAGGTGAAGTGTTTAATATTAAACCTAAAGCCGGATTAATCGTTAAACCTGTTGAAGCCTTTCGCGAAAAGTCTGCTGGTAAAGCATTCTATGATCAACCCGCTCCCGATGGTTCACGCCCTGGTACTTACTACGCCAACTTGTATGACATGAAAGCAATGCCCACTTACCAAATGGAAGCCTTGGCTTATCATGAGGGGATCCCTGGGCATCACATGCAAATTGCCATTGCCCAAGAGCTGGAAGGTATTCCTAAATTTAGAAAATTCGGTGGCTATACTGCCTATATTGAAGGCTGGGGTCTTTATACTGAATACTTCCCTAAAGAAATGGGCTTGTATGCTGATCCCTACTCTGACTTTGGCCGCTTAGCGATGGAGCTATGGCGTGCTTGTCGTCTGGTTGTAGACACAGGGATCCACACTCAACAATGGACTCGTGAGCAAGGTATCCAATACTACGTAGACAACACCCCAAATGCTAAGTCTGATGCCATTAAAATGGTAGAACGCCACGTGGTGATGCCTGGCCAAGCTACTGCCTATAAAGTCGGTATGATTAAAGTGTTAGAGCTACGTGAAAACGCCAAGCTTAAATTAGGTGACAAGTTTGATATTCGTCAGTTCCATACCCTAGTACTGCAAAATGGCCCTGTACCATTAGATGTATTAGAAGCTGAAGTGGACAATTGGATTAATCAAACCAATAAACCTGAGCTATTAAGCCAATCAGCAGACTCAAATCGCGGTTAATCAACCAATCGATTAAGTTATCTAAGGCCACTTTTTAGTGGCCTTCTTTTTGGCTCGTACTAAAGCCTAAGTAATGAAATCTAAGTAATGAGCGCCACTCTATAAATTACCAAGGCAATAACAAGTTCAATAACGAGTGCATTAACAAATGCTATACCCGACAAATATATTCAATTGGCAGCTTAAAAGAGAACAAAAGTACAAAGGCGAGAGAGTAAACAAATTAAGCGGATATTATAGGGCAGAAAAAATAACCCCAGCACAATGTCTGGGGTAAACCAATTAAAACTAGGATGATGGTTTCAAAGCCGGCATTGTTCTGATTTTAAAACCTCTGCCAGCAGTGATTCAAAACTTGCGAAGTTGCTGATTTGCACAAAAAGCTGAAAAGGGGTCATTTCTCAACAAGATGCGTGACTCAAATCATTCCGAATCAACTGAAATCTATTGTATTGATTTAAGAACAGAGTTCAAGCAGCTTTTTACACTCCATTAATAACTCAGCACAGAAACAACCTGAGCGTTTTTCAACCACAAGACAATCAAGTTATTGTTTTTATTATGCAAATAAAAAAGTCGCAACTTAAGTTGCGACTTTGTTTTAAAATTCGAACAATGTTTCCAGTTTTAGTTACTGACTTAGAAACCCCATTGAATGGCTATTTACGTAATTTGTATAAATGATCAAACTTACCATCCCAATAAGGTGTAGTACCAATATGACCTTTAATAAATTCAATAAATGCACTTACTTTAGGGGCAAGGTGCTTACGTCTTGGGTAAACAGCCTGTAGTGGTAAGTTGTTGGTCAATTGCCAATCAGGTAATAACGGCACTAATGTACCTTGTTCGATTTCATCTTCAAGTAAATAACTTGCTAGGTAGGCAATACCTAAACCGCTAACCGCGGCCGATTTTAATGCTGGTGCATTATCAACCCGGAAGTTACCAGAAACACCAATTTCACAGTAATCATCAGCTTTCTTAAACTGCCACATGCTGTGCTCATGCCACTCACCTTGGTAGACTAGACAGTTATGATCAACAAGTTGTTCAGGTCGAGAAATATTGCCATGTTGGGCAATATATTCTGGCGATGCCACTAATAAGAACTGACACTTCATTAATGGTCTTGCAACCATACCTAATGGTAGCTGCTCAGACATAGTCAAAAGTAAATCTAAACCTTCACTAACCACATCGACTTTATGATCCAGTAAGCTAACTTGTAGCTCAAGCTCTGGATGTCGTGCCATAAACTCAGGTAATGCAGGAATAATATGCATGGTACCAAAAGACTGAGAAATACCGACTTTAAGTACACCACGGGTGGCATCATTTAGATTATGCACACTAGCAACGGCCTGCTCTGCATCACGTAATAACTCCTCACCTTGTATGTAAAGCAAGTTACCCGCTTCAGTTAAACTTAAACTACGTGTAGTACGTTGGATGAGTTGAACCCCAAGTTTATGTTCAAGATCAGCAACCTGAGTACTTACTTTGGACTTAGATATACTCAACCTTCTGGCAGCGGCACTGAAGCTCCCGGCTCTAGCAACATGAGTAAAAATAGCAATAGGTTCTAATAGTTCTAACATTGGAGTCGCCTTAAGCTGTTTACGACATTAAAAATATTTTTTGAGTTCCAAGTAATGTCGCTTATTACAGACAATGCTGCATAAACGCCACCTACTTTATATGGTTCTTTAAACGTTGCGCCACTCACCCAAAAAGAAATTAAATTTCGATAGTCCATTATCATGAATAGCCAACCAAAACTAAAACAACAAGTTAATTGGTTAACGCCATACAGTTTTATAGTTTTAGGAGTATACCAAAAATTGTATAAATGGCTCTATATTTATAATATACAATTTTTTTATCAGAACAAATCTACGATAAACTGTAATATTAATGACATTTTCTCAACTTGAACGGTGGCAATTAGACAAAAAACGACTAGCTCGGCTAGCATATCTCGCTACAAAGTAGCGCAAATAACAGATAGTTAACTAGAGCTTGATTGGCGGGCGAAGTTTTTGATTGGTAATTTAAGCAGGAATGGTTTAACTAAAAAGCCCCTGCACAAGGTACAGGGGAAGGTCAGGTGCATTTTGACAATGCTAGAACTTACAAGGTTACCGCTACTCAGTATCTGAGAATGTCGCTAATTCATAAGAAGATAGCTGTGGGATGGATTGACGTAATTCACTTTCAAGCACCATTAACTGCTCAAAGTTACCGCAGACTTTTTTGGCTTTAGCTTCTATGGCCTCTGATTGCTCAGAAATCTGCAATTCAACATCTTCACCGATTCTTTCCATTTTGCTTGAAAAGGCAGTCATTTTTTCATCAAAGCTTCCGCCTTCTGAAGACATCATTTCAGCCCCTAGCGCCATCATAAAACTGCCCATGGAGTTTTTAATCATTTGCTCCATTTCTTGTTCAAACTCTTCATTAAATGCTTCTTCTAACGAAGACTCTGTCGCGCCAAGATAAAACTTATCCCCTTGTTGATATGCTGCTTGGTCAACACGGCTTTGAATTCCAGCTAAAAGCTCATCCAATTTAGCCGCGGTGGCATCGCCAAAAATAGGGGTTAATGCCATGCTCACTGCATCTGTTGCCAAAATAACAGCATCATCAACTAAATCAATTACCTCTGGGATCTGTTTAGATACTTGCTCCGAATAATCAGCTAACAAAGCTGCTTGCTTATCATTTAGTGCAACTTGGTTGCCATCAATATATAACTTTCCAAGTTCGACTCGGTAAACCTCAGCGCCTTTTTCGCTAAAGGATAATTTTTGTGGCTCAACGGTAACATCATAGTTTAAGGTCACGTTGCATTGATTATCTTCAAGGGACATTTTGGCCACCGCAGGCGTCATAGCCCCTGCGGTAAAAATCAAACCAGTTAGTGCAATACTTTTAAATAAACCTTGGGTATTCATTAGCTCTATCCTTGCTGTTAATCGTTATGTAGATAATCAATGGGGCGAGTGGCTAAACTGCTCACTAAGCTACTGCCAACGTTTTGATATCTAGTTTCAATGTTAATTAGACTGATACCAAGTTATTGCACAGGCTGTGCCAAAAACATAAATAAGCTTTTTATCAATAACTTAAAGCAGGTAATAACTAATAGGTTTAGCTTTTAGATTTGGATTTATATTAACTATGTGTGAAATAAGCCAAATGTTGGTAATTTTCATCATCGCTATTATATGGGTAGATTTAAGAATAGATGATTTTCAAACTCGTGGATGAGGATACTAAAAAGACAATGGATGATTTCAAGCTTAACATTTGAAAATGGGCATAAAAAACTTGCCCAGCAACATAAGCGAGTTTAAAAAATTGAGCGACCTAATGATTGTGATAAATGCTCAAGCATGCGAGTGCCTGCCAGTGAGTTGCCATTTTGATCAAGTTCAGGCGACCATACGCAAATAGACATGTCCCCAGGGATCACCGCAATAATGCCGCCGCCAACACCACTTTTACCTGGCATACCAACCCGATAAGCAAACTCACCTGCGCCATCATATAAACCTGAGGTAGCAAGCAGTGCATTTAGCTGTCTGGTTTGTACTGGGGTAACGATTTGATCCCCTGCTAGGCTTTTACCGCGATTGGCGAGATAAAACATCGCTTTTGATAAGTCAGCGCAATTCATTTTTAATGAGCAGTAATGAAAATAGCTCTTTAATACTGTATCAACATCGCCGTTAAAATTACCAAATGACTTCATTAAATAGGCAATAGAGGCATTACGGGCACTAAACTGAAATTCTGAATTAGCCACCACTTTATCAAAAAGTATGTGAGGGTTTTCGCTCAGGTTTCTAACCACTTCAAGCAAGTGATGCTTAGGTGCACCAAGGCGCGCTTGAATTAAATCTGCTATCACTAATGCACCAGCATTAATAAATGGATTTCTTGGAATGCCTCGTTCAAGCTCAACTTGAACCAATGAGTTAAACGACTGACCTGAAGGCTCTTTACCTACCCTGCTCCAAAGTTCATCTTCGGAGTACAAACTTAGCGCTAAAGTAAGGCTGAATACTTTGGAGATAGATTGAATGGAAAACGGCTCAAGATAATCCCCAGCGCCAATGGTGTGACCATCTGCGCCAGTGACTGCTATTGCTATTTTGTTTGGATCTACGTCAGCCAATGCAGGAATATAATCTGCGACTTTCCCTAAACCAATAAGTGGCCGAACCTTGTCGACCACTTCATCAAGCAATATTTGCTCAGGCATTAGCTATATTAGCCCCACCAGATGTCGTACAGTGCACTAACTTCAAGTTGTGGCACTTTTTTCGCTTCCCAGAAGGCTTTAACAGCAGCAACATCTTCTTCGGTACATTTACCGATCTCTTGTGTTGCAATAATGCCTTCCCACATTTTATGACCGCCGCCATGGAAACCTAGCTTACGAGGTTCAATGACTTGTTCAATGAACTCATCAACAGCTTTATCAATATCTGCTTCAGAAATTGACTCATCAAAAGTCCAGTTGATATCAAAACCAAATTCTTGGAATTCATCAACGCGTAGTTTCTTACGTAAACGGCGAGTTCGGGTCTTAGCCATGGTTATTTCCTAGTTAGTTGATTAAATAGCTTATTTTAACAATATTTTATTATAATTATGCAATACGTTCGAACATTATGTCCCAAACGCCATGACCTAAACGATGGCCGCGGGCTTCGAACTTAGTTAGCGGGCGATGATCTGGACGTTCAACTACAGTATTGGTTGCTGATTGGTTTTTATAACCTTCAGCCACAGACATCACTTCTAACATGTGCTCGCTGTAGTTTTCCCAATCTGTTGCCATATGGAAAACACCGCCAATCTTAAGCTTACGACGAATTAATTGCGCAAATTCAGCTTGCACAATACGGCGTTTGTGATGACGTTTTTTGTGCCAAGGATCTGGGAAAAATAATTGTACTCGGGCAAGTGAGCCATCAGCAATGCTGTTTTCAAGCACTTCCATCGCGTCATGATGATAAACACGTAAATTAGTAATTTCAGCTTCACCGGCATCAACTAAACATGCGCCAACACCTGGTTTATGTACTTCGATACCAATGTAGTTTAACTCAGGAGCCGCTTTAGCCATTTCAACTAAAGATGCACCCATACCAAAACCAATTTCTAATACGGTATCAGCATCACGCTTAAACACTTCAGCTAAATTAATCGCTTCTGGTGTGTAATCTAAACCCATTGCAGGCCAATGTGCTTCAATTGCGTTTGCTTGGCCTTTGGTTAAACGGCCTTCTCTTAATACAAAACTTCTGATTTTACGAATATATTTGCCATCTTCGTTAAATTCAGCGGTGGTAACGTCGCTCATGTATGCCTCATCATTTGAATAGCGTTTAAATTGCCGACTATTCAAAGTTTCATCTTTGTTCCAATAATAGTGGCTAAGTATATCTTAAAATCACCATGACTAAAGTATTTATCAGTTAACAGGCTCCCTTGTTTATAGAATATTCTCCATATACACTGCGCTGATGAAAAAAGTTAACTCCTTTTCTGAGCGGATCACCGCTTGGTACGATTTACACGGACGCAAGACCTTACCGTGGCAAATCAATAAAACCCCATATAGAGTGTGGATTTCAGAGATCATGCTGCAACAAACTCAAGTTGCCACTGTTATCCCCTACTATGAAAAATTCATGCAAAGCTTTCCCGACATTAAAGCCCTTGCCAATGCCAGCGAAGATGATGTACTGCATCATTGGACGGGGTTAGGCTATTATGCCCGCGCCCGTAATCTGCATAAAGCGGCTAAAACAGTTTGTGAGCAACATGCAGGCAAGTTTCCTGAAGCGCTAGATGAAGTCATAGCCTTACCGGGTATTGGCCGCTCGACTGCTGGGGCCATTTTGTCATTGTCCCTTGGTCAGCATCATTCAATATTAGATGGAAACGTTAAACGGGTACTTGCCCGTCACGGCGCAATTGAAGGTTGGCCAGGTCAAAAAGCAGTTGAACAACAATTATGGCACTTAACGGATAAGTTAACCCCGCAAAAAGATGTGGTTAAATTTAACCAAGCCATGATGGATATTGGCTCTGCGGTTTGCACTCGCAGTAAACCCAATTGTGCTCAATGCCCTGTTGCAATTGATTGTAAAGCGCAGCTTGCTGGCCGACAGACAGAATTCCCCGGTAAAAAGCCTAAAAAAACCATTCCAGTAAAATCTGCATGGATGCTAGTACTGCATAAAGATGGTGAAGTCATTCTTAATAAAAGACCACCAGCAGGCATTTGGGGCGGCTTATGGTGTTTTCCTCAATTTGATACTGAGGCGGCGCTGCTTGCACATATCTGTGCTAATGGGTTTAATCACAGTAGCAATGAATATGCCGCAGCAAAAAACAACAATAATAAACAATCACAATGGCTTGCAGGATTTAGACATACTTTTAGTCATTTTCATTTAGATATTCAGCCTATCTTAGTTAATCTCGGCGAAAATCAACAATCGCCTCAAATTGACTCAAGTGTAATGGAACAAAATCAGACACTCTGGTATAACATACATCATCCCGCGAAAGTTGGATTAGCCGCAGCAACTGAGCGGATTTTATCTAACTTAGCCGCTCTTTTAGCAGTAGATCCCGTCAAGGAATCCCTTTAAGGAATAATCATGGCTCGTAATGTTAATTGCGTATATTTAAAGAAAGAAGCTCCAGGTTTAGATTTTCAACTTTACCCTGGCGATCTAGGCAAGCGTATCTTTGATTCAATCAGTAAAGAAGCGTGGGCACTTTGGCAGAAAAAACAAACCATGCTAATCAATGAAAACAAACTTAACATGATGAATGTTGATGACCGTAAACTACTTGAAGAGAATATGGTTAGCTTTTTATTTGAAGGCAAAGATGTTGCCGTTGAAGGTTATGTACCTCCAAGTGAAGACGAGTAACTAAATAGCTAACCCCTTAGCTAGCTGAATAGCTTAAGAGCCTACTTTAAAACCGCTAACGGCGTGTTGATATAAAGTAGGCTTTTTTATTCGCATCAATTACCAATCACTTTTGAGACAATTGTAATTAACTTCCCCATAGCTTTTAAATAGTTGTTACTCCACAGCCTATTCACAAAAGTTCCCTAAATTTAGTTAAAAATCTTATTTCGTGAGCTATTAATCAAAAGTAAAAAATTATAACACTTTCTGTTAGTTACACTGCATTATTATCGATTATGCCAAGGTATACTGCCGCTATAACTAATTTCAGAGTGTGCCCATGCTAAAGCCAATACTTTATACAGCATTGACCTTGTCACTGCTTTATTCAATCAATAATGTTAATGCAGACCCCATGGGGATGAAGCCAATGCCAGTGGCAGATGCGCCATTGGGTTATATCATTCATAATCCCTATGAAAATGCCCCACTAACGGCTTTAGTGACTCTTAATGGCCATAAAATTTCCAATGTGGATGTCACCATACATGCCAAAGGTGAAACTGGTGTCAGCATAAACTATCAAGTTGATGATATGCGGGTAATGGATGAAGGTGGCGTACCCATTTTTGGTCTCTACCCTGCCTTTATGAACACCTTTACAATTAAATGGACTGAAAACGGCAAGCAGCGCAGCCACGAGTATCAAATGCTAACCCCAGACATTGATATGGGCTTTTCAGAAAGCCAGTGGGCTAAAGCGCCCATCGTCGAAGTAGAACATGTTGACGCTGACTTTAAAGACCGCCTTTATTTTGTAAACTGGACCAATCCAGACGGAAAGTCGGGTCAGTTATCCCACAATAATCCTGATGCACCTGGGGCGTTTTCTTGGGATGGGAAACCAGGGTTTTTCATTATCGATACCGCTGGTGATATTCGTTGGTACCTGAATCCTTACACCACCCATAACTCAAAAAATTATGACAGCGCAGGTTACGCCATGGGTATGAACGTCACTAAAGACGGCAACATGGTGTGGGTACAGGGCCAAGGCTGGAAAAAGATGTCATTAATGGGAAGAATGATTTCAGAGCACAATTTACCGGGAAATTTTATCGATGCATCACACGAAGGTATTGAAGCCGCCAACGGTAACATCTTTATTCGCGCCGCCGCCAAAGATTATCGCCGCGCTGATGGCATGTTAGTCAACACCATACGCGATCAAATCATTGAGGTTGATAACACAGGTAAATTAGTTGATTACTGGGATCTTAATACTATTTTAGACCCACTGCGTGATGCAGCCTTATTATCCCTTGATGCTGGCGCAGTTTGCTTGAATATGAATATTGACCAAGCAGGTCATCAAACGACTCTGGAAGATTTAAAGAATGCCCCTTATGGCGACATTCATGGGGTTGAAACTGGCCGTAACTGGGTCCATGTAAACTCAATTGATTACGACCCTAAAGATGACAGCATCATTATTAGCTCACGTCATCAATCTGCGGTAATCAAAATTGGCCGCGATAAACAAGTTAAATGGATATTAGGCCCTGAAAAAGGCTGGAGTGACAAGTTCCAAGATAAGCTACTCTCGCCAGTTGATGCTACAGGTAACAAACTTAGCTGTAATGAAAAGGGTCGTTGCCGAGGCAGTTATTTTGACTTCTCATACACGTCCCATACCGCTTATCTTGTTCCTGAAAAGGGCACTTTAACCGTATTTGATAATGGCGATGGTAGACACCTTGGTCAGCCGATGTTTGCCAGTGAAAAATATTCCCGCGCGGTTGAATACAAAATTGATGAGGCCAATAAAACCGTTACCCAAGTATGGCAATACGGTAAAGACGAGTTGGGTTATCAA
The DNA here is from genome assembly GCF_030547195.1 of Shewanella sp. 6_MG-2023. NCBI lineage: Bacteria > Pseudomonadati > Pseudomonadota > Gammaproteobacteria > Alteromonadales > Shewanellaceae > Shewanella > Shewanella sp. 6_MG-2023. The sequence goes on along the minus strand of NZ_JAUOQU010000001.1, from coordinate 181,934 downwards.
GGCTACTCGCCAGTAACATCTATCGTTAAATATCAGCAAGATAAAGACAGCATGATGAGCTACTTTGCCTCAGCTGGTTTATTTGGTTTAGGTGGCGGTTATGGCAACTTAAAAATGGATGACACCACAGGTAAAGTTAAATCTATTTTAGTTGAGCATCGCTATGGTGAAACCAAACCCGCTGTGCGCATTAATATCAATAGTCACGATATGTTCGCAACGGGTTACCGCGCTCAGGTTATACGAGTAAACGAGATGCTTAAATAGTGAGTCGCTTCTTATTCAATAACAGTTACCCAGTAACAATTATCCAATAAGAATTATTTAGTAAATGTTATTCAGCCCTTTGATGGAAAAGGGCTGAATACCTTAGCCTCTTTATCCCAGATCAATAAAACGCTTCTACCCGCCTCTTTTCAAAAAATCATATTCAGTTTATTTAAATTAATACTGGTCAAAAAATGATTAATAATTTACATTAAAATCACAATGTAAGCGCTTACACTTAGGCGTGATAAATATTAAAGCCTTACACTTTATCAGGTATCAACCCAGCGAAGATGTTGTAAATACAAGTGAATAGTGGGTTAGTTGTAAGTAATACCTTCAAGTTAGATTGCAACAATAAAGGTATAAAAACGATTATGGAACAATCAGCAACCAGCGTAAAAAACACATCGGTCACATTCGATAAGTTATCCTTTAAAGAGAAAGTTGGTTACGCCCTTGGGGATGTGGCATCTAACTTTTACTGGCGTGTTTTTGATGTGTTCTTATTTATTTTCTACACCGATGTATTTGGTATATCAGCTGCAGCTGTTGGCACCATGATGTTAGTGACTCGCATAATCGATGCGGTATCTGACCCATTAATGGGCGCCCTCGCTGATAGAACTAACACCCGCTTTGGCAAATTTCGCCCTTATCTCATATTAGGCATTATTCCGATTGCTGCAGCTGGTGTACTCACCTTCACAGTGCCCGATTTAGGTGATGATGGTAAATTGATTTGGGCTTATGGCACTTACATTTTCATGATGCTGGCGTACACCTTTATTAACGTGCCCTACGGCGCGCTATTAGGTGTGGTCACCAGTAATAGTCAGGAAAGAACCACATTAACCAGTTTTAGATTTATCGGTGCTTTTTCTGGTGGTACTTTAGTTGCTTATATGACGCCTGAATTAGTTACTTATCTTGGCGCGGGTAATGAGGCATTAGGCTGGCAACTGACCATGGCCTGTTATGGACTTATTTCAGCGGTGCTGTTTTGCCTTACTTTTTTTGCAACTAAAGAGCGCATAGCGCCACCAACTAATCAACAAACCTCAATCAAACAAGACATAATCGATTTAACCAACAACAAGCCATGGCTGATTTTATTCTCTTTAGCGTTAATCATCATGTTCACCATCACTTTGCGCGCCAGTACCGGCACCTTTTACTTTAAATACTATGTAAACCGAGAAGACCTCATTGGCACCTTTACCGCGGTTTATATGATCTCACTTGCCCTAGGCGCCGCCTCTACGCCTCTATTAACCAAATACTTTGATAAACGCCCACTGCTTATTGGTTTAATGACCATTGTTGCCATACTTTCGGCTGGCTTTTACTTTATTCCAGCTCACAACCTTACCTTGATGTTTATTATGCAGGCCTTAATTGGATTTTGCTTAGGGCCTAAATCGCCGTTGGTATTTTCTATGTATGCCGATACTGCTGATTACTCACAATATAAAAATGGCCGCCGCGCCACCGCAATGATTTTTTCAGCAGCAGCCTTTTCGCAAAAATTAGGCGGCGCTTTTGCAGGCGCGATGATCGGTTGGATGCTGTCATCCATGGGTTATGTGGCAAATCAGCAGCAATCACCCGACTCGTTAATGGGGATTTTACTGCTCAATACCATCATCCCTGCAGGCTTTGCCTTATTAGCGGTTTGGGTTGTTAAACACTACAGCTTAGATGAACAAAAAATGCGCCAAATTAACCAGTCGCTTTATCAACCTATTGATAAATCAGAGCCTGCAAGCGAGTAGTTGAGGAATTTAAATAGTGATTACTTACCATCAAAAAAATGGCAACGTCAGCTTGCATAGTCCAACCACTATGCCAAAAGCCTGTGGTTTTTTATGGAATAAAAACATGATGATTCAAATGAATTGTCGGGGTTTTGCGACTGCGCAATTTATGCAGCCAGAACCTGCTAAATATGCCCATGGGCCTGCATTAGAAGCCAAAACCTTTATGCAGCCAGAACACGCCTACTTTAGCCATCATCCTGGGCGATTTTTTTATATAAAAGATAACCACACTAACGAGCTATTCTCATTGCCCTATGAGCCAGTAAGGCAATCATTGGCATCATTTGAGTTTATCGTTAGCCAGCATCAAGTCAGTTGGCAAGTTAAGCACCTCAACCTACACTGTAAACTAAGCTTAACCTTAGCCACTGAAGATACCGCAGAGCTATGGCAATTATCCATTGATAACCTAAGTCAATCGGCGCGAGATATCAGCATTTATAGCTACTTTCCTGTGGGCTATATGTCGTGGATGAATCAATCTGCAAAATTTGATCCTTCACTTAATGCAATTTTATGTCACTCAATCACCCCCTATCAAAAAGTCGATCAATACTTTGTTCAACAAGACTTTAAAGACACCACGGTATTTCTAACTGACACAACCCCTGATAGTTACGAAACCCGTCAAAGTGTTTTTGAAGGCGAAGGCGGTTTACATAACCCAACGGCTATCAGTAATAACCGCTTAGAAAATAAGCCTGCTCATTACCAAACCCCTGCAGCGATAATGCAATTTAATCGTAAGCTTGCCGCTTATGATGACGCTAGCAATAACACCAAGCCAGCAGTGGCATTAAAGTTTGTTTTTGCGCCGGTAAAAGATGCTCACGAAGCGAGTGAGTTAAAACAGCGCTATTTGAGTTCAACAGCGCAATTTACTCAAGCCCAAGATAAATACAAAGCGTATCTCAGCAGAGAAACTGGCTGTTTAAGCCTTTTATCCTCAACCCCTAAGCTTGATAACTTCATCAACCATTGGCTACCAAGACAGGTTTTTTACCATGGCGATGTCAATCGATTAAGTACCGATCCACAAACCAGAAACTACCTTCAAGATGCTATGGGGATGATTTATATCAACCCTAACAAGGCCAAAGCCGCCTTTGAAGTCGCCCTCGCCCAGCAACATCGCAATGGTGAAATGCCTGATGGCATTTTATTGCACCCAGAATCTGAGCTTAAATACATCAATCAAATCCCCCACACGGATCATTGTGTCTGGCTAGTGATTTGTATTGAGGCATATTTAAATGAAACCGCCGACTTTGATTTCTTAAATCAAACCATTGGTTTTGCCAACAGTGAAGATAAGCTTTCGGTGATGGAGCACGTCAATTTAGCGCTGGAGTTCTTATACTCTCAACGTGATAACCGCGGCCTTAACTTTATTAACCAAGGCGATTGGTGCGATCCGATGAACATGGTGGGCTATAAAGGCTTGGGTGTTTCAAGCTGGTTGACGTTAGCAAGTGCTTACAGCATGACACTGTGGGCAAAAGTCTGCCAGCAAATGGACTGTGACAATAAAGCATCAAAATTCAGCCAACTTGCTGCTGAATTAAATGATGCCGTAATTGAGCATTGCTGGGATGATGAATGGTTTGCCCGCGGTATTACCGATGCAGGTCACTGTTTTGGCGTAAGCGATAATCAAGAAGGCCGCATTTATCTTAACCCGCAAACTTTTGCCATGTTATCTGGCGCGGTTAATGATCAGCGCTGGTCACTGATGCAGCCGCAAATCCAGCAGCAATTACAAACACCTTTTGGGATGATGATGCTAGCTCCCGCTTATACCCAAATGGATAAGCAAGTGGGCAGATTAACCCAAAAGTTTCCTGGCACCGCTGAAAATGGCTCTGTTTATAATCATGCTGGGGCATTTTATATATACGCCCTATTTGAACAAGGCGAAACAGAGCAAGCATTTGAACTATTACAAACCATGATAACTACTGAAGATGTACAAAATGAGCTCACCCGTGGTCAATTGCCCGTGTTTATTCCCAACTATTACCGCGGGGCTTATTTTCAATATCCTGACGATGCGGGTAAATCGAGCCAGTTATTTAATACTGGAACCGTCGCTTGGATTTACCGCATTATCATCGAGCAACTTTGCGGCCTAAAAGGCTGCAGCGACGGCTTAAAAATTAAACCGCAACTACCAAAGCACTGGCCTAGCCTAAAGGTAAGTAGACGTTTTCGCGGCGCAACTGTGGATGTATCAATACAAAGGCGAGCAGACGTTAGATCCCAGCAGGTTCTAGTTAATGGTAAAAGCTTACAGACTAATGCTGCAGGTGAGCATATTCTACCGATCAGTACAGATACAAGCCCTAACACTAATACAAGCTATAGCATCAGCGTGTTGCTGGCTGAATAACGCAAGTTGAAAAATCAGCATCCTAGCTACTGATTAAGATAACGCTTTCGACTAATGTCAAAGCGTGTGAATATGCCCAATAATAAATGATTCTATAAGATACTGACTTTAAGACTTAAACATTAGGAGTTTACTGGACAATGGACTGCACTGAAAAACCAACTAATAAAGCGAGCCATAAACATAAGGCCAACGCCTCACTTAAAGGCCTAATACTGCCCTGCCTGTTGGCATTAAATTGCACCGCAATTACTTCAATGGCGAATGCTGATACGTCTTCAAGCACAAACAAAACATCTGCCGAATATGTTCAGGCCCCTATTGAAGTTAACTACGCTAATAAAGCCATTACCCTTGATGGCATTCCAGATGAATCTGATTGGCAACAAGCTAAGTGGCAACCTATTGATCAAATGATCATCGGCGATGCTATAACTGCCGATGATTTTAGTGGCCAATATAAACTGCTTTGGCGCGAAAATAAGCTCTATCTACTGACTGAAGTGATTGATGATGTGCTATTTGATCAAACCGCAGATCCCACAGTGCGGTATTGGGATGATGACACCGTAGAGGTGTTTATTGATGAAGATGGCTCAGGTGGCGAGCATCAATATAGCCATAATGCTTTTGCCTATCATGTGGCATTAGATAAACAAGTGGCTGATTTTACCACGCAAAAAAAGGCCGCCACCTTTAATGAGCATATCACCACAGCATGGTCGAGAGACCCAGTTAACCCTCAAAAAATCTATTGGGAAATGGCGATAACGGTATTCCCTGACAGTTACAATGACAGCTTAAGCGCTTTTGATAAGCAGCAGGTTGCAGCCGTTAGCTTACAAGCCAACAAACAAATGGGTTTTATGCTGGCCTATTGTGATAATGATGGCTCCAAACAAAGAGAGAACTTTATTGGCTCCCACCCGATAAAGCCGTTAAATGGCGACATGAATCGCGGCTATAAACACGCTGATGTTTTTGGCAGTATTATTCTAAAAGCGGCACAATAATCATCATAAAAAGCCGCCAATGACTAATATCATTGACGGCTTTGTTGTTTTTAGTAAACCTGTTCAATAGACGTTATTGCTTAATCCCTTCAATAACCAAATCTAGGCTAACATTGGCAGACGCTGGGCCTAAATCCATTTTAAAACCGAAGTCTTTCATGGCAAATTCTGTGGTACCAATAAAGCCAGCACGATAACCACCCCAAGGATCTTGGCCTTCACCAACAAATTCAGCGGCAATAGCCACAGGCTTAGTCACCCCATTTAAGGTCAAATTACCGTTAACCAATATCTTGCCATTGCCTTGGTCTTCAACACTAGTCGAGGTGTACTGCGCCTGAGGAAACGCGCCAGTATTTAAAAAGTCAGCACTGCGTAAATGTTTATCACGCTCGGCATGGTTTGAGTCAACACTCGTTGTATTGATGGTGACATTCAAATTAGTGTCAGCAATTTTTGCCGCATCGTAACTAAAATCACCACTGAAATCATTAAAACGACCAGCTACAAAGCTATAGCCTAAATGATTTACTTTAAATTGAATTGATGCGTGGGCACCTTGAGTATCTATCTTATAATCGGCCGCATTAGCGACTGATGGTAGTAACATTGCAGCGCCGATAACGCTAGATAATACTGTGGCTAAAAGTTGCTTTTTCATTGGTCATTCCCTTTATTATAAATTCAATATTATTGATATGTTCAAGTACTAATAAGTGTTGCTAGCTAATAATTAGCGTTCTCAGCTCGTCGAGTTACAGGCTCGATTCAAGTGCTGTAGGTGTTAAAACTATTTTGTGGCAGGTTTTATCATTCTTGATAAAGTGCCATCCTTATCAATCAATTGGTGTTTTACCGCGCCTGCAGCATGAATAATCACTAGGGCTATTAATGTATAGGCTGCATATTGATGAACTAAGCCAGCAATATCAGCTTGGTTGTTAATAAAGCTGCCCAGTGACGGCACTTCAAACCAATCAAATACCCAAATTCCGCGGCCATCAGCCGTTGAAATTAAAAAGCCTGTCGCCATAATGGCCAACATTAATAGATAAAGCATTCCATGAGCCCACTTAGCCGCCGTTTGCTCCCAAGCCTTGTGATTATTCTTTGCATGAGGTTTCGCAGAGCCTAAGCGCCACACTAATCGCACTAGCGTTGCCAGTAACAATAAAATGCCAACACTTTTGTGAATATCCGGCGCGGTTTTATACCAACTACTGTAATAAGTGAGATCAACCATCCAAAAACCTAAGCCGAATAAGCCAATAACGGTTAATGCACTTAACCAATGGAGACTAATACTCACTAAACCATAGCCATTTTTTGTATTTGCTAACATCAAGCTGTCCTTGTCAAAATCTATGTGAATGATTATATCGACACAAAACAAAAAGAATATCGCTAAAAATCGCCAAAATCATTCGATAAAATAGAACAATAAAACTAATTGAGTCCTGACTAAACCCAGCCAGTCTTACTCAAATAAGCATTCAATTTGAGATATCGATTAAACTCTCTAAAACCACTATCATTGGGCTTTAAACCAATTAAAGGTAAAAAATCGCTCAGTTTGGCCATTTACTAGCCGAACGATTAAAATCATTTAAAAAAGCACTTGCAGGATTAAAACCATCGCTATACTATGTGCGCACTCCAAACGACACAGGCTCTAACGATTAAGTTAGCACCCAGTTTGAAGTAGTAAACTAACGCTTAGTTAGTTGCCCGAATAGCTCAGTCGGTAGAGCAGAGGATTGAAAATCCTCGTGTCCCTGGTTCGATTCCGGGTTCGGGCACCATATTTAATTTAATAGTGTTATCACTGTTAAGAAAGATAAGCCGGCATAGCTCAGTTGGTAGAGCAACTGACTTGTAATCAGTAGGTCCCGAGTTCGACTCTTGGTGCCGGCACCATATACAGAGAAACCACTCAGTGAGTGGTTTTTTCTTGTAAGTTTCAAGCTAACGATAGTTAGTCGCCCGAATAGCTCAGTCGGTAGAGCAGAGGATTGAAAATCCTCGTGTCCCTGGTTCGATTCCGGGTTCGGGCACCATATTTAATTTAATGGTTTTTCACCGTTAAAAAAGATAAGCCGGCATAGCTCAGTTGGTAGAGCAACTGACTTGTAATCAGTAGGTCCCGAGTTCGACTCTTGGTGCCGGCACCATAAAAACAAAAAAGCCACTCAATGAGTGGCTTTTTTGTGTCTGAAATTTATCATCTGCGACTTATCGGCACTGGATATCACTGCAGTTTATATTCATCAATGCCGACGAGCTATTTATCTGCAAGCACCCTTTTAACCACCAATATAAACCCCTTTAGACTCTGGTTGAATTAAGGTCTTTCAAATATAGAATGTTAGCTTATACAAGCCAAACAAAAAGGCGACCTCAGGCCGCCTTCCAATATCACAGTCTTAGTTTACCTAATTAAAAGTTATAACGAACACCAACGGTAAACACATTATCATCTTCAAGATCAGTTTTTATACTGTTTGCTTTATAATCACCGTCATACATTGCATAGTGACCATAAACCATTGTCGATTTAGTCACCTTATAGTCAGCCCCCACAACAATTGAGGTAATGTTGACATCTGTTGTGTCATCATTTTGAATACCTGAACGTTTAGCATATAGCCCTAAACCCGCTTCATCTATACCGTATTCGGCTTTTAGGTTCACGCCATTAAGGTTATAGGCTAGGTTTACAAAGTATGAGTTCCCTTCAAGATTTGGCTTACTGGTGCTTTCAGAGTTTTGGAATAAACCGCCAATTTTAAACTCTCCAACCTTAAACTGCACCACGCCTCGATAAGCATCCATACCAGCAATGGCTTTGTTATAAGCGCCAGCAACATAATAGCTTTGTGCTTTCAGCTTCTTGTCACCTAGTGTTACACTCACAGCATACTGGCTGCCTTCAGATGCTTGATTATCTTCCATCAAGTATGTCGCGTTAATCGTCAATACGTCCGCTATTTTTGGTGAATAGTACCAAAAACCATCCGCAGAACGAGTTTGAGCGCCAACCAAACGGTCGATATCGGCATTTGAATTACCAAACAAGTCAATGCCACCTTCAGCCTGCTTGAATACCGTGTCATTACGGCCAACAAGAATAGTACCGGCATTGCCCTTAAGACCAAGAAACGTATTACGTGCTTTAAACACATCACTGTTAGTTGAAGTATTTTCTACTTGAAACTCCATTTGGTAAATGACATCGATACCATCAGCAATCTTTTCAGTGCCTTTAACTCCTAGGTGAGAGAAATTGTTTTCCAGTACCGTACCCTCTTTGGCTTCACGAGTGGTTAGGCCGGTGTCAGAGTTGGTCAGCGATAGATCTAAGCGGCCATAAAAGCTTGGCCCTTCGGCAAACGCGCCAAATGATGTTAGTGCAATGATAGATGAAACCGATGCTGCGATTAGTGATTTTTTCATAAGTAGTGCTCCCAATAACTTTGTTCTTTTCAATTTTTTATAATTAATTGCCTAGCGTTAATCATTTGTTCAACGCCTTAATAGGTTTAATAAAACTTGTTTGAGGATTAAGGCTTAACGTCATTAACAGAATTAAGCCCTCATTTGTGAACTGAGGGCTTTTACCTCAAAAATTAAGCCTTACTTTTTGGTTGACTGCTGAGTTGAATACTTAGCGGCATTTTCACCAGCCATTCTGCCGAAGGTAACGATGTCAGAAATGGCATTCCCACCTAAACGGTTAGCACCATGAACCCCACCAGTGACTTCACCTGCACCATAAAGACCAGGAATCACTTGTTTTTTAGCGTTAAGAATTTCAGATTTAGAATCAATCATCACACCGCCCATGGTGTGATGAACACCTGGGGTAACTTCAATCGCGTAGTAGTTACCTTCATTCAATGCACGTGGAAGGTTTGGACGTTCGAAGTCAGTATCTTTGCCAGCTTTAACAAGGCTGTTATAGCGAGCAACCGTTTCGGTCAAGGCTTTGCCATCGATGTTCTCTAGCTTACCAAGTTCAACCAGTGAGTTAGCAGAAGGTGCTACACCTAGGCCGATGTATTTATCAATTTTGCTGAGTGATTTACGCACTGAGTCATCAAAAATTAAGTAAGCTGTTTTGCCTGTTTGGTTCAAGATAGCTGCAGCAGCTTTGTCACGAGTGGTGATTTCGTTGACAAAACGTTTACCTTCGCGGTTAACTAAAATAGCGCCATTACCACGAACCGCTTCAGTTACCATTACGCCACCTTTAACCGATAACGTTGGATGAGCTTGGATATATTGCAAATCTTTCATTGCTGCGCCAGCATTACCCGCAACATCAATGCCGTCACCTGTGGCACCTGGTTGGTTAGTAGATACAAAGCCTTTTAACTTAGGATCTAGCTTGGCCACACGGTCATTATTTTTACCAAAACCGCCTGTTGCCAATACAACTGCGTCAGCTTTTATCCAGTAATAGCCTTTATACATGCCTTTAACCAGTAAGCCTTTAACATTGCCTTTATCATCTTTTAGAATTTCAATTCCGCGAGTATTTAATCGCATGTCGATATCACGTTTTACGGCATTATCGTAAAGCACTTGAATCACATGAGCACCAACACCTGCGCCACCAGTAGGACGATGTGAACGGTTTACTGACGCGCCGCCCATACGACCAACGTCGGTCAAATCAGCGCCCATAGCGGTTAACCAATCAACTGAGCCCTTAGAGTGAGACGCTAATACATCGACTAATTCAGGTTCATTTAAATCACGGCCCCCTTTCATGGTGTCTTTTACCATCAAGTCAACGCTGTCGGTGATGTCTTTAGCTTTTTGCTGATCGGTCCAAGCTGCGTTCATACCACCAGCAGCTAACTTAGCATTACCACCAATAACCGGCTCTTTCTCAACTAAAATGACTTTTGCACCATTGTCATGGGCAGAAACAGCTGCAGAGAAACCTGCACCACCAGAGCCAATAACCACAACGTTAACAGTATCTTTTGGCGCAGCAGCTAAAGCGGTTTGGCGATCTGATTTGTCTTTCAATAACTCTTCTATGCTTGGCTCATTACGTTGCCATTTTTTGGTGAATGGCATATCAAAATCAAAGCTATGACAAGAGTCGCAGTAAACCATCGATTTTTCATGAGCACTGTGACAAGAAGTACAAGCTATTTCACCAGGAAAGTGGGAGGCATGAGCATTGTAGTGATCATGTTCAGTTTCTTTGGCAACCTCTTCCATTGTGCCGTGACAGGAAACACATTGCTGATTTTCAAAGCTTAAATTATCATTTGATAACTCACCATCTGGCATATGACAACTTTCACACTCTTGGTTTTCAGCGTGTAATTCTGCTAGATTGTCCGCTGCTATCGAGTTTGTCATCACCCCTGCAGAACCCAGAAGCGTGGCTATACACACTACTTTTTTGAAATTTTTCATATCACACCCTCATTTACTTAACTGCTTTGCAGTAATGCCGACAATCAAACGTGTTGCCGTTAATTTTTAACTTCACCGTTATTTTGAGGCTTAGGTTTACCACCAACAATCAAACAACAATTACTCGCGATAAAAATCAACATTCGTTCACAAGATGTAAATTTGCTCATGCACAAATGCATAGCTAAATTCATGGTTATGCAAAAATGCATAACCGTGGGTTGCACCGATCACAATGACGGCAATATAGGCAATGACTTGTTGAAGTAACTGTATTTGCAACCCCAAATTTAAGCCTAAATAGCCTCAGTGGTAACCCGCTTGAAAAAGCGAGAAACTCAGCACAGTTAAGCTGTATAAGCACATGCTAAGATGATGTTATGAAAAAACTTGTTAACATAATCTGCACATTAAGCTTATTTGGGTTTGCGTTTTTCGCACTCGCTGTTTGTGCGCAAGAAAATCAAACGATTGTTTTTGGGGTTCACTCAAAAACGGCACCACTGGAATGGCGTAATAATGGGGTTGATCAAGGTTTTAATGTTGAGTTAATGGCTAGAATTGGCCAAATCACCGGTAAACGTATCAAGGTCAGACGCAAAACATTTCAACAGTTACTTGCCGATGTACATAACCCTGACTCGCTAATTGATGTTATTGCTGTTGTCAGCCCTGTGACGGTCGAACGTGTGCTTAGTCAGTCTGATCCTATTTATGCAACCCATGCCAAGGCCTACACCCTCCAAGGCAAGTCATTTATAAATGGATGGCATGATCTTAAAGGAAAACGGGTCGCTATCAAAAAAGGCGCTTTTGTTGATATTTACATTTCGGGTCAAGCACAAGACTTCGAACGTGTCGATGTTGACCTTTACGAGACAGGCTTTCAGCTATTAATAAAACAACAGGTTGATGTTGTCATTGCTGAGAACTTTGTTGCACGCCGATTAATGCCTTTATACCCTTCGGTGCGCAGCTCAAGCGATCCTTTGATGTATGGTGCATTCAATTTTGTCAGCAATCATAAAAATGCCATGTTAATGGAGCAAATAAATGCCGCAATACGACAGCTAAAACTATCAGGCGAATATGATCGCCTAGTCAACAAATGGTTTGGTACAGGACGAGAAAAAGTTGACTTAAACTCGGCGCAGCAAAGGTTATTATCGCTTGCGATATTAATCAGCCTGATATCTGCGATAGGGATGATACTAACTGGATATATCAGCCTGAGTTTACGAAAGCGCACCAAAGCACTCAAGCTTGAACTTACTCAGCGTAAAAAAGCAGAAACCGCTATTTCGGAGCTATCGAAACAGTTCCAGGCAGTATTAGATGGTATTCCTCATGGTGTGACGCTATTCAACCGTGCTGGAGAATGCTTATGGAGTAACGACAACAATAATGATCTGCTTAATAATCCTGATTTTCATTACTTAGACGGACAGCCCTTTGACCTTAGTTCCACCTTGTTTGAAGCGATCAATAACAATAAATCCATTATTGCTGATATGGTAATTCATAAACAATATTGGCAACTTCAACTGCATCTTATTGGTAGTGAACAAGCCGTTATATTGCTTGAAGAAACGACCGAGCAACAGCAGCTTCGTCAAGCCAACGATGAAGCTAGCCGATTAGCTTCATTAGGTGAGCTATCTGCTGGTATTGCCCATGAAATAAATAATCCGACGGGTATTATCGTGCATGCTATTGCCTTTATTAATGATGCTCTAGCTGATCTTTCTGTTGCCGCTAATCATTACCAACAACAAAATCCATTTTGGAATATAGCGGGCTTAACGCCGACTCCCGCCATGGACGAATTAAAGTTGAGCGGCCAGTCTATTATGGACGGTGCTGAACGCATTAGTCGCATTGTCTGTGATTTAAAACGCTACGCCTTACCCACAGTGTCTGATGAGTATCAACTTATCCAGCTTAACGAAGTCGTTCAGGCATCTTTACGTTTAACGGCAAACCAAATAAAAAACTTAAAAATGGTGACACACTTACAAAACCCAAGTCCTACTATTAAAGGTGATGAGCAACAGCTAAATCAGGTACTGATTAACCTAATTCAAAACGCTTGCCACGCGATTGTGTTGGATGCAACGACTTATGATGACCAGCACCTGTCAATTAGCACCAGCATTGAACAGCAGTTTGCATGCTTAACTGTAACCGATAAAGGTCAAGGCATGGACCAAGCAACTCTTCAACGAATTACCGAACCCTTTTTTACCACTAGGCGTTCAAGTGGCGGTAGTGGCTTAGGGTTATCTGTTTGTAGTCGGATAATTAAACAACATCAAGCCAAGATGCAGATTAAATCGCGTATTGGTCAAGGCACAACTGTTATTATTCGCTTTCCTTTGGAGTCTGAAACGTGAAATTAGCCAGAAACATTTTACTTGTTGATGATGAGGCACCTTGGTTACGCACTCTAGCCATTACCCTCAACCGTTTAGTACCCGAGGCAACAATTGATACCTGCATTGATAGTCGGCAAGTGATTAACCGACTTGAAGTAGGTGACTATGCATTGGTGCTATTAGATCTCACCATGCCATTTCACTCAGGTGAGGAGCTACTGGAGAGTATTCGCAACACATCGCCTTACACTCGAGTGATTATCGTTACCGGTGTTAATCAGGTTGATACGGCTGTGCGTTGCATCAAGCATGGCGCTTATGATTATTTTATTAAGACCGACAAAGTTGATGATCTTGCTAGAACAGTACGCCAAGCATTAGAGGTTGTTGGTCTTGAGCGCAACTATCTAAGAATTAAACAAAGCTTTTTAAGTAAGACATTGAATCAACCTGAGGCGTTTGATAATTTTTTGACCTGCGAGCCTGCCTTGCTCGACCAGTTTCGATATTTTGAAGCAGTAGCACCCAGTCCTGAACCCATTCTAATTCAAGGTGAAAGCGGCACGGGTAAAGATGAATTTGCCAAATCAGCCCACTTACTTTGCTGCCCACAAGCGCCATTTATAAATATCAATCTAGCTGGGATAAGTGCATCAGCATTTGAGTTACAACTGTTTGGCAAAATCAACACCTTGGAAGATGGCCAACTATGCGCCCAAGCGGGGGCGTTGCATCAAGTTCAATCAGGTTTACTTTACCTGAATGAAATAGGTGATTTGCCAATAGAGGCGCAAGCAAAACTGGTGGATGTCATTGAACATAAACAATACTACCCAATTGGCAGCGACAAGGCCTACCCAGTGATGTGTAAAATCATCACTTCCACCCAACATGACTTACTCGCATTAAGCAAAGCGGGAAAATTTCGCAATGACCTTTTGTATCGTCTTCGCTCACATACCATCAAACTGCCGCCATTAAGACAACGTAAACTCGACCTATTTATGTTAATTAATCACTTTATTACCCTTGCAGCAGAAGAAATGGATCTGCCTAGACCTGAGCAACCCAATACCCTCGCCTCGCAAATAGCCGAATATGAGTTTCCCGGTAATTTACATGAACTCAGAGGAATGGTGTTTGATGCCGTCAGTCGCAGTGATGGAATTAAGCTCAATATCAGCCCCTTTATGGAAGCCAACAACTTAACCAAAGTCGCAGCAGATAATACCGCGCAACTGACGTTTCCAAAGGAGTTACCTACGTTGGCACAAATGAGTGATGCATTAATTAACGAAGCGATGAGCCGTACGGCAAATAGTCAAACTGTTGCAGCAAAAATGCTAGGAATAAGCCAAAGTGCATTAAGCCGCCGTCTTAAACATGAAAAGTAACCAAATTGATTTGCAAAACAGCATTACAGAGGTAGGGTGAGAGCGCAAATGCTTTTCGTTCAATTAGTGGGAGTTTATTAAGCGAATATCAACCGCATGGACGCGGATGTTAAGCCATCATGGATGATTTTACGGCGTTTCGTTTAATAAACCTTAACAATTTGCATAAAAACCAATCGCTTATGCGGTAACCATGATTACAGAGGTGCCAAACAAGGTTAATCATATGCTCAGGTAAAATCTATTCGCTGGCTTTTATCGGATACAAAAAAAGAGAGCCGAAGCTCTCTTTTTTACCTAAAACGAAAAGTCACTCAGTTTACTTCCAGCTGGTCATCTTGTGGCCTTTAACCGCATAAAATAAAATGAATAGATAACATGGGATCATCACTAAGTAGCCGCCTTGCATGCCAAGGGAGGTTGCTGAGCTGGTTAAGCCCCAGAATACTGGGCCAAATGCGCCACCAGCAATACCCATGATGAGTAGTGCTGAACCTGTGCTGGTTAGTTTACCCATACCAGATAAGGCTAACGGCCAAACTGCTGGCCAAACAATTGCGTTAGCCAAGCCTAAAAAGGCAATTAACAATAAGGTATCTGGCAGTTGTGCGCCACCAAATGGCACTAATACAGTGTCAGAAATAGCCGTTGAGCTGCTATCACCAAATACAATACCAAAGGACAACACCACCCCAAGTATGGCGCTAATAAGTAGCGCATTAGGCTGAGATATAAACTGTGGAATACAAATAATCCCTAAGGTGTAACCCACTACCATGCATATCATGGTGTATGAGGTCATCACCCCATAGTTTTCAACCCCTAAGGTGAGTGCATACGTACCAATGGTATCGCCAGCGATTACCTCAACAGCCACATAAACAAACAAGGCCACCACCCCAAGGGCTAAGTTGGGTTTTGCTAGTGCCTGTTTAATTTGACCTTTACTGGTGCCCTCTTCTGCTTCGTCTTGTTCAAGCTCTGGTAGCGGTGATTTCTTAACAGCATAGGCTAAAATACCAATGAAGATTGCCATACCTAAATACGGCAGAATTAAGCTGTTAGCCATTTCATCAATTTGAACCTGACTTAGGGTGGTGCCGACGCGATCTTTAAAGCTATCAAGGATTAATGCGGTAAACACCATAGGAGCAATAACACCCGCGCCTTTATTCAAAATCCCCATAACACTAACGCGTGCTGCAGCAGACTCTTCAGGGCCTAAGCGAACCACATAAGGGTTAACAGCGGTTTGTAATAATGTTTGTCCGGTGCCCATAACCAGTTGCGCGAGTAAGAACAAAGCAAACACTTGGGTTTTAGCGGCTGGAATAAAGAGTAAACCCGCCACCATCATCACCCCCATACCCAGCGCCATACCGTTTTTATAGCCCACTTTACGGATGACCCAAGCTGAAGGTAGTGCGGTAAAAGTTACTGCTATATAAAAAGAGAATAGAATTAGTGACGCTTGAAAAGGGCTTAACTGAAGGATTTGCTTTAGATATGGCATTAACGAACCATTAAGCCAAGTCGCAAACCCTAATACGAAAAAGAGTATTGCCACAATGGCCATGGGCACTATGCTGCTTTTTTGCTGACTATTATTCATTGTTGTTTCCATAAACCCTGCTTCTTATTGTCATTGATATTTCGGCACTGACTTCCTACTAGCGCCCCATATGAGTCTTATTATTATTGAGTTTTTATCAACAATTTGACCTAGCAATGTTGCTGCAGATCATAATCGTTGTGCATTTCATGTTAAAACATAAACACAGCAAAGACAACGCTGTCATTTCATTAACAACTAAACATCATTGATCACACCACAAGCCCCAAAATAAATCTTGCATGCAGTTCTTAGTGACAGTCCATAGTGACAGCTCTTATAAACAGCCTTTAGATGCGAATAAAAATTTTACGTTGATAAAGCCACAATAAAATTAGCCATTGCACTGTCAGTAAGCTCAGTACAAAGAGTAATGGTTGCCAGTCTGCTGGGGTGGCGCGAATAAAGCCGCCCAATAAACTATTGGCTAAGTATTGCCAATTAACCAGACTAGATGCGATATAGATGATGATGGCATTAGTGCCAATCACCACAAAAACAAAGGCCCATTTGTGCCATTTAAGTACATCGATAATGGCGTAAAAAATGGCGAGTAAGATGATGCTCCAACCACTGGTTACCAACACAAAACTGCTGGTCCATAAGTCTTTATTGACCGGAATAATCAAGTCTAATAGCCAGCCTAATGACAATAACGCCGCACCAATAATCACCATACTCAAGACTTTTAGCCATTCACCCCTAAGCCCCCATAAGGGCGGCTTGGCTTTAACAATATAGTGACCGACAAACACACCGATTAAGCCATTTACCACCGCAGGCAGTGTGGATAGCACCCCTTCAGGATCTACGGCTCTATTTTGATATGCGCTACCAGGTAGCAGTATTGAATCAACGTAAGCGTTAATACTATTTTCGGCGCTAAAGCGGGCAAAGGTTTGGCTTGTTTGATTAACAGCTGCTTGAGCTAATTCTGGGTTTTGAACTAGCCCAGAATATAGCGTGAGATCGGGATAAGGAAGATATAACTGAATAAGCCCATAGCCAATTAATAGACTAATGGCGACAATAATTTGGGTTCTAAGGCTGGTATGCCACACCAACATCGCGCCTATAAACCATGCAAAACCAATACGTGCCAACACACTGGCATAACGCACACTGTCGGGATCTGCAGGCATACCAACGCCCCAACCATGATTATAAAGTACCCCTAAAAAAATAAGTAAACCAAGGCGCTTTATAGCATGACGATACAAGGGCAGCCGCTGCTGCATTGGTAGTTTATCTAAGCGTTTTGGTGACAGGCCTAAAGCCACACCGGAGAGGAAAATAAACAGCGGGAATATAACATCATAAAAGGTAAATCCATGCCATTGACTGTGATGCATTTGGCCGTCAAACCAATTCCACCCAGCCCAGCCGGTTAATATAAATAATCCAGCAAATAGGCCCTCACCGCCAAGGATCCAAAACATGTCAAAACCGCGCAGGGCGTCCAATGACATTAATCTTGGCTTCAAAGCGGTTTTAGTCGACATACATTAGCCTTTATCGCATCGGCTAAAAACCACATCGCCATTAATATAGGTTTGGTTAACTTGATAACGCGAGTTATCGTTTGCATTAGCAGCTAACAACACTAAGTCTGCGCGCTGACCTACGGCTATGGTGCCAAGCTTAGCTTGCTGTAGATACTGCGCTGGATATAACGATGCCATTCTAAGGGCTTCTTCATAACTGAGGCCAAGCATGCTAACCGTATTGTTAACTGCGCCAACCATATCAAGTACGCAACCTGCTAGCTCACCTGATTTGGCATTGAGCCTATCACCTTGACGTATGACCTCGGTGCCAAACAGTTCAAAGCTGGCATCATCATCCAGTCCCACCGGTGGCATAGCATCGGTTACTAACATGATTTTGCCTTGGGGCTTAGCTTTAAGGGCAACTTTTGCAGTCGCACTGTGAACATGGTGGCCATCGACAATCAATCCGCACCATGCTGCATCACTTTCTAGCGCTGCGCCCACCATGCCCGGCTCACGAGAGCCAAAGCCTGACATGGCATTAAACAAATGTGTAAAACCGTTAGCGCCAGCATTTAACGCCGCCAGCACAGTATCATAATCGGCATTTGAGTGACCTAAGCACACCTTTACGTCGTTAGCGACTAAGGTTTTTATCACCTCAACTGAGACATTTTCAGGGGCTAAAGTGACCACTTTTATACCAAGATCTTGTCGTGAAAATATCGCCAGTTCTTCATCTGAAATACTGCGAATAAACGATTGTGGATGCACGCCTTTTTTAGGCACACTCAAATGTGGCCCTTCAAAGTGAATCCCTAACACGCCTGCAGATTGCAGCTTAATAGCCTCGGCAACGGCATCAGCGGCTTGCGCCATCACCTCAACTTTATCGGTAATGAGCGTCGGCAGAAAACCGGTCGTACCAAATTGAGCATGTGCTCGACCTATGGTCTCAATACAATCAAGGGTTGGTGCGCTATTAAACAGTGCCCCACCGCCGCCATTGACTTGAACATCAACAAACCCAGGCACTAACGTGCCTTGTAAACGCACTTCTTTCGCATTCGATACTGAATCTAAGGCGATGATGTGGCCGTCTTCAATAGAGATCACCGCATCTTGATGAAATTGCTGTCCATCAAAAAAACCGTCTGCTATTAGGGTTTGTCTCATAATGTTCTCTTTATATTGCGTTAATCTTTAACAGCTTTCTTCTTAATGTTCAAAGTCGAGTCAAACTTATAGTGTTTGGGTGACTTTTTTCAAACCTTCTGGCTGATCTGGGTCAATACCACGGGCAACAGCGACGGCGGCGACATCGATATAAAAACGTTGTAGCAATGCTAATGGCGCAACACGCGGGTGTATTTCAGATGATGTTTGATTTAAATGCACCAAGTCTGCGCCACGTTGTTTTACGTTTTCTATTTGCTCGATATGGCTTTCATAAGACTCATCATTAATGCAGGCATCGACAATAGCCAGTTTCTTTTCAACTAAAGTCACCGGCCCATGTAAAAACTCAGCGCTACTGAATGATTCGGCATGAATAGAACAAACCTCTTTCATTTTAAGGGCGATTTCTTTGGTTACCGCATAACCTAAACCACGGCCAAGCACCACAAGGTTATTAACCCCAGCTAAAGACTCGGCGGTTAATTGCGGCGCTGCGTCAACGGCGGTTTGTAATGCAGCAGGCATTGAATCAACGGCTGCAGCTAACGACTCACTTTGGGTCCACTCAGCAGTTAACTGCACAATGGCTGATAAAGTCGCTAAGTAGCTTTTGGTCGCTGCGACGGCTTTTTCTTCACCCGCTCTAAGCGGTAATACCACATCGACAATATCTTTAATTGGTGCTGTTTCATCGTTGACTAATGCGACACAAAAAGCGCCGGCTTCTTTAGCCATTCTCGCTTGAGCCAATATATCTGGGCTACGGCCTGATTGTGAAATAACAATCACTAATCCGCCTTCAAGTTGTAAGCTTTTACCATAAACACTGGCAACTGATGGCGCTGCAGCAAAAGTTGGAATGCCCACTTCAATTTCAAATAAGTATTTAGCAAATACCCCTGCGTGATCTGATGAGCCACGACCAACAATCATCACAAACTTTGGCTTAAAACTACGTAGTTTTTCACCAAGCTCTTTGGTTAAGCCAGCATTAGCAGCCAGTTGCTCAGCGATTTTCTGCGGTGCTGAACGCGCTTCACGTTCCATAATTGTATTTGTCATCGAGTTAACCTTAATTTATGTTCAAGTTGATCCATTGAGGTATCAAGTTACTGAGCAGTGCATGGCGATGAATTTATCGTTGACACTGAAAATTTTAAGCGAGTTCAAGATAATTTGGCGAGTTACAGACTCTTGCCGTTATCTGCGGCAAACTGTTGCTGCGCAAACAAGATAGCGCCGATTTCTGGTGGTGATAGCGCTTCAGCCACTTTGCTAGCCACATCAATGTCTAACCAATGTAATAATGGCTCTGCTAGGCCGCCAATCATCGAAAAACGACTAGGATGAATGGCAAATAACTTTCTGGCCATTTCACTAATATAACCCGCTCCCTGTTGCACAATATCAATGGCAACCTCATCACCATTGTCGGCGCATAACAGCACAATACGGGCTAATTTGGCGTAGGTGCTTGAAGACTGTCCGGCAAGATGCTCGACAATGCCCATGGCATCATCAACATTAAAGTGTGCTAGTAATAATTGTGTTAGTGCGGTGTCGGCGGCAAAGCCGTCTAAATTCAGTAATACATGCTCAGCGGCTTTTTGGCCTAACCATGCGCCACTGCCTTTGTCACCTAATGCAAAGCCATGGCCGCCAATTAATAAACTTTGCTCGCCTACATGGGCAAAGCCACAAGAGCCAGTACCGGTAATAATCACGGCACCATCATCGCCGTTATGGGCACCAATACAGGCAGTATGTAAGTCTGTGGTGAGGTACATTTTGGCAAACGGGTGCTGCCAGTTGTTCACTTGGTCAAACAAACGCGGCACATTCACGCCAGCGAGGCCGACACCGGCGATTAACTGCTGAGCGTAGCTTGGTGCTAAGTTTGCATCTGCCAAGGCAAGCTTGGTTGATTCGATAATTGAATTAAAAGTTTGTTCTAGTCCGTGAAGAGGATTAGCTCTACCTGCTACACCAGTGCCAATTACACCTTTTTGTGGGCAAAATATGCTGGCGCGGCACTTACTGCCACCACCGTCAATTCCGATATAAAGCTGTGATTCATTTTGCTGATTAACGCTCATGACATCCCTCTTGTCTCTATTACCCAAGCCTTTTATAACTGATTTTTATAGGCTCTTTTGTAAGTTAACTTTATGTTACACCACAAATGACAGCGTTGTCATTTACTTTTTGTGGTGTTTATAAAGCAAACAGCGAAGTAACTATTAAAGCTCTGATTTATATTGATTTTAGCTAGGTAATTAAATTGAAAGTTTTGGATGTTTTGCTGATTTTCTTTTAAAAAGGACGTTAACCATTCGATTAACGTCCTTTGTATTTAGTTAACTGCACAGCAATAAAAGCCAGCTATAAAAACAACGAGCGCCCTTTGCGTTTTCCTGATGCGGAAATTGCTCTTATCTCAATATTACCTGATACCTTTACCGGAGCTTGGTATTCAAGCCATGATGCTGTTTCAGCAGCGTTATTGTCACTCTCTTCACTGAGTTGACGATACTCAATCTTAAGCCCTGGAAAGGCAATATTGGCATAAAGCAGTCCAGCTTCAATTTTTGCCCCAACGGTTGGCACCCGATATTCAATGTTAGCCACATCTAACTTAGCCAGCTCTTTATGGCCTAAGGTATTAGCGATGTCATTCCATTGCTGTTGCTGCTGCTTACGCATATCAGCAGTAAAGTAACCTGAGTTTTGATGATAAACCGCGCCTTGATACTGATATGGCACTTCCCACTTTGCTTTATGCCAAGCTTTTTCAGCTAGCATTAGCAGCCGTGGAAACATCATATATTCAGCGACTTCATCACTGCGAATAGTTTCACTCCAGATTTGACCTTGAATACCACTAAAGCCTTTACCTTGTTGTAATGGCGCTGAGGTCACCTTACCTTGCTCATCTTTTTTAACGCTATCGTCGGCGGTAAAGGGGTTATTTTCGATATCATTCCATTGTTCCGCATTCGCAGGTAAGTTATCTGGCATAAAACTAAACAATTTTTGGCTGTTTAGCGCTCGGGTCGCCCAGTAGTAACCATGCTCTTTAGGATCAGCCTCATAGGGGAAATCAAAGTACAACACTTCAGGGTTTGAAAGCACAGTATCCCAACCTAAATTGGCTTGGCTGTGGGCTCTTTGATAACCATGGTGTGAAATCACATCCCAAATGTTGGTTTGTGATTTAGCCGGCATATTGTCTGCATTAGTATGGCTCATACCATCGCTCCAACCTGCAGGTTCAATACCTTTAGCGCTGACCATATTGGCGACGCGCTCAATAAAATAAGCACCTAAATCATCGATCGATTTAACCCCTTTGTCATTGTTAGCAACAAAGTCTACGCATTGTGGTGATTGCTTCCACGCCCCTGCCGTTTCATCAGCGCCAATGTGGTAGCGTTTTAGCGGATGGCCTGCTTGTTGGTGCAATTTAGCAATTTCATCAATGACTTTATCGACAAAGTGATAGGTCGACTCCAAGCACACATTTAGGGTGTTATCGTTATAATACTGCACCGATGAATACACTGTGGTGTCGTTAGCATCTGTCAGTAAGAACTCATTAGCAGCATTATTTTCGCCACTTGCCATAAACTTACGGTAGCGGGCATCCATAGATTTTATCGCAGCACGTGAGTGACCAGGCATATCCATTGACGGGATAACCTCTACTTGGCGGGCGCTGGCATACTGCAAAATGTCTATATAATCGGCTTTGCTATAAAAACCATTTACACTGGCATCAGCAAAAGGGCCACTGCCCAGCTGGGGAATTAAGCAGGTGCTTTCGGTTAAATCATGGCAACGCTTACTACCAATATCAGTAAGCTCAGGTAAGCCATCAATTTCTAAGCGCCATGCTTCATCATCGGCCATATGTAGGTGTAATTTATTGAGCTTATAAGCTGCCATTTGATCGATTAAATCAAATATCAGTTGTTTACTGTGAAAGTTACGCGCGACATCAATGTGCATACCACGAAAATCATAACGCGGTGCATCATCAACAACCATAGTATTTATACTGAGTTCTCGAGTATCGATTAACGCTGCAAGTGACGAAAGACCATATGAAAAACCACTGTCGGTGGCGGCGGTAATGGTAATGCCGTCAACGGCCACCTTGAGCTGATAAGCGCCATCAATCCCTTGCTCGTCTGCTGTAACCTTGCTGTTTTTAACAAACGCTAACGACAAGCCTGTATCTGATTGCTTAACCCCAAGTCTCGCTAATCTCGACAAAGCTGCGGCAACTGCTGCTGAGTCAACTTGCTGGTAATTAACCTCAATACCTTGAGACAAATCTACCGGTGTATTACTTGATGTAACGCTAGCACTGAGCGGCGTTGGAATAATGCGATTAATGGCAGCCTCGCGATTAACTACAAGGGCATTATTGGCTTCAAATAACACCTCAGCACGGCTCCACGCTAAGTTATCGGTTGCGGTTCTGCGATATTGCCTTTTTTCATCCGTAAAGGCTTCAACATAGGGTCTAACTTCCATGCCGGTTTCTGCGTCAATACTTAATTGAGTGCTAGCTATCACGACAGGCTCTAAACCATCCACCACAATGTAATAGTTTGGCATTGGGTCAGTTTCAGATAATTGCCATAACTCGCCTCTAAAACCAATGCGTTGGGTTACGCCAGCGCTAAAGCCAGTGAATTGTTCGGTGGGGGCAATTTTATGTAAATCACCTTGTACTCGAGTGATACTAAACTGCGGATTTAACACCGCTTGTACTGGGCGCATTTGGCTGAAATAAATTGCCCAGTCGGCATGGGGAATATTAACTGAACTGGTTAAATCAATTTCAGCGATAAAACATTGCTCATCAGGCTGTGTTGCTGAGCAACTTTCTTCAGGGACATTGGTCACCATGCGATAAGTGACTTTTAGATCTGCGGCAAATTGTTTTAGGCTTGCTTGAGTCCAAGCGCTATCAGCGGCTTGATTAGCCTTATGTTGCAGATCTGAACCATTAGCTGATTGAGCATCATCAGACGTAGAAGGAGCTGAAGAATACTGGCAACCCACTACGCCTATTGATAGTAATAATGCTGATGCAAGGATGGTCTTTTTCATATATTCCTCAATTTATCCCTAAATGATCATCTGATGAGATGCCGCGCGTTGACTGACTACTGACGTTAGCCTATTTTAGCGAAATTACTGCAGCTAATTTTTAGCGGCAACAGTATTTAATTGATTAAATTTATTAGTGTATTTAGCCTGTTCAATATCTATGTCTCGTTAACTGCTAGGTTTTATCCTTACTAAGAAACCGGCAAAAAAATAGCTGGGAACAAAAATTGTACCCAGCTTATACTCGTTTCTGGGGAGAGACTAAAAGTATAAATTAATGCTATTTCGCCCGACCGAAATAGCATTAAGGCATGGATAATAGGGACCTATAAATTATCCATGTCGACCTTAAAACAACGATTCACACACAAGCAATGACAACGCTGTCATTTAATAATCTACCGAATATAGAACGAGATTTCTACATTTTTTTTATGTTTTGACACAGGTTTGCAACAATAGACATTAAAAACAAATAATAACAGTGGCTTAATTGCTTAAATTAAGCTTAATTGGCTTAGTGATAACCAAGAATATTGGCATCTAGTGGTAAAGAAAGGATTGAATGAAGTGAAAAGCTTTAAGCAAAAGAATCTTATGCTAAATATGCTACTAATAAAAAAGGCATTATTTCAATATATGAAATAATGCCTTAATACGCGCGATACAATAAGATTAAGCTTTAGCCATGATCTCAGTACGTGCTAGACGGTTAACTTGGTTTAACGATGCTAAATGACCATAGATAGGACCTAGTAAGCCGCGCTTTCTAAGTTCTAAGTAATCTTCATCTGACAATTCATTTAATTTAGCTTCATCAATTAAGTATAAGCCATTGATGTTGCGCTTCTCACCCGCTACATCAACCGTTAATGTTTGGGTTGTTAGTAACTTTTTTTCAGCCAAGAAACCAAGAATGTTGCGACTTGCTTGATCTTGCTCAAAATGCGCGATTAAGGCTTTTTTGCGGTTTTCTAAGTAAGCAGACTCTTGCTCACCTTCAAATAATGCTTGGCCTTCAGTCTTGCTGACTTCAGCAGCAGATTCGCGAATACCAATCCATACTTTGTCTTTTACTTCTGGGTTAAGTACTAATCCAAGTGGATAGTCACGGACAACAGCAGGGATATATAGTCCTTGCCACTTGCCGTCTTTAATACTCAGGTTTTGACCAGGCTTAAGACCTAACATAGCAACAGCTTGGAATTCACCGCTATCAGTGTTTTTAACGAATACAATTGGGTATTCTGTAGCTGCACGAGCAATCTCATGCAAAGTTACTGGAACAATATGTTGATCTGCAACGTGTGCAAAATTAGTTGCGGTAATTTTTAAATCACCGTGCTTTGCGTGTTCAAGTAACGTAATTTGGTTAGACATCTTGGCTCCTTCAGGCGCTTCTAATCAATAATGATATACATAAAAATAGGGATTCAAATCCCTTTTGTTTTAAACTTTTGCTAGTAGATTAAAATAAAAAATCCCAAAATCTTTAGCTGATGACTTATTATAAAGCCCACTATCATTTAATCTGCAGCTTACGTTACCGTATCAAGCAATAAAGTACCACTAGCTATTCGCTGATATTTCACCTAAATCGTGCCAACTTTCATCTATAAGTATAAATTTCACTCAACTGGGTTCTAAGTTTATTAATCCTGTAGCTAAACCTTTTGTAAACCGTAACGGTTAATTTTATCAAGCAGTGCTCGATGCTCTGGTAAGTCTAGCGCCAGCTTGTGGCCTATTTGCTGTATTTTATTGGCCTGCTGCTGGGCATTTTTAAGATACACAGTGTCGAGCGGCTGGTTTTTGGTTTGATAATGCATCCCGTATAAGACATACAGGTAATTATCAATATTAAACACTTCGTAGCGTGAGAATAGATCATCGGTTATCGGGCTAAAGCTCTGCCATAATTGCAATTTTTGTTGCAAGGATTCAGGTATCGTTTCAGGCTTTTGATTATCTAACCAAAAATCACTGTCAGTTCTATCTGAAATGCAATAATGCAACTTAGCAAACTCCACTACTCGCTCCCACGCGTAACCTATAGTGTGATTAAAGCGCTCAGACAATGCTGGCATTTGCGCCAGTGTCTGCGGTAGTCGCTTAGCTAAGTAACCGGCGGCAAAATCAGTTAATAGTATTGAGGTTGCCTCGATTGGCTCTAAAAAGCCTTGTGCTAGGCCTAATGCTACACAGTTTTTTGCCCAAAATTGTTCGCGGTAGCCCACTTTCATGGGGATTTCACGATGGTGTAACTGGTCTAGTTTCCCGCCTAAATAACGGTTAAACTTTTGCTCAGCTTGTGCGCTTGTCATGTGGTTATCAGAATACACAAAACCAGTACCGCGGCGCTCTGGCAAAGCGATATCCCAAATCCAGCCTGCTTGATGCGCTGTGGCAATGGTAAAAGGGGCAATCGCTTCAGTAATGTCTGTCGGCACTTGGGCAACAATGGCTTTATTCACCAATAACTGATGGGATTTATCCACAAAGCCGACGTTAAGCTTTTTGGCTAACAAAATGGACTCAAAGCCACTGCAGTCGATATAAAAATCAAAAGCTAACTCGCCGAGCTTATCAGTTTTTAAGCGGCTGATATTGCCTACATCATCTATTGCCGCATCTAACACATTGGCTTTGATATGCTCAACGGCATATTTACTTGTGGCGTTAGTGGCTAATAATTTGGCAAATTTTGCCGCATTTAAATGATAAGCATAACTCACCGAGCCAGCGTATTCGGGGGTGGTGATGGATTTAGGTGCCTTTAATGCCTCACAAATATAATGCTGAGGTGAAACCATTGCACTATAAGCCATATCCTCAGTGGCGGTTTGGTTCCAAAAGGCGCTTAAGTCATCGCCTAATGGGCTTGGTACATCAAATAAGTGATGGTAGCGATTATCTGCGCCATGTTTGGTTTTATCGAGCCAGTTTCGAAATTGGATAGACTGCTTGAAGCTCACATCACACTGCTGAATAAACTCGGTTTCGCTTATTCCAAAGCTTTGTAATGACTGCCTAATCGCAGGTACAGTGCCTTCACCAACACCAATGGGCGGAATATCAGGAGACTCGATTAACGTAACGGACACATCAGCCAATGATTGCACCGCTTTACCAATATGATTTGCAGCAAGCCAACCTGCTGTGCCACCACCGATAATAACAATCTTCTGCACTTTCATATTACGCCTCTTAACTGTTAACTGTAGATAAGTCGCTAATTGGATTTTAACCGTATTTACCAGTGGAAAGTTAAAATCAAAAAGCCTAGCAAGTGCTAGGCTTTTTATGCTTCTAAATCAGATTAAAAACGTAAGTTTAAACCTAACTTATAACGAGCTTCACCTTCAAAGCTCCATGCTGGGTAACCACCTTTTAGCTCAGGCTTAACGTCAGCATCATCAGGTGCAACACCTAATTGAACACTGTCTTCTTCAAGTAAGTTAACTACTTCAAATGTGATACCTAAGTAATCAGTGATATTGTAGTTAGCACTTAAATCAAGTGTACCGAAGTCTTGATGTTCACGGTTACCGTAGAAACCTGGTAACTCACGCATCATGTATTCACTACGCCAGTTATAAGCAACACGTGCTGAGAAGTCATCCATCTCGTAGTAACCAACTAAGTTAACAGTGTGCTTAGAAGAGTCAGAAAATACGCTAACTTGATCAGGGTAGTTCTCAGCTGCAGCATCAGAATCAGCAAAGGTATAGTTAGCAGAGTAACCAAAGCCGTTGTCAAAACCATCTTGGATTTGCAGCTCTATACCTTGGATTTGACCGCCAGTACCATTTTTCTTCGTTGAAACAGTCCAGTTATCTTCACCTGAATTAGGATCAACAATACCAATGCTTTGATCTAGCTTCTGCTCTGAGGTGATAAAAGAGCTGATATCTTTGATAAAGTAAGAAGCACTCATTAACCCGTCAGGACTGAAATACCATTCCACACCTAAATCAGCTTGAGTCGCTTTAAATGGCTCAAGGGCGATATTACCGGTACTAACCACTTGGTTACCTGCAACGTCATCGTTGTAACCTTGCAGTGCCGAAGCTGCAAACATATCAGCATAATTAGGACGTGAAATCACTTGTGATGCTGAAGTACGGATAATGACATCTGGCGCCACATCAAATGCAACGTTGATACTTGGCAATACGTCATTATAACTTGCATCTTTAGTGCTTAAGTTATCGGCATAAGTACCATCAGCTTGCAGCGCGAAATAATCAGATGATGCATCTGTTGATATATAACGTAAGCCGAAGTTACCGCGCATACCGTCTGACTCAAAATTAGCCATTAAATATAACGATAGGTTTTCTTCGTTAATGGTGCCGTAGCCAGCCTTATATACGGTCCCTTCTGTCGAGAAACCATTAATTGCAGCCTTAGCATCACGTAACATGGCATCCATATCTGGCTTAGGTAAGGTATAACCTGCACCCGATGAAATTTGACCACTGTAATATGCTGATGCATCTTTTGCTGCTATATCAGCATTAACGATTGCAGGTAAAGTTAACATGCTAACATCATGATCTGCATAACGAACACCTGTTTTGAATGAGGTAATCGCACCTAAATCAGTCGGAATAGTAAAGTCTAATTGTGCGTAAGTTTCTTCATCTGAGTTTGGCTGCTTTTTAAGTGCCCAACCTGCAGGGGACAATTGACCACCAAAGTCATCTGCGGTGAAGTTTTTATTAGCAACATCTATTTTGATGATTTCACCAGTCGCATCATAAGTACCAGCATAATCAGCAGCGGTACCTAACCAGAAACCATAGTTAGAAGTTAAATCAGTACCACCTTCAGACTTGGTGTTACCCACACGACCTTCTACTTTAAACATGTCATTTTCGTAATCGAAATTGAAATCGTAAGTATTTGAGTCCATGCTAGCTTGGCGCGCCCAAGTTTGTGCCCAACCTGGGTTTTCACCATTACCATCACGGCGATAGAAAGTACAAGTGCCTAAAGAGTTACGCTGTTCACACGCTTCGTCTTTATCATCTGGGAACATCACGAATAATGAGGTATTTGCGTTGTTCGCTTTCATGTCCAGACTCATAATGTCTAAACCGAAATTTAAATTATCTGTTGGACTGTATTGGAATGAACCGTTAATAGCAGTACGTTCACGCTCTTGTTCAAAAGTCGTCGGAACAATATCACCCCAACCAATTAATGACTCAATACCATTGCGTTGATAAGTTGTTTCTGAGCCAGCTGCAGAAATTAAGAAACCAAAGTTCTCATCTTCATTTTTCCAGCTGTATAGGCCTGATAATTCAGGATCTGTTTCTTCAGAAATTGTACCGTAGTCGCCTTTAGCACTAAGGAATACAGTATTGGCATCTAAATCTAATGGCTTGCGGGTTTTAACGATAACGGTACCGCCAACACCACCTTCAGGTAAATCAGCCTGAGACGATTTATATACTTCAATTCCACCGACCATTTCTGATGGTAGTAAACTGTAGTTAAAGCTTCTGTCAATTGACTGTTGATCGTACCAACCGGTAGATGCAACTGAATGGCCGTTTAATAATGTACGAGTCAAGCTGCTAGAAGCACCACGAATCGAAACACCTTGGCCTTGACCAAATTGACGGCTCACAGCCACACCTGGTATACGCCCTAATGACTCACCCACGTCACCATCAGGAAATTTACCGATATCTTCAGCCGTTACCGCATCAACAACAGAGTTAGAAAAACGTTTATCATTAACTGAAGCCTTCATCGAGGCACGCATGCCTTTTACTTCAATTTTTTCGATATTTTCTTCTGTAGTTTCAGCATCTGCTGCAAACGCAGCAACTGAAACCATACTGCCAAGTAGGATAGCAATGTTAGTTGCTAAAACATTTTTCTTAAAATTAATAGGTCGCATCTTCATTTCCCTTCCATAACTTTATTATCGTTTTTGGATACATAACCATTCCAATCGGAATGACAACGCTGTCATGTCTAGAGCAAACATTACACAATATTTAACAGTCTTGCCACAACAAAATAACTTTATTGCAGACAAAATGTGCAAAGCCAGCTTATATAAAACAGATGTAAACACAATTAATAACTAAAAATCAGACACTTAAATGTTGACGATGTTTGTATCAAATTAAGAACAAATAGACTTTAAAGTGAACTCATCCAACCAGAAAAGTAATTCGAGATTGCCTATTAGGATAAAAATCAGCACTATTAGAGTTAAATCGGCTTAGCTTTTGTTTTTACCTACAATATTGATAACCTTCATTTGGGGATGATTGTTATCAATATAAATACAATGCTAAGTTCATCGCCTGAGTTTAAGAGTTAACAAATAATGAAAGTAACCATAAATGATGTTGCCAAACATGCTGGCGTATCAATTAAAACCGTTTCACGGGTCACCAATAACGAATCGTCAGTCAGACAAACCACGGTCGACAAGGTCAATGCAGCAATTAATGAGCTAAATTATCAACCTAACTTAGCAGCAAGAAATCTAGCAAGCACAAAATCCTATGTTATTGGTTTTATTTATGATAACCCCAATGCTTATTATATTATTGATATGCAGAACGGTATTCTTTCTGCCTGCCAAGATAAAGGCTACGAGTTGTTGATCCACCCTTGTAATGCTACCTCTGACACAATTTGTGATGAACTAACCAAAATGGTCAAACACTCTCGGCTATCGGGTTTAGTGCTCACCCCGCCAATGTCAGAAGACCCGAAGATACTTGCAGCACTTGATGAAATAGATGCTAATTATGTAAGAATTATTGCAGGCGAAAGCACTGATGCAGAAAATGGGCTTACTGTACTTGTCAATGATAAACATGGCGCTTTAGAAATCACCCAACACTTAATTGATATGGGTCATAGTGATATTGGATTTTTAAGTGGCGATCAGCAGCATGAATCAACCAAAGAACGTTTAGCTGGTTTTAAAGATGCCCTTGAGCACAATAATCTTAACGTGAATAACACCTGGGTTTTAGATGGTAAATACTCTTTCGAATCTGGGGTAGAAGGTGCCAATAAATTGATTAACTTAACCAAACGGCCTACGGCAATCGTCGCCTGTAACGATGAAATAGCTGCAGGGGCTTTATTTGCTGCGCGTTTAGCTGGGCTTGATATACCAAAAGATTTATCCATTGTAGGATTTGAGGATAGCCCCTTCTCCCGACAGACGTGGCCCAAATTAACCACAGTGCATCAACCAAACGTGAAAATTGCCAAAGTCGCCACTGAACTGTTAATCGCCAATAGCAAAGAAACGACAGAGAAAAAATCGATGGTATTTACGCCTGAGCCGGTTATTCGGGACTCATCAAGCAAACCATGATGGCAATAGTGAGCTTATAATTTATCCCCAATAAAAAAGCCTCAATAAATTATTTATTGAGGCTTTTTTAATTTAATCTATTGTAAATTAAACAGCATCTTCGTTTTCTTCGCCAGTACGGATACGAATAACACGTTCAATATCGGTTACAAATATTTTTCCATCGCCGATTTTACCCGTACGAGCAGTATCAACAATAACCTCAATGGCTTGGTCTAATTGCTCATCTTGAATAACAAGCTCGATTTTTACTTTCGGTAAAAAATCGACCATATACTCAGCACCACGATATAATTCAGTGTGACCTTTTTGACGCCCAAAGCCTTTCACTTCAGAAACCGTCATGCCTGTTATACCTATTTCAGCTAATGTTTCACGCACATCATCTAACTTAAAAGGTTTAATAACGGCTTCTACTTTTTTCATTTATCCACTCCATTCACAGGCAATATGGTATATAAGCTAATCTACGAGTTAATAGATTTTAAGCTATATCGTTAAAATACAATACTATTTATTATACTACGCTAAAGCGCTTTAAGTTTCTGTAGCTATTTTACGTTAATTTTAAAACGTGCTTTTCGTGCAATAAATCAATCCCTGTCTATACTCAATATGCGCTGCAGGATGCAGCACTTAATAAACAAGGATTGTTAGATATGAATATTCATTATTATCGTCGTGGCTTTAATTTAGTCGAGTTAATGACAACAGTAACCGTTGCAAGCATATTATTGGCCATTGGTGTACCCGCCTTAAACTCAGTTCAACTTCAAATTAGAGCTAAAAGTAATATCAGCACTATTCAACACTCACTGCAATTTGCCAGAAACATGGCCATTAACTACGGTGCAAGGGTAACTGTGTGCCCATTAGTTGATGAAAAATGCAGCACTGACTGGCGGTCTGGATATACCATATTCTTAGATACTGGTATATCAAATCAACTTGATACTGAAGATACTATTCTAAAGCAAATAAGCCCTTTCCATGCCAATGATATTGTTCAATATAATCGTAAAGCTGTACGCTTTTTACCAGATGGCCTCGCTTCAGGTACGAATGGAACCTTAACTTATTGTCCTGAAATTCATACAAGTCCTTATTCGAAGGCTGTAATTGTAAATCAAGCTGGCAGAGTTCGATATTCAACTAAAAAACTTATAAGCTGTAAAAAATAAAATAAGAATCAAGTTTGTTAATTGTTAAATTGAACTAGCGATATGACTTCAGCCTGTATCCTTAATGCTTCTATTTGTTATACTCTGAGTAAGCAATATTAAGGAGACAAAATGAAGCTGCGATTTAGTAATGGATTCACACTCGTTGAGCTTATGGTAACGATAGCTGTAGCAGCAATTCTGCTAGCAGTTGCATCACCATCTATGGTTTCACTATACGAAGGAAATCGTGCGCGAAGTGCGATTGGTAATATAGAGACCGCTTTTTTACAAGCTCGAAGTCAGGCGATTAGTTATGGCATTCAAGTTACTATTTGCCCCTTAGTTGGAACAAACTGCAGTACCGATTGGAGTGGAGGTTACAGCATCTTTATTGATGCAGCCCCAATTAATAGTCTCAACACTGATGACCTGCTAATAATAACTCAAAGCGCTATACATAGTAGTGATTTCATTAAGTCATCAGCAAGCAGTTTTACATTTAACCCCGACGGTATGTTAAATGATACCAATACAGGTTCAATGGTATATTGTCCTGGCGATACAAACAGTGCTAATTCTCGCGGAATTTCTATCGGTGTATCTGGGAGAGTTTCAGAATTAACAGGAAGTGACTGCACTTAAGTGACCACTGGTAGTTAACCAGTGAGCACTTATTCTTTATTAGTGGGTGATACTCTGTTCCCGCAGCCTATTTATTTTCTTATTCTTAAATGGCTGCCCTTCTCCTAAACATTCAAACACACGTCTGACAGTCATGACTCTATCTGAACCTTCACGATTAGATTTAAGCGTACTGACTTGTTGAGTTAATAGTGCAGCTTGGTTTTCAACAGCCTCCGCTGAAGACCAATAAAAAATTGCAATATCATCACCATTTGAGGTGTTAATATGGCAATAATAGTATTGGCTCGTTTCCGCTTGAGCTCCATGAGAAGCAAATAATAAGCTTATTGACAGAACAAATATATTAAATGAATTTTTCATTACCAGCATTCCTCCGGAGACCTAATACCTGAATCCGTTAATGTAATAGAAGCGCATGCTGAATCTCGAGTTGCTTGCACACCTTGTGCTGTAGCACTAATCGTTAGTACTCCCGCTGCAATGGTAGAATCTATCGCATAAAAAGTATTCTCTACCACCCAAGGGTCAGCATTGAGTCCAAGTTTCGTCATATCAGTTGTATACGACCGATTATCTAAATAATATTGCTCTTGCCTATTCGCTACAGCCATCAAACCAGCAAGACCGTCTGCCCTTGCGCCTTTTGCTATAAAGCCTGTATAGCTTGGATAGGCAATTGAAGCAAGAATACCAATGATTACAACTGTAATCATAACTTCTATTAAAGTAAAACCTGTCTTTTTCATTTCACTGTTCATCAAATTACTCATCTATATGATAATAAATTTTGTTAATACCTAAGCCACCGCCAATGCATTTTTCATCCCCTGGCGGACAACCATCATCAATAGGTTCAACTTTTTCCATCTCATCGCCCGCAGAACCGATACCAATAAGGTACATATAACTATCACCATCACCATTTGGAGGGATAACAAGCTGTGGAGTATCAGGAACTCGATCCCCCATTTCAAGATACTCTTGGCTGTATGAGCGAGTACCTTTGTGCAAGTCAAAGCCGTATAACCGGCCTTCACCAGTAACTAAACATTGATTTGTGGCTTCCAAATTACCTGGAACATAAGAAGTAAAAAATACCTTTCCTTGAATAATGCTTGGTGCTGAAAGGCTCTTCTCACCAGATGCGGAAAAACTATAATACCAACCGCGTTTTACTCCAAAAGCGATATTCTCATCTTCGGACTCAGGAGGTGTACTAGTCACATCATATAAACCCTCGATCTCCAATGTCTCGGGGATTTCGCTTCCTGCTGTGCCCGTAAAAGATTTCGTGACAATATTTCTATCTTGTAAAACAAAGAATTTATCTGAACGAGTCTTATCTAAAGGATGTGGTCTATGCCCAGAACCTACGGTTACTGCGTCATAAGGTACATTTTGATAACTTGTTGTGGTAGTACTTTCACCATCGACTGTAACTGTCACTTCCGAAATATTAGTAAACACTGTTTGAGCAACTGCTGCTTCTGCAAAAAAGCGTCTATCGCCTTCTTGAGATGAATCGCCCAATGAAGCAAATTTAAAGGCTGTCCACGGGTTAGTTGTGTCATTAGGTGAAGCACTAGGTAAATCCATCCGCCAAATATTTGCACCTGTATCAGTGGCATATATACGGTCGGTTAATTTATCATTATTGCTATCCAAAATAGCAACACTATTTGGAATACTATCAATAATACCTGGTAGTGAAGTTTTACTAGTCCCGCCTGACGTACCGAAGTGATGCACTAAACTACCTGTTTCAGCATTAACTATATAAACCCCACGCCCTATTGTATCGTCGTCGCCTACACCTGCTGCATCTTTTGTAGAAGGGTTATAACCGCCACCGATAATTAAAACTGGCGATGCCGTTGCTGATGCAGTATTGCCAGCAGGCACACCAGGAACAAAAGTAACGACAGGTTCAGACCATGTTTGACCAATATCAGCCATACCAGTTGAGCTAGCATCAATTTTCCACATGAATGTAGGAGAATCGGGGTTGGTAATATTTAAAGCGTAATAAGATTTACCACCTCGTCGCATTCCTATAAACAACCAGGCTTTTTCTATAGCTCCTGAAGCACTTCTTTGTACGTATGCGACTGGTGGGCTATCCATTCCATACACTGAATGAACTCCAGTTGGCACATTAGCCCTTAATTCGCGTAAATTCGGTAACAGCTCTTGTGGCATAAATGCCCACGTTTCCTCAACCTCATCACCTTTATCTTTAAACATGTGCACAAAGCCTTGGTTTGTGCCAAGTAACACTCTGACATCAGGCGAACCATCTGTTCCGTAGTTTATTGCTAATGGTTTTGAGTGTAGTGGATCGCCCATAACATCAGTACGCATATCAGATGTCGAATTATCTAAATCTTCATCATCAACATCTTTACCTTCTGCCCAGTCGAAAAGCTCCTGAAGTTCTGATTTATCAACTCCCATAAAAAGTGCTAACTCGTCTTCGCTTCCAATACCTGCACTGTTAATAGCATTTGATTTCGTAAAATCAGTTAATGCTCCACCGCTTCCAAAGTTACCGTAAAGCGTTCTATCAGCTGACTGCAGCATTAATGAGGCACCACCAATTGCAACGTCATTACCGTCACCGCCACCTGAAGTAGCAGAACAAACACTAGCAGGAGTCCAGTAAGAACAAGCCGATGAATCTAAATTACCATCATCACCAATTGCATTATTACCGTTTTTATCAACAACATCACCAGACCCAGTAACCTTGAATTTTTTAAGATTCCCTAACCAACGAGGGCCTTTGTTGGGTAAGAACATTGCATAGTAAACTGAATCTAATGTTTGCGTTCTATCAAAGTTGTTACTGGCTACTGAAGGAGAGGTGAAGCTCGAATTTGACTCTAAAATATTTGAAAAAATGTTCTGTAACGCTTCTTGCAGTTTTTGAGCATCAAGGGCGGAATAATAATCACCGCCACCACGGTTAGCAGTTTCTTGCAAGATAGGCGCTGCGCTTGCTGCGCCAGAGCTGAAACCAATAGTGTAAGTTGAAATCGTTTGCGTACCTTCCAAAGTGGTATTCACATCATTAGTATGCAACCAACCCGCTAATGCAGGTAAATAATTACTCTCATACTTTTCGCTACTGGTAATACCTAGTGCTTCCACAACACTATTAGCATCAGTATCACGTGTTGGCTCGCCATCTGTCACATAAATAACATAGGCTTTATCTTGACACTGTTTACCTTCAAAAGGCGATTCATAAATACCACTTGTTTCACTCGTTTCACTTCCTTTATCTCTACTAGGGGTACTAACGGAATCATCATCACCAAAATAGACACTTTTCCCAGAGAAGTACCGATATGCTTCATATAAATTTTCACACAAAGGTGTCCAACCATCAGCACCTAAGTCATCAATAGCTTCAAGTAAATTGTCTTTATTATCGACATTGTTTGGCGATATATCATAAATTATTCGGCCACCACTATCATCATCATCCCTATTCTCGTTAAAAACTGACAAACCAAAATCAACCCCTGGAGTTGTAACAATGGTATCTTCCATAACCCTTTTAGCGACAGCCATTCGTGAATAATTTTGCGTGCTTTTTGTACTATGATACCAGTTAACATATTTCTCAGTGTAAAGCGTGATTGACTGACCGATACCTAAGTTTGTTAATTTTGCCTTAGTAATTGCATCTTCTACCTCAGCAGCAGATGAATTTCCATCAACGTTGGTATACCTAATCGGCTCAGCACTTGTACCTAAGCCATCAACAGGAAAACCTTTGGTTACACCATTATTTTTAAAGTTACTTTCGGCTATATCTTCATAGCAATCGACTTGTTGAATACCACTACCGTCAGTTAATGGTAACTCTGACCAAACACCATTTTCGCCAACATATTTATGTTCCCGTAAAAAACCAGTAAACATGCCATAGTCTTCGAGGTAGTTTTCTGATATTTGACAACCGTTGATTTTATGTTTGAAATACTGAAGGCTTGAAGAAAGTGGCACATCACTACTACTTCTTGAGAAAAATAATTTAGTGGCATTTCTAAGATTGCCATTATCATTAAGATTCTCGTCACCACGCTCATAAGGGACATCTGTATTAAAGTTAGTTCCCATACTCCCAGAGGTATCAAATATAATAAGGACTTGTGGTTTAGAGCCTGAACGAGCTGTCGATTCAAAAACATAAAGCTCAGTGTCATCAGCAAAGCTAATTGCAGAGAAACCTATAGCTGCAAATAAAGCGGATAATGATAAATACTTAAACATGACTAACTCCCTGTTAACACTTCTTGTTCGATACCTGACACGACGGTAACTTGCCCTAAATTATTTCGGCCAAAAGCCGCCGCACTTGATATTTCAACTCGTCGACAACTAATCAAATTACCTGAATTTGCTTTAGTACTTCGTTGACAATTCACATCACCAACAGTCATTGGCGTCATGGTATTTATCACTCCAAGTGCAGCATCTAGATCCGTTGTCACAGCATTCATGGTAGCCATTACTTTTCCTTGCTTATTCGTTATGACTTTATCTTGCGCTCCTTGAACAGACATCATAGCGCCAATGCGCTCAGACCCTGCACCGGCCATCCTTAACGACTGTGTCGAATTAACAGCGAGAGCTACTCCAATTACCGTCATAATGATTAATATAATCAAAGAGAAAAAAAGCACGATACCTTGTTGCTTATAAAAAGAACCATTCATCATTTAGCTTTCCTAGTTACGTATTAACACAGGGTTCTCAAGTACCACCGTGGTCGAAACAACCTTGCGACGATAGTTATCATTTAGTGGACCAATACTCTTATCACCTAACTGATAAGTTACTTCATTTGTATAACTTCTATCTATTTGAGCCGAACGAACTAATAAGAAGACCCTTAAAGAAACTAAACGTTGAAATAGTTCGTTATCCCACATTAGTGAGGTAACATTTTGAACGGGCATATAACTATCAGCAGTATCATCCCCATTACTGTCAAAACCATACATAATGCGCATATTTTCGATACCTTCGACAAGCTGCTCATCATTATTCATACCGTTGCCTATTGATAACGTGCGGCGTTTTAACACTGGGATATCACCATCTTCCTCTACATAATAAACATGATGTTGAAATTCCCAAATTCGACTATTCGCCAGAACAGGTGCAGCCGAGCTGCCATTAAAGATTTCAATTTGATTTGAGGTTGTAGAAGCATAATATCGACTGCTATTCATCTCAGCAGCAGTAACAGAAGGACCAATTAATCTTTTTATCTGTATAACATCCGTATTTGAGTCTGGTGTAATACAATCCATATTTTCAGCACTAACATCAGCTTCATACCCCCACAACCGTCTAAAGTGAGCAGGCTGATTCTGAGGAAAACTTGCATTATTTAATCCAGCCCCAATACAATCATTAACTACAGCTGTGGCTGAAATGTTGGTATTCGTTCCAACAATAAAATCAGTACCGGTTATATCACCAGTAAAGCCAAGTTGACTTAAATCCCTATCAATAATAGCCAATGCTATACGGCCATTTTCTTGCAATTGATTAAATTGACTTGTAGTAGTGACATTCGTGGATGACATGCTAAACATAGTAAAAAGGCCAGCCGATAAAAAAAGACTGATAACCATTGCCACCATCAACTCTACAAGCGAAAAGCCATTGTGTGATTTACCTATTATTGGCATTTTATAATCCTTATAGAATAGCTGTGTTAATTTCTAACACCCTACGGCGATCGCTTGTTGTGCCGCAGTTCTTTGCAAACGAACTACCGTCTGAAGCTCCATCAGAAGTACCACGAATACCTTTCCATGTCATAACAACTGTGACATCTGACACATTAATATCAATACAAGCTGTTGCTGAATCCAATCCACCGATACTTGTGCCGGACAATTGCTCATAGTCACCTTGAAATAGTCGCTCCCATTGATACAAATCCCAACTACGAGTCTCTATAAGGGAACAAGTGCTATTCCCCCCCACTATTACATCACAAGATTTATCAGGTGCAGCGGTTAAACCGCTGTAAGTGCCTTCATAATTTACCAGTTCAGCCCTATTCAACCGCATTCTGTTAATAATGTCGTTCACATAATATGACGCCTGGGTTTGTTGAAAAGCTTCAAAACTACCTCGTTTAGAAACAATATGAAGATTAAAAATCCCAATTAACCCTACAGTCAGAATCACCAGAGAAACCATAACTTCGATTAAAGAAAATCCATTCCTTTGAGCAGGCATGAGTGTCAAATCTCCATTATTTGCCAATACATTGACGAATGTTAAATCACTATCTTTTTATAAATCCATCACTTAGCGGTTAATAATATCTGTTTACCTACACTTGAGCAAGATGTAACCGAAAGGTGTCTAGTTGTTTGCCAAATATAAGTAAATCGTTAACTTAGACTGTTTCAAGAGTATAGTCTATTAGTTGCAGATATAAAAAAACCGTAAACCTTTACAGATTTACGGTTTTTTAGCTTTTAGTTAGTTTGCGTGTTTATTAAGTGCTAGCGCAATTCAGCGGGAACAGCGAAGACAGTATCTTCTTTACGACCTTCAACCTCAGTGATTACCGATGGCTCAAATTTAGCTATCGCGTCAACAACTTGTTGAACCAGCACTTCAGGCGCTGAAGCGCCAGCAGTCACTGCTACTTTTTTTACATCTTTAAACCAAGCTTCATCAACATCGGCAGCGGTATCAACTAAATAGGCTTCTGTACCAGTTTTCTCAGCGAGTTCACGCAGTCGATTGGAGTTAGAGCTATTTTTTGAGCCTACAACAATCATTAAATCTGCTTCTGATGACATATTGCGCACTGCATCTTGACGATTTTGAGTGGCATAACAAATATCATCTTTACGCGGCCCTTCAATGGAAGGAAAACGTTGTTGCAAGGCCGCAATAATATCTAGCGTGTCATCAACTGATAATGTGGTCTGCGTGACGAAACATAGGTTATCTGGGTTATTAACCTTTAAAGACGCTACATCTTCCGGGGATTCAATCAAATAAACCCCACCTTCAGTGTTGTCGTATTGACCCATAGTGCCTTCAACCTCTGGATGGCCTTCATGGCCAATCAGAATACACTCCACGCCTTTACGGCTTGCACGAGTAACTTGAAGATGCACTTTAGTGACCAAAGGACACGTGGCATCAAATACTTTTAAACCACGCACTTTTGCTTCTTTGCGAACAGCCTGAGAAACACCATGAGCACTAAAAATCACAATACTGTTATCAGGCACTTGCTCTAACTCATCAACAAATATAGCGCCGCGGTCTTTTAGGTTTTGTACCACGTAACGGTTATGTACGACTTCATGGCGGACATAAATCGGTGGTTCAAATAACTCTAAAGCACGTTCGACAATGCTAATCGCCCGATCAACACCAGCACAAAAACCGCGCGGATTTGCCAGTAAGATGTTCAGTTCTGGCGATGTAGGATCAACTTTAAGCATTTTAAAGTACCTCTACCACTTCAAGTTCGAAAGTTAATTTCTGACCAGCTAGAGGATGATTCAAGTCTATAGTCACTGAATCACCAGCAACTTCACGAACCATACCTGGGATTTCACTGCCGCCTGGACCACCGAAACTAACAATGACACCAGGTTCTAATGCCATATCAGCAGGGAATTTACTTCTGTCCATATGATGCACAGCATCAGGATTAGACTCACCAAAAGTATCAATCGCATCTAAGGTAAAGCTGTGCTTATCACCTTTATTCAGGCTTGAAATTTCTGATTCAAATGCAGGGCTTAAGCTCTCATCACCAACATTAAAACGCGCTGGTTTTCCTGATGCTTTGGTGCTTTCTGCCGTTGAGCCATCTTCTAAAATGATATTCATATGACACACTATGGAACGTGCAAGTTGTTGCTCAGACAAAATAGACTCCCTAACTTTCTGCCGCTTGGGTTTCGGGTTTAAACGCTTCCCAAATAATCAATGCTGCACCGATAAAAATAGCTGAATCAGCAATATTAAATGCTGGATAGTGGCTGGTTTTCCAATAGAAATCGATAAAGTCCACTACGTAACCATGCATTAAACGATCAACTAAATTACCAATGGCGCCACCAATAATGAGCGTATACGCAAGGTTGGTGCGCCACAGCGACGCTGACTGTTTACGCAGCCATATCGTCAGCAGTGTGCTAAAACCAACGGCTATGATGGTAAAAAACCACCTCTGCCAGCCACCGGCTTCACTTAAAAAGCTAAACGCGGCGCCGTAATTACGCACATAGGTGAAATTAAAAATAGGTAACAGCTGTATTGATTCATACAGCTCAAAATTGGCTAACACCCATTGCTTAGATAGCTGATCGGCAATAAATACCAATACAGCTACCCAATACCAACGAATGCCGCTTTCTTTCCATGTTAGTGGCATCAAGCAAGTCCTTTATGCAAAGTCGCGATGTTCGCCATCGCCTTCGATGTTAGTTACGCAGCGGCCACATAATGTCGCATGAGACTCGACAGTGCCAACATCTTCGCTGTAGTGCCAGCAACGCTCACACTTCTGGGCTTCACTTGCTGCAACAACAAGCTTTAATGCAGCAAGCTCTGTTTCAATTGCATCAGCTGGCGCATCACTTAATGGGGCAACAATCGCTTTAGATGTTAACAATACAAAACGTAGCTCATCATTCACTTGAGCCAGTTTTGCCGCTAACTCTTCATCAGCATATAAAGTCGCTTCAGCTTGCAGTGAGCCACCAATACGCTTATCACGACGGGCTTGCTCTAATACTTTATTGACTTCGTTACGAACAGCTAAAAGTTGCTGCCAGTATTCATCATTTAAATCGTCAGCTAAGGTCACTGACTCTAGGCCTTGGTACCATTCTTGAGTAAACACGTATTGCTCACGTTCACCAGGAAGTAGCTGCCAGATTTCATCAGCGGTAAAGCTTAAGATTGGTGCAATCCAACGTACCATTGCTTCAGCAATATGGTATAAAGCAGTTTGGCAACTACGACGAGCGTGACCATCTGATTTAGCAGTATACTGGCGATCTTTAATGATATCTAAGTAGAAGCTACCAAGCTCAACAGAACAGAACTGCATTAGTTTTTGGGTCACTAAGTGGAAATTATATTGCTCGTAAGCTTCAATGATTTCTTCTTGTAGTGCTGCAGCGCGGCGTACTGCCCAGCGATCCAGTGACACCATATCTTCAGTAGCAATCATATCCGTTTCTGGATTAAAGCCACTTAAGTTAGCAAGTAAAAAGCGCGCGGTGTTACGAATACGGCGATATGAATCAGCGCTGCGATTTAAGATTTCATCAGAAACCGTCATCTCACCACTGTAATCAGTTGCTGCAACCCATAAGCGTAAGATGTCAGCGCCAAGCTTATTAATAACTTGTAGCGGTGCAATCACGTTACCTACTGATTTAGACATCTTACGGCCTTTACCATCAACGGTGAAACCGTGTGTTAGTACTTGCTTATAAGGTGCTTTACCATTCATTGCCGTTGAAATCATCAATGAAGACATGAACCAGCCGCGATGCTGATCGCTACCTTCAAGGTATAAGTCAATCTCGTGGCCTTGGAATTCAGGGCGTGATGCAACAACTGATGAGAAAGTAGAACCTGAGTCATACCAAACATCTAAAGTATCAGTCACTTTACGGTATTGATCGGCTTCATCGCCAATCAGTTCACTGATCTCAAGATCCCACCAAGCTTGAATACCTTGTTGCTCGATACGGTGCGCAACGCGCTCCATGATAGAAACGCTATCAGGGTGTAATTCTTCAGTTTCACGGTTAACTAATAACGTGATTGGTACGCCCCAGGTACGTTGGCGTGAAATACACCAGTCAGGACGGTTCTCAACCATTTTTTCAATACGGCTTTGGCCCCAGTCAGGGATCCACTGCGTTTGTTCAATTTCAGATAACGCCTGCTTACGCAAGCCATGGTTATCCATTGAGATAAACCATTGTGGCGTTGCACGGAAGATAATGGGCGTTTTGTGTCTCCAGCAATGTGGGTAGCTGTGACGATATGCCACATGACACAACAGCTGGCCTTTCTCTTCTAATAAATCAACAACACTCTTATTGGCTTTGAATACGTGTTGACCAGCAAAAAACTCAGTGTCAGCTTTATAGACACCATTGTCACCAACAGGGTTTGCGACTTCTAAGCCGTACTTTTGACCAACCACGAAATCGTCTTGACCATGACCTGGTGCAGTATGAACTACGCCAGTACCAGCTTCAGTTGTTACGTGGTCACCAAGAATGGCAGGCACATCAAATGCAGAAAGAGGATGCTTGAAACGCATTAGCTCAAGCTCAGCGCCTTTTGTAGTACCGATAACCTGATGTGACTCAGCTTCAAAGCGGGTTAAACAGCCTTCAACTAGCACTTCAGCTAAAATAACGGTTTTAGTTACGCCATCTTTAACGAGCTCAACTAGGCTGTAATCAAGCTCTGGGCTTAATGATAATGCACGGTTAGCAGGGATAGTCCAAGGCGTCGTGGTCCAAATAACCGCTGAAACCGTGTTTGTGTAACCTTCAACGCCAAATTTCGCTGCAACCG
Organism: Shewanella sp. 6_MG-2023; assembly: GCF_030547195.1. Classification (NCBI taxonomy): domain Bacteria; kingdom Pseudomonadati; phylum Pseudomonadota; class Gammaproteobacteria; order Alteromonadales; family Shewanellaceae; genus Shewanella; species Shewanella sp. 6_MG-2023. The sequence continues at coordinate 138,047 of NZ_JAUOQU010000001.1, read as the reverse complement.
CTGCGCTATCAACGGCATTAAATGCCACATCAATAGCGGGTGAGGTTTTATCTTCGTATTCAACTTCTGCTTCTGCTAACGCTGAACCACAGTCAGTACACCAATGAACAGGTTTAACACCTTTGTGCAGGTGACCGCTTTCAATCACTTTAGATAAAGAACGTACGATGTTAGCTTCAGTGCTGTAATCCATGGTTAAGTAAGGATTATGCCAATCACCAAATACACCTAAACGAATAAAGTCTTCACGTTGACCGTCAACTTGCTTAGCGGCGTATTTACGGCATTCTTCGCGAAAATCAGCAGCTGAAATCTTTTGACCTGGTTTGCCAACTTTTTTCTCTACCATTAATTCAATTGGTAAGCCGTGACAATCCCATCCAGGAATATAAGGCGCATCAAAACCTGCCATTGTTTTAGACTTAACAATGATATCTTTTAATATTTTGTTTACCGAGTGACCAATATGGATATTGCCATTCGCATACGGGGGGCCGTCATGCAAAATAAACGGTTTGCGACCAATTCGACTGTCACGAATTTTTTGATAAAGTTCGTCTTGAGTCCAACGGTCTAACATAGCTGGCTCACGATTAGCCAGATTACCGCGCATCGGAAAATCGGTTTCCGGCAAATTCAAAGTAGATTTATAGTCGGTCATTGATCCTATACCATTATTTGGGCTGATTAATCTCAACCTGCATCATTGCTAAATAAAGCTTTTGCTTCATTTACATCATTCAAAATTTGTTTTTTTAACGCATCCAGTGACTCGAACGGATGTTCATCACGGATTTTTGCCACTAATTCAACTTCCACTCTTTTACCGTATAAGTCACCAGAGTAGTCGAATAAGTGCACTTCTAATTGACAGACTTGCCCTTCAACAGTTGGCCTAAAACCAACATTAGCAACGCCTTCATAAATATCACTGCCATCCCAATACATTTTTACCGCAAACACCCCTCTAACAGGTGATACTTTGCGCTTTAATGCAATGTTGGCAGTTGGAAAACCAATGGTTCGCCCAATTTCTTGGCCGTGGGCCACTTTACCTGACAGTAACACTGGGTGCCCGAGTAAACGCCTTGCTTGCTCTAAGTTCCCTAATGCTAACTGCTCACGAACCGCAGTGGAGCTCACTCTGGTCGAACCTAAGATAAAGCTTTGGGTACTGACCACAGTAAAACCGAACTTTTTACCCGCTTCAAGTAACATATCAAAGGTGCCAGTTCTGTTTTTACCAAAACAAAAATCATCACCAACCACTAGATACTTCACCCCTAATTTATTGACTAATAAATCTTCAATAAATTGCTCTGCCGGTTGATTAGCAAAACGAGTATTAAAATTAGCACACAGAAGACGATCAATATTGAGCTCTTCTAGCAAACTAATTTTATCTCTTAATAAGCTAATTCTTGCAGGGGCATCTTGTTGGCGAAATAACTCTTGCGGTTGTGGCTCAAAGGTCATTACTACAGCAGGTAGCTGAAAGTGTTTAGCTTTATTAACTAAATTATTAATCACTTGCGCATGACCACGATGCACACCATCAAAGTTACCAATAGTGAGCACGCATCCATTATGCGAAGGTAAAATATTATGTATACCGCGAATTAGTTCCATTACGCCAAACAACTGCTACTGTAAATCGGCTGATTATATACTAGATAGAATGGATAATCAGCATTCATGATCGACGTTTCATTGTCCAAGGTTTTAGCCCCATTAGCACTAAGCTGAATAAATAGGCTAATGCACCTAATATGATGAGTTTTAACAGGCTGTAAACCTTAACTTGCATTGCCATATCTAACCACATTTGCTGCTCTGGTAATAAGTAAACTAAAAGCGCTGCCATCACGAGTGTCGCAATGACCACTTTAGCGAAAAATACCATGGTTGAACGATTGACTTTATAGACACCAGCTAGGTGTAAGCCTCGATATAACAGGCCGGCATTAAGAAAGGCTGACATAGAAGTGGCAATTGCAAGTCCTACGTAGCCAAATGGAATGGCAAAAATGATATTGAACACCATATTGCTTACCATGGCGATAATACCGAATTTAACTGGGGTTTTAGTATCTTGGCGTGAGTAATACCCCGGCGCCAATACTTTAATCATCATAAAACTCAGTAAGCCACAACCATAAGCCACTAAACTGTACGATGCCATCTCAACATCAGATACTGTAAATGCGCCGCGCATAAAAAGCACCATTAACATCGGCTGAGCAAGAATGATTAATCCCAGCATGGCTGGCATGCCCAATAATAAAATGGCTCTTACTCCCCAGTCCATAGTGTCACTAAAACCACTGCCTTTATCATCAATATGCTTTCTAGATAAAGCTGGCAAAATAACCGTCGCAATGGCAATACCAAACAATCCTAAAGGGAACTCAAGTAAGCGGTCTGAGTAGTAAAGCCAACTAATAGAGCCTGTCATTAAAAAACTGGCAATAAAGGTATCGAACAGTAAATTGATTTGCGAAACAGAAACGCCAAATAATGCAGGGATCATTAAGGTTCTGATTTTCACGACCCCACTGTGGTTCCAGCCCCATGACGGTTTTACTAAGGCATTTTCACGTAGTAAAAACGGAATTTGAAACAAAAACTGCACTAAACCACCAAAAAACACCCCTAAAGCTAAAGCGATTTCAGGTTGTTCCATCTTGGGGGCAAACACTAAAGCGGCAATAATAATGGTTATATTCAAAAATACGGGTGTAAAGGCCGAAACCGCAAATTTGCCCCGGGTATTTAAAATTGAGCCAGCTAACGCCGTTAGCGTAATGAACCATAAATAAGGAAAGGTAATTTTTAACATCAAAGAAGCGAGTTCAAACTTAGCCGCGCCAGGGCCACCATTTAACCAATCATAAAACCAACCACCAGCGAATAAAGCAGCGAGTATCGGTGAGCCAATGACGCCTATTAAGGTAACCACACTGACAATACCACCTAATGTTCCAGCGACCTTGCCAATCAGCTCACGGGTTTCTTCAGGTGTTTTGTTTTGTTGGTATTCCGTGAGTACCGGCACGAATGCCTGTGCAAAGGCCCCTTCAGCAAATAGTCGGCGTAAAAAATTAGGGATTTTATTAGCAAAAATAAAAACGTCAGCACTACTGCCAGCCCCCATCAAATTGGCAATAACCACATCTCTAACTAAGCCAAGCACCCGAGATATCAAGGTCATAACACTGACGATAGCACCTGATTTTAATAACGATTTACTCAAGCATTACTCCAAAGTCGCACATACGCGTTTAAATTAAGTCTGATATATCTCAAATTTTCAATTCTAATGCTGTCTATGGGGTATAAGAACTGATAGAATTGCGCCACATCTTACACGAGTTGGGTTGAAGATAACCAAGCAAGGTATTTTATTTGTCTTTTTGACGAGTTTTTTACCATATTCATTGACAAAATGAATAAAAGCAGGCATATTCCTCGCCCTCAAAGTATTAAACCCAGTTTTAGGAGTTGCACCTTGGCTAATAGCAAGTCTGCAAAGAAGCGCGCGCTTCAGTCTGAAAAACGTCGTCAGCATAATGCTAGTCGTCGTTCAATGTTACGTACATACGTTAAAAGAGTTATCGCTGCTATCCAGAGCGGTGACCACAAAGCGGCTACAGAAGCATTCGCAGCAGCACAACCAATTGTTGACCGTATGGCGACTAAAGGCCTTATTCACAAGAATAAAGCTGCTCGTCAAAAGGCACGTATAAACGCAAAAATCAAAGCACTAGCTGCTTAATTTTAGCGATTTATATTACAAAAACCGACTTAGGTCGGTTTTTTTATATCTGCAATAAAATAACTCACAAAAATACTCTCTCCACTTGCCCAGCCTTCAAGCTTTTACGGACATTTTTGCGCTAAATATCAAATCCATATTTAAGACATAAAAAAACGCCTTAACTCGATCTCACTGTCATCAGTAGCAAGATATTGTTAAGACGTTATAGGTATCAAAATTATTGCCATTAATGGCAGTATAAATTATCCAATACTTTTATTAGCTCACGAACTTCATCACTTTTAAGTGAATAAAACACAGTTTGCGCTTCTTTACGTGTACAAACGAGATTGTCTTTTCTCAGCCAAGCTAAATGCTGCGATAACGCAGATTGGCTTAGACCTAGTTTTTTATTCATCTCACCGACACACATTTCACCTTCATTCAGCAAATGGCACAAAATAAATAAACGGCGTTCATTTGCCAGTGCCTTTAGCATTACCACAGCATGATCTGCTCGCTGCTGCATCATTTCTATATTCATCACGCGTTAGCTCTCCTTAATCATCACTGAGACTAATATAGCCTTCCCTAACAAATCGGGCAGCGACATGAAGCACACTTTTTGGTAGATTGTTTTTAAAAATGAGACTTAGCTAATAAAAATGAAGGAAACTCATGAAAAACTATAAGAAATCAATTTTTACAGGGATAGTTTTAGCCGCTATATCAGGCTGTCAAAGCCAGACAAATGATACCCAAGTAACACAATTACCACAGTCTGCTAACGATGTAATTAGCCAGCAACTAGCCACAAAGGCGTTATCTTCTACTTTAGGTTATGACATTGTTGAATCATTGACAGTGGAAGTCGGCCCTCGACTCGCCGGTTCCGAGAAAGATCTCATCGCAGTCGAATGGGCGATGAATAAACTCAAAAGCTTAGGTTTTGATAAGGTCTATAAGGAATCTGTCCAAGTCCCAGCTTGGTCACGAGGCCATGCTCAGGCATCAATCGTCTCACCGTTTGAGCAACCGCTGGTCATTAGCGCTCTAGGTGGCAGCGTGGCAACGCCTGAGTCAGGTTTACAAGCCCAGATAGTGCGCTTTGACACCCTTGCTGCACTACAAGTCGCCGATCCAGCATTAGTCGAAGGCAAAATTGTCTTTATTGATCATAAAACCGAGCGCCATATTAGTGGTAAAGGCTATGGTCAGTCTGTTGGCGGCCGCTCAAGAGGCGCGGTTGCTGCAGCAGAAAAAGGCGCTGTCGCTGTGGTCATTCGCTCAATAGGTACCGATCATGACCGCATGGCCCATACCGGCATGATGCGTTACAAAGATGGAGTGGCAAAAATTCCAGCTGCTGCATTGTCTGCACCAGATGCTGATATGATTAATGCCATGTTAAAAAGAGATAAGAACATCAGCTTATCACTTAACCTATCTTCAAAGAATTTAGGGGTCGCAACATCCTACAATGTTATTGCCGAGGTAACTGGCAGTAGTAAGGCTGAAGAAGTGGTGCTGATTGGCGCTCACCTTGACTCTTGGGATGAAGGCACGGGTGCAATTGATGATGGTGCAGGCGTTGCGATTGTGACTGCAGCGGCGAAATTGATTCAAGATTTACCTCAAAAACCAGCGAGAACCATTCGAGTGGTATTATATGCCGCAGAAGAAGTGGGATTAGTTGGCGGTAAGGCTTATGCAAAGCAACATGCTGACGAGCTGGTTAATCATTATATTGCCGCAGAATCTGATTTTGGCGCAGGCAAGATTTACCAAATTGATTTCAACGTTAATCCACACGTATTTGAGCAAGTTAAAACTGAGCACAGTTCAATGACCATCAACGGGGTTAAGTTAGGGAACAATAACGCTTCTGGTGGCCCTGACGTGTCTATGATGCCCTCTCTAGGTGTCCCTGTGGCGTCCCTTCGACAAGATGGTACTGATTACTTTGATTATCACCACACCCCTAACGACACTTTAGATAAAATCGACCCTACCGCATTAGCGCAAAATGTCGCTGCTTATGCGCAATTTGCTTATATCATGGCGCAATCAGAACTTAACTTACGCCCATTAGCTAAAAAGGCCGATAAGAAATAATCTATCAGCCTTTTATCGCAAAAAAGCAGTTAAGGAGTTCAAACCTTAGCTGCTTTTTTATTAAGTATTTTTTTACCCGTTACATTACACTGAAACTTGTAGTGGTTACTTAATTTGCTCTTCTCTTAAAAACACTGGCGCTGCAGGTGTCGATAAGTCTTCACTGTAATAATAGCCATCTAAGTCAAATTGCTGCAATTGTGCCAATGACGTCACATCGTTTTGGATAATGTAACGCGCCATCAAGCCGCGGGCTCTTTTGGCATAAAAACTGATCACCTTGTATTGACCATTTTTGCAGTCTTTAAATACCGGGGTGATTAAAGTGGCCTTAAGTAGTTTGGGTTTAACCGCTTTAAAATACTCATTTGAAGCTAAATTAATGACGATATCATCGCTTTGATTAGCAACAGCTGCGTTAACTTCATTGGTGATTGTCTCGCCCCAAAATGCATAAAGACTTTTACCTGCGGGGTTTACCAAGCTGGTGCCCATTTCTAAACGGTAGGCTTGCATCAAATCCAGCGGCTTCAGTAAGCCATACAAACCAGATAAAATTCGTAGGTGCTTTTGAGCCTTATCGATTTCCATATCAGACAGTGAGTCCGCATCAAGGCCGGTATATACATCGCCCCTAAAGGCAAACATAGCTTGCTTGGCATTATCTAGAGTAAAACGTGGTTGCCACTGTGCAAATCGAGCCGCATTCAAACCTGCTATTTTATCGCTCACTTTCATTAAAGAGGCAATATCCATTGGCGTCAATTCACGACATACGTCAATCAATTGTTGGCTGTAATCTAGCAAAGTCGGTTGAGTAAACTTCTTGGTTGATGCAGGCGTTTCAAAATCAAGTGTTTTGGCAGGAGAAACTAATACTAGCATTGCTGATAATCCTATTTTATAAAATGGACTCTAATTCATGCTATCTATCATACTGAGCTTCATAAAAAAAACCATGCAATTACTGCATGGTTTTTTAGATTGTGCTAAATGCTTTTTTCAGATTTGATTAATCTGCAATTAACATTCGCGATTAAGTAAAGTGAGTTACTTGGTCACTTCAACTTCTTTATTGATCCAAATCCCATCTTCTATCTGACCTTCAAGCTCTGGGAACTTAGTCGTATCAAATACAGGATCTTCACCCTTATTAACTTGTTGGCGGTAATCATTAATAATTCTCACCGCTAAACCTGACAATAACAGCAGGGCAATCATATTAACTAACGCCATCAAGCCCATAGAAACGTCGGCTAAATCCCAAACGATGCCAATCTTAGCCACTGCGCCAAACATAACCATACCTAATACTGCGATACGGAAGATTGGTAGTGCACCTTTTTTATTGCCAGATAGAAACATCACGTTAGTTTCTGCATACGAATAGTTAGCAATAATTGACGTGAAACAGAAAAGTAAAATAGCAAAGGCAATAAATGCCCCACCCCAGTCACCCACATGATGCGTTAATGCATTAATGGTTCTTGCAATACCATCACCAGAGCCGCCACCATCACCAGACAATAAGATAATTGCCGCAGTAGCAGTACAGATAACAATAGTGTCCACAAACACACCCATCATTTGCACAAAACCTTGTGACGCTGGGTGATTAGGATTCGGTGAAGCACTTGCTGCAATATTGGCGGCACTACCCATACCTGCTTCATTAGAGAACAAGCCGCGAGCAATACCCGCCTGCATTGCTTGAGCAACACTGTATGCTACACCACCAGCAGCGGCCTCTTGCCAGCCAAATGCACTGTTAATCACCAACATAAATACGGCAGGCAATTGCTCAACATTCATTAAAACAACAACCAAGGCAATCGCAATGTAGGCTAATGCCATAATCGGAACGATAATTTCTGACACTCTAGCGACCTTTTTAAGACCGCCCATAATCACGAGGCCACTCAATAGCGCAATCCCAAGACCGACATAAATTGGATTTAAATCAAATACGGCAGTCATTGCACCAGAGATAGTATTTGCTTGAACAGCATTAAACACTAAGCCAAAACAAATAATCAGTAGGATTGAAAATAGAATCCCCATCCAGCGTTGGCCAAGGCCTTTTTCCATATAATATGAAGGGCCACCACGATACTGCCCGTCAACGTCTTTAACTTTATAAACTTGCGCTAACGTTGACTCGATCATTGCCGTCGCCATACCGAGCATGGCAATGGCCCACATCCAAAATACTGCCCCAGGACCTGCGGCACCGATTGCAACCGCAACACCAGCCATATTACCGGCTCCGACACGGGCAGCCATACTGGTACAAAAAACTTGAAATGAAGATAAGCCATGCTTACCAGGGCGGCGGCTAATCGCTAATACTTTAACGCCGTGTACGAAATGAGTAATTTGAATACAGCCAAGACGAACAGTAAAAAAGATACCTGCGCCTACCAGCCCATAAACTAACAATTTACCCCAGAGTAAATTGTTCATGAAACCAACAATTGTTTCTAACATTGCCATTTGCTTAATCTATTCCTTGGAATAACTTTATTTTGTAAAAATATGCTTAAACCGAGCAACACCTTCAGACAAAATAAAATTATCGAATTATTATAATGAGCTCATCAAAATCTAAGTTCGCAGCCTCAGCATGTATTCGTAAATAGCCAAGCTGTTACTGTTTATTAAATTCAGTGAGCGAATATATTAGTTAATTATTATTTAGCATTATTCAAGTTAACTTTACTGACTTTAACCAGTAAAGCCCAGCAAACATTACCACTCTTTACCACTTATCGCTTAGTTATAGGTGTTCTCAAAAAAATGCGAGAAAAAACTAGCATAGAAAAACTTCAAACATAGGTGACAGTGATCACATTTATTTAAATAGCCGCCTAAAGCCCCATCTAGAATAACAATTGCAAATCGCCTAACACTAAGTGACTCAACAATTTCTTAACCTAACATCATTTTATTAATGATTTTTTTTAATACAAAGTTAGATCAATAACACATTATTGATTCAATTTAGGGAATACAGTGTTCTCATTAAAAGCTAAATCAATCTTATCTTTCATAATGAGGTCACTATGACACAGCAAAATGAAATCACTGCTCTTAAAAAATATGTTAGAGCAACTAACTTCCTCGCTACCTCACAAATCTATCTTAAGCAAAATGTGCTTTTTAAAAGAGAGCTACAACATACTGACATTAAACCTCGACTTTTAGGTCATTGGGGTACCTGTCCAGGTATCAATTTTGTGTATGCAAACGTTAATCGCTTAATCGTTAAGCATGAAAGAGAATTCATTTATTTAGTCGGTCCTGGTCACGGCTTCCCAGCAGTTCAAGCTAACCTGTTTGTTGAAGGTTCTTTAAGCCATTTTTATCCAGAAACCATCCCCTATAACGAATCAGGTATTGAAGATATCTGTAAAAAGTTCTCAGCAGCATATGGCTACCCTTCTCATGCAAACCCTGAAGCCCCCGGCCAAATTTTAGAAGGTGGCGAATTAGGTTATTCATTATCCGTTGCTTGGGGCGCCGTTCTTGATAATCCAAACTTAATCGCAGCTTGTTTAGTTGGTGATGGTGAGTCTGAAACAGGGCCATTAGCTGCATCATGGTATGCCAACCGGTTAGTCGACCCTGCAACCAATGGTGCGGTACTGCCCATTGTGCATATTAATGGCTATAAAATCTCAGGCCCGACTCGTATGGGACGCATGAGTCATGAAGAGTTAGATCTTGAATTTCGTGGTTTAGGTTATCATCCCATTATTGTTGATGATCAACTTGAAGAGGATGTGTTTGTTCAAATGAAAGAGGCTATGGACTTAGCTTACGAGATGATCAATGATATCCAAACTCGTGCCCGTCGCGGCGAAGATGTTTGTAAGCCTCGCTGGCCGGTTATTCTTATGCGAACAGCTAAAGGCTGGACAGGTACATCTGAGTTTGGCGGTAAGAAGCTAGCTGGCAACTGCGAATCTCATCAAGTCATCGTCAATAAGTGTGCAACAGATGCAGGTCACCTAAAAGCGCTTAATGACTGGTTAGCAAGTTACAAATTTGATGAACTGTGCAGTATCAATGCGCAAGGTGAAATTACCTTTGATGAAGAAATTCAATCTTTGATTCCACCTAAGCAGTTATGTTGTGGTCGCCAACACTTAAGTTATGGCGGTGAAGTAGTCCGTGCACTTGCTCAACCAGATCTTAAAAAACTAAGTTATGGTCCAGAAACCCCACGTGGTACTCGCGGCGTATCAATGTACAAAATGGGCGAGTGGATGCGTGACGCATTCAAATTAAATCGAGATCAACGTAACTTACGTATCTTCAGCCCAGATGAAACATACTCAAATCAACTGCAAGCGGTATTTGAAGAAACAGATCGTGCATGGCAATGGCCGATTGAAAGCTGGGATCAAGATATGGCGCGTGATGGCCGTGTTATTGAACTGCTATCGGAAAACTTACTCTTCGGTATGATGCACGGTTACACAGTAACAGGTCGGCATGCCATGTTCCCAACCTATGAAGCCTTCTCTCAAGTAGTTTCATCAATGGCTGATCAGTACTGTAAATATGTGTATGCCAGTCAAGGGGTTCACTTCCGTAAACCTGTACCTTCTTGTAATGTTGTTTTGTCTTCTTTATTAGAGCGTCAAGATCATAATGGTTATTCGCATCAAAACCCTTCATTTCTAGGTGCTATGTTAGAAAAGCATCCAGATATTATTTCTGCATATTTACCTGCTGATGGTAACAGTACACTCACTTATACAGAGCGTGCATATGAAGACCGCGACAAACTCAACATTTTAGTTGCAGGTAAAAAAGAGTTACCTCAATGGCTATCACTAGATGAAGCCCGTAAGCAAACTAAAGATGGCGTGATGGTATGGGATTTTGCATCAGATGATAATCCTGATGTAGTACTTGCAGGTTGTGGTGATTATGTCACTCAAGAATGTATGGCGTCATTAGTACTCATTAGAGAACTACTGCCAAGAGTGCGTATTCGTTATGTCAGTGTAACTGAACTTAATAGTAACGGTTTAGGTAGTCGTAAATTCCAAAATAAGCCTTGGTTAATGGATGAAATATTTACTGAAGATAAAGGCGTGGTATTTAACTACCATGGTTATCCAAATACCATCAAGAAATTGGTATTTGATTATAAAGGCAGTAAACGTTTCCGCATTAAAGGCTATGAAGAAGAAGGTTCAACTACAACACCATTTGATATGGGCGTTCGTAATGGCACATCACGTTATCACCTTGTGATTGATATGGCATACAAACTATTCCAACAAGGTGTTATTGATGAAACTCAGCATGTTCAAATCACAACGGATATGCTCCAAAGATTAGTCGAACACCGTAACTACATTAAGGCCAACGGTGTTGACCCAGTAGACATTGAAAATTGGGTTTGGACTCGGTAATAAGATTAGAGTTCAAAAAACAAACTACAATCGTTTATAACGAGTTAAAGCGCCTTTGGGCGCTTTTTCTTTATACCACGGACAACAAAGCCCATCGTCAATTCATTAGAAAAAACCAACACTGCAACATCTTGCGGGGATTCGTTAGGTGTTTGTTGATAATATTTTAAAAATATTCGTAACTACTATGGAAAACCATTGAATTTAAGACGATAATTAGCTTGCCAGCTAAATCATAATAGGAACGCCAAATAAGTGCTGGTGACACTTAAGGTAAACAATCGGTTTACATGTGTTTTGGTGACATAAAATAACAATGGACTATATATGATGAAAAACACCTTAAAAGTAGTATTACTCACCTCAATGTTGCCTTTTGCCGCTGTCGCAGAACAAGAGTTAACGCCATGGTATGTCGGTGGTGGTTTAGGGATTAATAATTACGAACCACATTGCGACCTTAAAACAATGACCCACTGTGAAGATGATGACCCTTATGCTTGGGATGTCTTCGGTGGTTACTTATTTAATGACTATTTTGGTATTGAACTCGGTTATAGAGACTTAGGTCGTATTCAATGGACAGATTTCAGTAATAAACGTAATGATGTCGGCGCTAGAGGCATGGCATTAGGTTTAGTCGGTTTTTATCCTTTCGCTGACAAGTGGAGTTTGTCTGCTGAGGCTGGCGGAATGAACTACCTTTTAAAGAACATAAAAAATTATGGCACTGAGTATTACAGTGACAGCGGTATTGCGCCCTATATCGGTGCTGGTATCGGTTATAATTTTACCGAAAACTTAAAGCTGCAGGCTAAATATCGTCGCTACGAAAACTTAGACGATGATAAATATAATACCCTTGAAATGGAAAGTAACTATTGGGGCTTAGAATTAAGCTACCGCTTTGGTAAAGCTAAAGCAGCAGCCCCTGTTGTTGCAGCTGCTGCTGCACCAATTGATTCCGACAACGATGGCGTAATGGATGATCAAGATAGCTGTCCAGATACACCAGCAACTCACAAAGTTGATGCCAATGGTTGTACTGTCTACGAATTTGTAACAGACAATCATGACTTAGGTGGTATTTTATTTGATAACAACTCTTCTGTTATTAAGTCAGCTTCTTATGCTGACATTGAAAAATTAGCTAATTACTTGAAGAAAAATCCTGAGCATACCGTATCAATCGAAGGTCACGCTTCTAATGTTGGCAAGCCTGCATATAATATGACCCTTTCTGAGAGTCGTGCTAAATCAGTCGCTGAAGCTTTAGCAGCTAAATATGATATTGAAGCAAGTCGTATTCAAGCTATTGGCTATGGTATTACTAAACCTATTATGGAAGGCAATACCGCTGAAGCCCATAAGCAAAATCGTCGTATTGAAGCTATCGTAACCGGCACAGAAAAACGTGCGGTTCTAAAATAATCAACTAATTAAGCTGGTAATAAAAAGTCGCTGCTTGCAGCGACTTTTTTGTTTTTGTAGCCATCAGCTAAAAAATAAAAACCCTTACCAACAAAGAGATGTTATCGGTAACACTTTTATTTCAACGATAAAAACAACTTAAACAACTAATAAATCAGGCATTAAATTACACAATTAGTTGCTTATGAGCTCATTTCACGTTTATTTGCGTTATTTTTTTACAAATGTTGTTGGAAAATACAGTAAGATCGCATTTAATAACTGTATTGAACAAAATAACTTTGTTACTTGAGAGGGAAATTTCCATGGCGAACACGTTAGCTCAACTAAAAGCACTAACCACAATCGTTGCTGATACCGGCGACATTGAAGCAATTAAACGCTACCAACCAGAAGACGCAACCACCAACCCTTCTCTAATTTTAAAAGCGGCGCAAATTCCTGAATATACCCCATTAATTGATGATGCTATTGCTTGGGCAAAACAGCAGTCAAATGACACAGCTCAGCAAGTTGAAGACGCAGGTGATAAATTAGCCGTCAACATCGGTGTAGAAATTCTTAAGATTGTTCCAGGCCGCATCTCAACAGAAGTCGATGCCAGACTTTCTTTTGATAAAGCAGGCTCTATCGAAAAAGCCCATAAGCTAATTAACCTATATCAAGCAGCCGGTATTGATAAATCTCGCATTCTGATCAAGTTAGCATCTACTTGGGAAGGGATCTGCGCAGCAAAAGAGCTTGAGCAACAAGGCATCAACTGTAACCTAACGCTATTATTTAGCTTTGCTCAAGCCCGAGCTTGTGCTGAAGCAGGTGTTTACCTTATTTCGCCATTTGTTGGTCGTATTTTAGATTGGTATAAGAAAGACACAGGTCTTGATTACACCGCTGAAACCGATCCTGGTGTGGTATCAGTAACCGATATCTATAACTACTATAAGCTTCACGGCTATAACACTGTGGTAATGGGTGCAAGTTTCCGTAACACTGGCGAAATTATCGAGCTTGCGGGCTGTGACCGCCTAACGATAGGCCCTGCGCTATTAGAAGAGTTAGCCAATAGCGATACTTTTATTAGCCAAAAGCTAAAACCTGCAACAACAACGGTTGCCGCGCCAGCACCATTAACCGAAGCACAGTTCCGTTGGGAATATAACCAAGACCCAATGGCTGTTGATAAACTTGCTGAAGGCATTCGCAACTTTGCCATCGACCAAGGTAAACTTGAGGTTATGCTAAACGCAAAACTTAGCTAATCAACGGAGTGATTTGCATGACTAATTTAACTCAGAGTAATACTTGGCAGCAGCTAAAGAAAAATACAGCAGCGCTTCCCCATATGCGGGAGCTATTTGCTAATGACCCTAAACGTTTTGAGAAGATGAGCCTCAAAAGCTGCGGTTTATTATTAGATTATTCTAAAAACCGTATCGATAAGGAAGGCTTAGGATTATTGTTTGCATTAGCTGAAGAAACCCAGTTATCAGCTAAAATTTCTGCCATGTTTAATGGCGATATTATCAATAACACCGAAGGCCGTGCAGTATTACACACAGCGCTGAGGAGTAATCCTGAGCAAGTAATTATGGCTGAAGGGGCGAATATCGTCCCTGAAGTGCAGCAAACACTAGCAAAGATGACTCAGTTTGTGGCGTCTGTATCTCAAGGTGAATGGAAAGGTTACACCGGCAAAACCATTACTGATATTGTCAGTATTGGCATTGGTGGCTCTTTCCTTGGCCCTAAAATTGTCTCTCAAGCATTAAGGCCTTATTGGCAAAAAGGCCTTAATTGCCATTTTGTGGCTAACGTTGACGCAAGCTCTATCTGTGAGAAGCTTAAAAACTTAGATGCTGAAACAACCTTATTTGTCATGTCATCGAAGTCATTTGGCACCCAAGAAACACTGACCAATACCCTAAGCGCTAAAGACTGGTTCCTCGAGCAAGGTGGTAGCCAAGCCGATGTCGCCAAGCACTTTGTCGCAGTAACATCAAACGTTGCTAAAGCGACTGAGTTTGGTATTGATGCTGACAATATTTTCCCTATGTGGGATTGGGTGGGTGGACGTTATTCATTATGGTCAGCCATTGGCTTACCCATAGCGTTATTAGTGGGTATGGATAACTTCAAGCAACTGCTTGATGGTGCCAACCAAATGGATCAACATTTTGCCCAAGCGCCACTTGAACAAAATATGCCTGTGATTATGGGCATGTTGTCAGTGCTTTATAGCAATTTTCATGATGCACAATCCCATGTAGTTTTGACCTATGATCATTATTTACGTGGTTTACCCGCTTACTTCCAGCAACTTGATATGGAAAGTAATGGTAAGTCGGTCATGCTTGATGGAACTCAGGTAGATTTCAATACCGGCCCAGTGATCTGGGGTGGTGAAGGCACCAATGGTCAGCATGCATATCACCAGTTGTTACATCAAGGTACAGCACTTATCCCAGCTGACTTTATTATGCCACTGCAAAGTCACAATCCATTAGGTGAACATCATAACCAGCTTGCTTCAAACTGCTTTGGCCAAACCCAAGCATTAATGCAAGGTCGCACTTATGAAGAAGCTTTAGCGGAATTGGCAGGCAAAGATACGCCTGATGCTGATAAAGCCCTTATTGCTAAGCACAAGACAATGGCAGGTAATAAGCCAAGTAATACCTTATTAATGGATAAGCTAACTCCAACGACCTTAGGTTCGTTAATTGCCTTATATGAACACCGCACGTTTGTTCAAGGCGCTATTTGGCAAATTAACTCTTTTGATCAATGGGGTGTGGAATTAGGTAAAGTCCTTGGCAACGATGTCCTAGACCGCATCGGCGCCAAAAATGATGCCACAGAGCTTGATAGCTCCAGTAATTCATTAATTAATTTATACCGTCAAGGTCAGATTTAAACACTAAAAAAGCCAGCTAAAGCTGGCTTTTTTATATACACTTTCATTTCCTCATAGCACAAGCCTCTAAATACGCCAGCAAAACACCACTTGAACATCACTTAAACACCACCTCCCATTAACAATATTGAAACATAACTATTGCACTATAGTGACGGAATATGATATTTATTTGAATAGAGACATCATAATAACAAGGGAGGTTTACCATGGATCGTTTAGACTATGGTGGTGCGCTAGACCAAGTTGTTGAAAGACCAACTCGCTCAAAAAGCTCAAATAAAAAACGTAAATGGCGAGAAATAGAAGCGTTAAAGGATAAACAACGCTTACTTAAGGAACTTCAAGACATTGACACAAGTTTCGATTTTGATTTCGATGCGATGCCATTGTAAGCAAGATAACTAACTGAATAGTTATTCAAAGGTCTATATATAAAAAGAGCGCTTATAGCGCTCTTTTTAATGCTTTTAACTCGTTATCATTAATCCTTTAGGCGAGATAACACAGAGTCAGCTACTGTGGTTCAACTTCAGCAATATGCTCTTTAAGCTCTTCAAAGATATTATCATCACTATCGTTAAATAACGGATCATCAACTAAACGCTGCTCACATTGTTGCCATATTTTATCCCAATCACTGCCCTGCATGTGCTTAGCAAACAGAGGAAATAGCTCTTTTTCTTCATATTGCATATGAGCCGTTTGGATTTCAACATACGCTTTTAAGTCGGAAACCAACTTTTCTCGGGAAATCACCACATCTGAAAGTATCAAATTCAGACTATACATCAATGCACCAGATGACTCTGCTAGACTGCTATGTTCATCATGAAGCCTGGTCGTACTAGGGCTAGGAAAGTGCTTAATAAAGTAATCAAAAGTAATATCTTCTACCGGATGGTGACTATGCTCAGCATAAACCTGCATATATTCGACGACATCACGAATAAGCGCAAAATTAACTGATTCACCCTGAGAAAGTTTGTGATTTTTCTTGGCTAGAATATTCAATAATATGGCTATGTGTTTGTGATCATTCATTAGCCTTTTAAGTATCATCTTCTCCATTACCACAATTCCTTCATGTCTAAAAAGTTTAAACCTCTAGTATTATTAATCTACACTATGGATTGCGCAGATGTTATGACCGAGATCATAAAATACAAATCTGAAACATTCAGATGAGTTTAAATAACAAAAAAGCACCCTAAGGTGCTTTAGTAAGCTGATATTAAAGCTTTATTATTTAAGAATGTTAAATAAGTGCTCTTTCAGCTTGGTAAAATCAGCGCTCAGTTCTGCAGATAAAATCGGCTTATTCACTACAGCTTCAAGCTCTTGGGGTAATGGTAAATCGATTTGTAATTGCACATCGACCACATCTTTAAATTTCGCTGGATGCGCCGTTCCTAAGAAAATACCGGTTTCACCACTTTTAAGCTCATCAGATAAAGCTTGTGCGGCAATTGCGGCATGAGGCTCAGATTGATAACCCAGCTGATATAACTCTTTTAACGCCGCAGTTGTTTGCGCTTCATTAAGCGCCACCCCTGTAATAGACGATAACGGCCAATTTAACGCCTCACAAATGGCTTCGACTCTTGGCCAGTTTGATGGCTCGGACACATCCATCGCATTAGACATAGTCGCAACGGTAGTATTTGGCGCCCAATCACCTGCAGCAAGGTAACGTGGCACAGTATCGTTTGAGTTAGTCGCCGCAATAAAGCGCTTAATAGGTAAGCCCATCGCCTTGGCAAATAAACCTGCGGTTAAATTACCAAAGTTACCGCTAGGCACTGACAGCACAATCTCAGCATTGCTGGTTTGCTTCATTTGAGCTACCGCTTCAAAGTAGTAACAAATTTGCGCCAATAACCGACTAATATTGATTGAATTAGCCGAGTTTAAGTGCAGCCCATCACGCACATCACTATCATCAAATGCCTGCTTAACCAGTGTTTGGCAAGCATCAAAATCTGACGCAACAGCGACAGTATGAATATTCTTACCTAGAGTCGTGAACATCTTCTCTTGCAGCTCACTGATTTTTCCTTTGGGGTACATCACCACCACTTGTACAGCGTCAAGGCCAAAGAAAGCATCTGCCACCGCCGCGCCAGTATCCCCTGAGGTCGCCGTCAAAATAGTGAGCTTTTCATCTCCTGCTAATAAATTAACGCATTGCGCCATAAAGCGCGCGCCAAAGTCTTTAAATGCCAATGTAGGCCCATGAAATAACTCTAAACACGCACGTTTATCATCAGCTTTCACTAAAGGCACATCAAAAGTGAATGCTGCATTAACTAACTCATTAACTTTATCTTGACCAATTTCATCAGCAAGCCAAGCCCCTAAAATACGCTGACTTCTTGCAACAAAAGGTAACGCGAGTAGCTCATCGATATTATCAAGCACAGGAATAGATTTTGGAAAAAAAAGCCCTCTATCTTTACCTAAACCTAATTTTACCGCTTCACTAAAACTGACCACTTGTGATGGGTGCTTTAAATTATATAATTCCATTTCTAAACGCCTTTAAAATTAAAATGTGGTGACTAAACTCGACGCGTACCTTGCTCATCAAGTTGACAGACATGGGCAAACCCACCAGCCTGTGATAAATAATGCTGCTCTAACCATGCTTTAGCAGCTTTAGCAGTTTCTAGATTATCGGTTACAGAAAACAGCGTTGGGCCACTTCCTGATATGCCGGTGGTTAACATGCCTAACGTTTCAAGTTCTGCGCGCGCATGGCTATAACCCGGAATCGCATCGGCTCGATAAGGCTCAGCCATCACATCCTTTAAAACGCTAATAGCAAGCTTTGGATCTTGCTGATAGCTTGCATGCACAAATGCACTTAAATGACGGCCAAAATCGATGGCTACCGCTTTATCGTATTGCTGTGGTAATAAGTCGCGCATCTTGGCCGTTGACAGTGAGATCCCCGGATAGGCCACCACCCAATACCATTGCTTAAACGTAGGAATACCAGCGCACACCTTATTGGGAGTATTTAGCATCAACTGCATGCCGCCTAAATAACAAGGGGCAACATTATCAAAATGAACACTGCCTGAAATCATTCCTTCAAACTCGCCCATTAAAAGCAATAATGCTTGTTCATCAAAAGGCTGCTCAAAATGCTCATTTAATGCATAAAGTGCTGCAACCACAGAGCTTGCACTAGAACCAAGCCCACTGCCAACTGGTAAATTTTTCTCTAAACAAATAGCCACACCTTGTTTAGCATTAAGTTTTTCAAGAAAAAACACAGCACATTGATAGACGATATTCTGTTTACCATCTTCTGGTAACTTATGCGCCCATGGACCCGTTTGAGAATAATGAACACCAGCATCAGCCGCTTCAATCATCACTCTGTCACCCAGTAAACTGCCATCAATTGGCGCAAGCGCAGCGCCGAGTAGATCAAATCCAACACCGACATTACCCATTGAAGCAGGAGCATAAACAGTTATCGCTTTATCCGAAGTGACTTGTTTGCTCATAGCCCCACCTCACGAGTCCAGTTTAAAGTTCTTAATACATCCGCAAACGCGCCAGCTGCAGTCACATCAGTACCCGCACCATAACCGCGTAATACAAATGGAATAGGCTGATAATAACGGCTGTAAAATGCCAGTGCATTCTCGCCGCCTTTTACGCTGTATAACGGATCTGATGAATCAACCTCTACAATACGTACATGACACTTACCTGCTTCAATCTGACCCACATAACGCAGTACTTTACCTTGCGCTTTTGCCGATTCAACTCGCGCACTGACTTGCGCATCAAGTTGTGGTAAACGATTCATAAAGGTGTCTACATCGCCTGAATCATCAAACGAGCTTGGCAGAACTGATTCAACATTAATATCATCAAGTTCTAATGGCATGCCCACTTCACGAGCAAGAATTAGTACTTTTCGCGCCACATCCAAACCACTTAAATCTTCACGAGGATCCGGCTCTGTAAAACACTTATCACGAGCGATTGAGGTGGCCTCTGATAAGCTCATGCCTTCATCTAACATGCCGAATATATAAGATAATGAACCAGATAAGATCCCATTAAATCGCTGTAACTTATCACCGGCATATAGCAGTTTCTTTAAGTTATCAATCACTGGCAGGCCAGCACCTACGGTTGTTTCATACAAGAATTGTCTGCGCTGCAATAACGCCGTTGTGCGCAATTGTTGGTAGTAAGCATAATCACGAGTGTTGGCTTTCTTATTCGGGGTGACGACATGGTAGCCAGCATTCATCACATCAAGATAACGATCTGAAACCAACTCACTTGAAGTGCAATCAACTAAAACAGGGTTTAGCAGTTGCTGTTCTTTACCCCAGGCCAGCATCTCTGCGAGATCATAGCTTGTATCGCTATCAGCCAATAAAGCCTGCCAATTATTTAAATCTAGCCCAGCACTGCTCAGAAGCATTTTACGAGAATTGGCAATACCACATACTCGCATGGTTATATGCTGCTCTTTAAGCATCGAGGCTTGTTGTTTGATTTGCTCTAATAGCCCTGCCCCCACATTACCACTGCCTACTAAAAACACATCTAAATACTGCTGAACATCAAAGAAGGCTTGATGACAGGCGGCAATGGCATGCTTAGTTTTACGTTGCTCAATTACAGTAGAAATCGAACGTTCTGACGAGCCTTGGGCGATGGCGATAATATTAACGCTGGCTTTAGCCAGGGCGCTGAAAAACTTAGCAGCGGCGCCTTTATGGGTTTTCATGCCATCACCAATAAGCGACACAATCGCTAAATCTTGTCTTAATTCGATAGGCTCGAGTAACTCAGACTGGATTTCTAACTCAAATTCAACTTCTAATGCTTGTTTTGCTTTATAAGCTTCATTAGAGCTAACACAAAAGCTAATACTGTATTCAGACGAGCTTTGAGTGATTAATGAAACTGAAATACCACTGCGAGAAATCGCTTCAAGGGTACGACTGGCCATGCCCACCATGCCTTTCATGCCAGGGCCTGAAATGTTAAACATGGTTTGTTCATCAAGGTTAGAAATGGCCTTGACCTGCAAGCCTGTTTTGTCAGGCCGATTAGACACTAATGTGCCAGGCGCTGATGGGTTAAAACTATTTTTGATATAGCAAGGAATGTGATACTGAGCAATCGGTGCAATGGTTTTAGGGTGCAACACCTTAGCACCAAAATAAGAAAGCTCCATAGCTTCTTGATAGCTAAGTTGTTCAAGTAATTTAGCGTCTAATACCACGCGTGGATCCGTGTTATAAACCCCATCGACATCGGTCCAAATTTCACAGCTTGAGGCATCAAGACAAGCTGCTAAAACCGCTGCAGAGTAATCTGAGCCATTTCGCCCTAAAGTCACTGTTTTACCTTGCTCATTAGCAGCAGTAAAACCTGGCATAATCCATACCCGTGCTTCATTTAATGAAAGCGCAGCAAAACGCGGTTTGCTTTCATTGATATCAACAATAGATTCAAGTGGCTTACCATGGGCTAAGAATAATTTTCTTGGGTCAAATTGCGCTGCGGTAAGTGATTTTGCTAGCATCACTTGTTCCATTAAGGCTGCCGATAAACGCTCGCCAGAGACGATAACCTGCGCTTGAACATGATCGGGGCATTCGTTAAGCAGCTTTATTCCAGTGACTTTGTCATTCCAGTCAGTTAATTGCAGCGCCAGCTTTTCATCCAGTAGCGCTTTTTGCTGCGGTGAAATTAACGCTTGTTCAGCGTCACTAAAAAGGCCACTAAAAACCGACTCAATATGGGCTAATACCGCTGCATAGTCTTGATTGGTTTGTGCGAGACTTACTAACTCTAACAAGGCATTGGTAACAGTTGCAGGCGCTGATAACACAGTCGCAATAGCCTCTTCAGCTGCAGCTTGTTCAATAATGTCTGCTGCCATCAAAAAACGTTGCCAATTGGCTAACGAGGTTCCACCAAACTTCATCACTTTCATATTCTTCTCCCTTAACTCGCTAGCACTAAATATTAATTTTAAATCTGAAAACAAAAAGCCCGCTTCTTTGTGGGAAGCGGGCTTGTCGTTATAAATCTTTAGGGTGTAATCAGCCCGCCCCCACAATGTTAATTGTGGTGGTTGTAATAATGGTAACTACAACATGGTTAACGGATTTCATCATTACACTCGATTTAATATGTGTTTGTTTTGAATTGATAACAGAATTGCTTTTTTTAAGGTAGGTTGTCAACCCCTAATTAGTGGTTTATTTTTAAGCACTCTATTGATAACAAGCTAAATCACTGCTGAAATCACAATAATCGCAGCTATCACACTAAAAAACGCCTCCAAAACAAGTTTTTAGTATGTTTACGTAAACGTAACCCAAAAAAGATATACAAGAATAAATACTTACAAGTCAGAGGCTTACTATTATTATGATTTTTATATGGTTATTCAAAAGCGCCAAAAGTCATCTTGCATTAAATTTCAGTGCCTAAGCACTAAAATTAGCATTTTCATAAACATGGCAGCGCAAATCACCATGAAAATGATTCATCTAATCTATTTAAAAACAGTGACCTGTGTACTGCGCGTAAATTTAGTCACAGCAACAATGGTAAAAACATCCATTGTCAAAGGATAAGTAACCGGATGCGCCACGATTTAAAGCAAATGTCAGCCAGCGAGATACTTGATTTAAAAACATGTGATTGAATAAGCAAAAGCTGATACAAATTATCGCGACTTTGTAAAAACAATAGTATTATGCCGCCACATTCAGAATTGGAGTCGTTATGAAAATCACAAAACATGCAGCAGTAACTATTCACTACAGTTTAACCGATCAAGAAGGTCGTTTAATCGAAAGCTCATTTGAAGCTGAACCTATGGTTTATCTACACGGAACTGAAGGCTTAATTCCAGGCTTAGAAACTGAGCTAGAAGGTAAAGTTATTGGTGACAAATTTGACGCGAATATTCCAACTGAACAAGCATATGGTGAATACCATGACGGCCTAAAACAAGAAGTCCCTCTTGAAGCATTCGGCGATATCGAAGACATCGTGCCAGGTATGCGTTTTATTGCTGAAACTGAAATGGGTCAACGCCCAGTTCAAGTTACTGAAGTAAAAGATACTGTAGTCGTTGTTGATGGCAACCACCCTTTAGCTGGTCAAGCATTAAACTTCAGCGTTGAAGTGATGGATGTACGTGAAGCAACTGCCGAAGAAATTGCCCATGGTCATATTCATGCTGCTGGTGGTTGTGGCAGCGAGCACGCCCATGAAGCTTGTGGTACTGACAAACCGGGTTGTGATGGCAATGGCGGTTGTGGCTGCCACTAAAGTCTAATAAACAATTTTTGTCCTAGACATTGATTCAATAACTTAGACTGGATTAACTCAGCCTAAAGTTTGAATTATTAAATACGTTAGCCTTTTTTAGGTTGACGTATTTTTTTTACGTTATTATTAATCATAGATAGATTGTCTGTGAAACTTAACCACAAGCATTGCTGGGCACAGGTTTTGTTTCTTTCTCTGTGCTTTGGTAACTAGAAAGCAGCTGGGTTTGAAGGTTATAGAGTTAACCTTTGTTGCTGTTTGAAAATTAATTTAAAGCGAAGGAGTGCTTATGTTAATTAAACCGCTATACGAAATCTTACCTTACGCCTATATGATTGTCGGCGCAGCTAGCGTACCTTTCATTGAACAACCCTATATTGTCGTTGCTTCAATATTAGTCTTTTTTTACGGCGCTCATGTCTGGAACCTACGCTCTAGAAACCGCCGAACGGATAAGAAAAGAAAACGAGTCGAGGGTTACCTACCCGATTCAATATATGGCTTTATGCCATTCATTTACATTATTTCGGCCGTAATCACCTTTCGTTTTTTCCCTCAAGATTCAGCACAGTTACTGTCGATAGGGCTTTTTACATACGGAGGCTATATATTACTGCGCCGTATCAGCTATCGATGCCATAAGCATCCCTCAACGAACATTAAAGCTAAATTTAGATAGCTAGCGCGACATAAGTAACTAGTCCAGTATCAGCTGCTGGACTTTGTCTTTTTGCGCCTGAGGCATATTTTTTAAATAGTTTGAACAGCGAGTAATGGTCGCAATGCTCACTTGATATTCTGCAGATATTTGACGCTGACTTAGCTCACCTTGCAATAAAAGTTGAAAAACCTTTAACCTACCAGCAACTGCACTACGCTCTTCTTCTGTCATTAATAACTGAAATAAAATGCCTAATTCGTCAGAATTTGGATAGCTTAGTACCTTTTCTACAACTGAATCCCAATTAGCTCGCATAACGCTCTCTTTTAGTAATGCCTCGACAGTACAAAGTGTAGCAACAATTCAGCTTTTACAGAAATCATATATGCAAAATATGCCTGATAATTATTGTAAAAATCAAATTTACAATTAAACACAAAACTAGACTCGCACTTGGTTCAAATTTATGCTTAAAATGTGACAAACACCTATAAATCAATAAATAAAAAGAGATCTGTCATGAAAAATAAAATATTGGCCTTAGCTGTCAGCGCATTGCTTATTCCAACTGTCAACGCACATAACTTTGAAGATGCCAATGACGCTATCGATTATCGTAAAGCAGGTTTTAGTTTAATCCGCTACCAATTTGGCGATATGGCTGCAATGATGAAAGGCAAAAAAGAGTTTGAATTAACTGTATTTCAAACTCGCGCAGCTAATTTAGCGGCACTAGCTAAAATCCCTCA
Organism: Shewanella sp. 6_MG-2023; assembly: GCF_030547195.1. NCBI lineage: Bacteria > Pseudomonadati > Pseudomonadota > Gammaproteobacteria > Alteromonadales > Shewanellaceae > Shewanella > Shewanella sp. 6_MG-2023. The sequence goes on along the minus strand of NZ_JAUOQU010000001.1, from coordinate 113,656 downwards.
TGAAGGTTTTATTGCAGGCTCTGATAACGGCGATACAGAAGCTTTAGCAAAGATCTGGTCAAATAAAGCAGACTTTGATACTAAGATGACCGAATTCCAAGAAAATGCGGTTAAGTTAGACTTGGCAGCCCAAACAGGTGATAAAAAGCAAATCAAGCAAGCATTTGGTAATACAGGCAAAAGCTGTAAAGGCTGCCATGACATGTACAAGAAAGACTAACCATAAAACATTGTTAAAAATTCAGCGCCTTAAATATGCTATTCATATTTAAGCTCGCTAATAAAAAGCCCACTGAAGTGGGCTTTTTTCTGACAGTCTCTTGAATTAATTCAATCACATAAACGCAATGATAGGTGCAATAAGCCATACCCAGACACCTGAACCAAGTATCATGACAATCCCAAAAGCAAGTAACGGTGATTTCATTTTAGGCTCAGCGCTCAGTAATTTATGTTCCTCATGGGTTAAGGTTTTTTTACCCGAAATCATCGCACCTACTAACTTGTGTCCTTTAATGGCATAAATCGTAATCGCGCAAAGATGCAATGCGATGCACCCAAGGATAAAATTGAAGTTCATTTTGTGTAACCATGTCATAAATGAAGCAGTATCAGAAGACACCATGGCGTAAAGCGGTCCTTCGGTAAAGATATCATCTGTAGCGAATAGGCCCGTTAGCAACTGCAATGTGAGCACAAATAGCATTAGCATCACCATATAACCACCCATAGGGTTATGGCCAACAACAGGCTCTTTTAACGGCTCACGTAAATAACCAATAACTTTTTTAGGTCCAGCGACAAAGTCTTTGAATTTTGCGGTATCACTACCTACAACCCCCCACAGTAACCTAAAGACAATCAGCACTAAAAAGCTATAAGCACAAACTTGGTGCCACTCCATCTCTCCTGCATCTGCTGTCCACCACAAACAAATCAGCAACGCCACCGTAAACCAGTGGAATAATCGAGTGGGTATATCCCATACCTTAATTTTTTTTTGTTCTATACTCATAGATGTGCCTTAAGCTTAGTTCTTTTAATATGCTTGATTATAAAGAGCAAATTCTTGCACTCATAGACCCTTAAGGTAAAGAAAAGTAATTAAGTATTACAGCGTTTCATCAAACAAGTGCAAACTCTAGCACTTGTGGAGCAATTAGCATCAACAGCTTACATGTTTCTGTATTATTGGATTAAAACACAAGACTTGGGTTTATTTAATCAGCTCTGAAAATAGGGCTTTGCCTATGAGTGCGGCCTTAAATCTGGATATGAGTGTCAAACTTAGAAAGATATTTGGAGCCAGTGATGACAAGCAGTATAAACGTTGGCAGCAAACATGGTTTCAATGACGTTGAACCGCTGCATAGAATGGAGTTGGTGAACAAAAATTATTCAAAACTGGGAGGTAAGCTAGGTTGTTATCCATTCAAATATGCGCCTATTTAGATTGAGTTTCAAGACTTTTTAAGCGGTTTTTTAGCTAAATTGTCTAAGCGATCAAATATGAATCAAACAGTCTAAAAAGGCCTACAAAACGTGATTTAGATCACGATTTTTCTTTCAGAGCTTGGTAATCTGAACTTAAGCAAACAACAGAAGGTTCGAAATATGCTGAAAATCACTAGCAAGCAACTTGAAGTAACTGCACCGATTCTTGAACGTATCGAAGGACAAATTGAAAAACTCGCAAGACATGATCTACAACTCATTAACCCGCATGTAATTATCACTCAGGAAAAGCAGCTCTTTAAGATAGAAGCGTCAGTAGGCTTGCCAAGTGGAGAACTATTCGCCCAGGCGAAAAATGAAAACCTTTACGCAGCAATAACTGCAATGGGTAAAAAGCTGGAAAAACAGCTAAATCGCCTGACTCATAAACCCCAGGCTCAACGTCACGTTTCACCAACAACTGAAACCGATAATGATTTTGAGTATGTCTATAAGGAGGAAACCGCAGCTTGATGTTTTTTATTACTCTTAAACCAAAGCGCGCCCTCGGGTGCGCTTTTTTATGCAAACCATAAACAATGGGCAAACTTGATCATTATTTGATTGACACTGATAGCTTAGCGCTTTAATTTTACAGTATGAAAAATATCACTAGCCGCAATTTTATTTTCTTTTTTATTCAGCCCCCATATTGAGGCCGATTTTTTGTGTAAAAACGAAAATGAAATTTAGAGCCTCCCAACTGGGGGGCTTTTTATTATTAAATATTTAATGCTCGCTGTTCAACACCACGTCAGCTAAGCAGTCGTCATTGAGGCTATTATGAAAAAAGCGCCAGAATTGAGTCAGACCAGAGAACAAATTACCTCACTAGATAAGGACTTATTAGCCTTACTAGCCAAAAGGCGTGAATTGAGCCTTGATGTCGCCAGAAGTAAAGAAGTCGATGTTAGGCCCATCAGAGATACGCAGCGGGAAAAAGAATTATTAGAACGCTTAGTTCAACAAGGTAGAGAGCAAGGTTTAGATGCTCACTTTGTTATCTCACTTTATCAAAGCATTATTGAAGATTCAGTCTTGAATCAACAAGCCTTTTTACATGGCCGTGCTAACCCTGAAATCCAGCAACAACAATCGACCATCGCCTACCTAGGTGCTAGAGGCTCATACTCTTATCTCGCCGCCAGCCGTTTTTGTCAGCGCCGCCAAGTAGAAATGATTGATTTAGGCTGCCAAAGTTTTGATGAAATTATCAGTTCAGTTGAACTCGGCCATGCTGACTTAGGTTTTTTACCTATTGAAAATACCTCATCGGGTTCAATTAATGAAGTGTATGACGTGCTGCAACACACCTCTCTTTCAATTGTCGGAGAAACAACCATTGAAGTGGGCCATTGCTTACTCACCAAAAATAATGCTGAATTAGAACAAATCAAAACCGTATTTGCTCACCCACAGCCCATTAGCCAATGCAGTCAGTGGTTATCACAACATCCAAACTTAACGCTGGCCTATTGCTCAAGCAGTGCTGAAGCCATGCAGCAAGTCATTGACGCAGATGATGACAGTGTTGCCGCTATTGGCAGTGCTGAAGGCGGCGCCTTATATCAATTAAGTGCCACAGAAAAAGGGTTAGCCAACCAAAAAATTAATCAAAGCCGCTTTATTGTGGTTGCACGCAAAGCTGTAGCAGTGCCGTCACAACTGCCGGCAAAAACCACCTTGATTATGGCTACAGGACAAAAGCCCGGCGCGCTAGTTGAGGCGCTACTCGTATTAAAAGCCCATAATATTAATATGAGTAAGTTAGAGTCTCGCCCAATCCCTGGCACCCCGTGGGAAGAAATGTTCTACCTTGATGTTGATGAAAATCTTGCAAACCATGATATGCAGCAAGCCTTAAAAGAATTAGAAAGACTGACACGCTTTATAAAAGTGCTGGGCTGTTACCCTTGTGAAACCGTCAAACCAACTCAACTTAATAGTAGTCAGCTAGTGATTGAGCCAAATAGCTCTAAAGCCCCCAATAAAACTGCCAGTGACAATCTTGATGCCCCTAAGCATTCGAAGTTGTATCGACAAGAGCAGACCATTATTGAAACCAAACAGTGTGCCATTGGTGAAAAGGACTTAGTTGCGCTGCAACAAATGACCCTTACAGACACCGATGACTTATTTGCCGCTAAGGTGAAGCAGGTGAAAGAGTCTGGTTATCAAGGGGTATTGCTACAAGCTCCATCTACAGATAACTTATCGCCGTTAAACCTTAAAAACTATTGTCATATCGTTGAGCAAGCAGGCTTGTTCAGTGCCATTGAAGTTGACTCAGTAAGCAGCTTCGATATCGCAGTAAAGTCGGCCGATATGGTTTATCTTGCCGGTAAGGCGATGTTTGATAAAGAACTGTTAGATGCAGCTGGCGCTATCAGTAAACCGGTATTGCTTGAGCGCAATACTATGGCAAGTACCTCTGACTGGCTTACTGCTGCAGATAGAGTTTTAACCACGGGTAATCAACAACTGATCTTGGTTGAAGCAGGCATTAGAAGCTTTACTAATCCTGAGCAACTGTCATTGGATTTAGCCGGGTTAATTGCAATAAAGCATCAATGCCACTTGCCAGTTATTGTTAATACCAGTTACGCAGTTAACAGCCCACTTTTACATCAGCAAGCCATAGCGGTTAAGCAACTACAGGCCAACGGGCTGATTCTGAATGAGCAACAACTGGCAGAGGCAGATGACCAACATCACTTGCTACACGAGCTTCATCAATAAAACCAGCAACCAACCGCATCATTTATCCAAACCATGCGGTTGCTTTTAGCCCAATAAAAAACCGAACTTTAAGTTCGGTTTTTTATTGGTTAATCAACAATTAATACATGCTGACATTATCATTTAACCCAAGCCATCCTTTAAAAATACGATAACTAAACCAGCCTAAAGCTAATACAAATATCGGGACACTAAGCCATAATTGAGGAGTAAAATAGCCTAAGATCAATAATGGCATCAAACCTGTCATGCTATTACGTTGCCATCTTAAATGAGAGCCCAGCAAAGAGCTTGCTGGAATACGGTTTTGAGAAATATTAATTAATAAACTGAAAAACACTGGTAAAAAAAAGAGTGGAAAGGCGCTCATTAGTGCATATAAAAAATGCCCAAGCGATAAATCTTCTGCGGTGTAAACCTCAGTATTTGTCATTAGATTATCACTCCTATTAGTCCGAAAAAAAGAGCTACTTAAAAGCAGCTCCCTTTAACCTTAATCCCTGTTTGATGATTTCGCAATATTATTCAGCGTTAACTCGGCTTAATTGGTCTTCATATCATTGACAGACTGTAGCATAGCGCGGCTTTCTTGCTGAAATTGTGGCGCAAAATCCCCAAACCATTTTGCAACTTGCTCAAATTGAGACACGAATTCATCTCGATTGCCGGTCTTAAGTAGTTGAAGCGCTTGACCATAGTTATCGAGATAATCACTAATGGCGACTTGGCTACCTTCTTGGGCAAAAATAATATCAGCATACAGCTTTGGATCTTGAGCAAACAAACGCCCCACCATAGCCAACTCTAAACGATAAATAGGCGAACTAAATTGTAAAAGCGTCTCAATATCGGCCTGCTCTTTACATAAGTTCAAACCATAAACAAAAGTTGAAAAGTGACGCATGGCTTGCACTAGTTGCATGGCTTTATCATGCTTTTGTGCATCTTCGTTAACAATGCGTGCACCCCAAATAATAATTTGATCGAGCAACCATTGATAAGCTTGGGGTTCACGGCCATCACACACCACCACAACCTGTTTTGCTAAACTGCCCACATCAGGGCCAAACATTGGGTGTAAACCCACTACAGGGCCATTGTGAGCGGCAAGCATGGCATTTAAAGGCTCAGTTTTAATTGAGGTCAAATCAGCAAGAATACAATCATCAGCTAAATTGTTTAATTGATTGCTGATCACCTCGCAAGTGACATTAATTGGCACGGTAACGATCACCATGCCAGCGCCATCAAATAACTCGTCTGCGCGATGCCAGTCGTTTTTATCAAGGCTTTTTACAGTATAGCCAGACAGCGTCAGCATTTGACTAAATAAACCACCAAGTTGGCCTTCACCACCAACAATGACTATATGACCAAGATCCGTTTTTACTTGCTTAAATCCGACATCTTTTTCATTCAAATAGGACTCACGCATTAAACGACGTAAAATATCTTCAATAAGTTGCGGTGAAACATCCATCTCACTGGCTTCTTTACGGCGTTTCGCCAACATTGATGCTTCACGCTGCGGTGCGTAAATCGGCACACCAGCAGCATGCTTAACCGCCCCGACTTGAGCAACAAGATCTAATCGCTTACGTAATAAATGCAGTAGTTGCTGATCAACGCCGTCAATGAGCTCACGCAAATTGTCTAAATCTAAAGTGGTTTTTTCATTCATCGCTTAAATCCATCCATCGCCGCGTTTATGCTGCGAATCGATTAGGTAATACTGTTTTAAGTAAATTAGCATTGCTACGCAACAATGTCTCAGTAGTTTGCCAATTTATACAAGAATCGGTTACCGATACCCCATAAGCCAGTTCTGACAGAGGCTTATTACTGGATTGATTACCTTCATTTAAGTGACTTTCAAGCATCACCCCAATAATTGAACGGTTACCTGCATGTATTTGTTTAAATACATCCTCGCAAACTAGTGTCTGTCTTGTATAGTCTTTTGATGAATTGCCATGACTACAATCAATAATCAATCTGGCATTTAATTTGGCTTGATGTAACTGCGCTTCACACTCTGCCACACTGTCAGCATCATAATTAGGTGTTTTGCCACCACGTAAAATCACATGGCCATCGGGGTTACCTGCAGTTTGCAGTAATGACACTTGCCCTTGCTGGTTAATGCCCATAAAGCGGTGACTGCTTGCCGCAGATTGCAGTGCATTAATCGCCACTCCAAGTTTACCGTCAGTGCCGTTTTTAAATCCTACTGGCATGGATAAGCCAGATGCCATTTCACGGTGAGTTTGCGACTCTGTGGTTCTGGCACCAATGGCCGACCAAGTCACCAGCTCTGACATATATTGTGGGCTAATGGGGTCTAACGCTTCAGTCGCTACCGGCAGCTCGAGCTCTGCAAGCCAAATCATCAACTCACGCGCCATTCTCAGTCCCTTTTCAACATCGAATGACTCGTCCATATCAGGATCGTTGATAAGGCCTTTCCAACCTACTGTCGTACGTGGTTTTTCAAAGTAAACCCGCATCAAGATATAAAACTCATCACTGAGATCATCATGTAATTTTTTAAGCTTTAGGGCGTATTCTTTGGCAGCATCGATATCGTGAATAGAGCATGGGCCAGTAACGATTAATACTCGATTGTCACGTTTGTGGACAATATCGGCAACGGTTTTACGTGCGTCAAGAATGTACTGATAAGCGTGATCAGACAGCGGCAATGCTTTTTTTAATTCTGCTGGGGTGACCAGTACTTTCTCTGAACTAATATGAACGTTATTAATCGTATCTTGCTGCATGATATTTCTCACTTCTTAAAAAATTATTTCTGTCTTGGGGCTATCGCGTAAACCATGACTGCACTAACTGACCTTACTAAAAAAGTAACACCGTACCGCTACACCATTACAAGGTTGGGCTAACTATGCCTTGGATTAAGCCACTAATCAACCACTAAATTTAATTTTCTCCAAAAACACAAAAACCCGCCATAAAGGCGGGCTATTGTGCGAACACTGCATCTAATTTTTTTAAGCGGGTAACTAGTCTTACTTAGTTGCCAACTTTTCACGGATACGTGCAGATTTACCTGAACGATCACGTAAGTAGTAAAGCTTAGCACGACGAACACGACCGCGACGCTTAACTTCGATGCTAGCTACTAGTTTACTGTGCGTTTGGAAACCACGCTCAACACCTTCGCCATTAGAGATTTTACGTACTGTAAATGCAGAATGAAGACCACGGTTACGCTTAGCGATAACCACACCTTCAAACGCTTGAAGACGTTCTTTGTTGCCTTCAACTACACGTACCTTAACTACTACTGTATCACCAGCACCAAATTCAGGTACATCTGTTTTCATTTGCTCTTCGTTGAGCATTTTAATGATGTTGTTCATAACTTACTCCGTTCTAGAAATAACTGGGCTTATGACTACACAGGTTTGTCTAAATTTTTGACAAACTCCGCTAAAAGAGTCTTTTGTTCGCCAGTCAGAGCTAGATTTTCAAATAATTCTGGTCGTCTTAAAAAAGTCCTACCAAGACTTTGTTGCAACCGCCAGAGTCTAATTTTTTTGTGGTCACCGCTTAAAAGCACTGCTGGTACACCGACACCATCTAAAGTTTCAGGGCGTGTATAGTGTGGACAATCCAATAAGCCATCAGAGAAAGAGTCTTGCTCTGCTGACGCTTGCTTACCTAGTACACCAGGTACTAACCTTGCAACTGAATCAATTAAGGTCATCGCCGGTAATTCTCCGCCCGAAAGCACATAATCACCAATTGACCACTCTTCATCAATTTCAGATTGAATAATACGTTCGTCAACACCTTCGTATCGACCACATACCAACACTAAACTTGTTGATTTACTTAACTCAGAAACGCCTTGCTGATCCAGCTTACGTCCCTGAGGTGATAAATAAATCACCTTTGCACCGTCACCTGCCGCAGCTTTCGCTGCATGAATAGCATCGCGTAACGGTTGCACCATCATCAACATGCCTGGACCACCACCGTAAGGTCGGTCATCAACAGTGTTATGTCGATCATGGGTGAAATCACGAGGATTCCACGTTTGCAACTCTAACAGGCCGTTTTTAACGGCTCGACCCGTGACTCCAAAGTCTGTAACGGCACGAAACATCTCAGGAAACAGGGTTACTACCCCTAACCGCATATGATGTACCTCGACTTAAAAGTCTGGATCCCAATCCACTAATATCTGTTTGCTTTGCAAGTTCACCTCAAGGACGAACTGCTCAGGGACAAAGGGAATCATTCGTTCCGCTTTGCCAAAAGCATCTTTTACGTTAGCTTTAACAAGGAGTACGTCGTTCGATCCTGTTTCCACGATCTGATCGACTTCACCCATGTTGTAACCTTTGGTGTTAGTCACAGTACAACCAATCAAATCTCGCCAGTAGAATTCATCTTCTGACAAGTTTTTCATTTGGTCTGACTGAATGGCAATCTCACAATTTGTAAGTGCTTGCGCATCCTCTCGTGTATTTACGCCTTCTAAGCAAGCCACGAGTGCTTTACCTTGAAAACGCCACTGAGAGACCTTAACCTCACGCCATTCACCTTGTTCTTTTATGTACCAAGGGGAATATTCAAAAATACCTTCAACAGAATCGGTATAAGAGGTGATTTTCATCCAACCTTTAATACCATGACTAGAACCTATTTTGCCTAGTACGATGGGTTGTTGATTACTACTCATCTTTATACCTTAACGCTATTAAGCAACAGCTTTACGAGCGTCTTTGATCAATTTTGCTACGCGATCTGAAGTTGCAGCACCAGTTGCAACCCAATGATCAACACGATCTAAATCTAAACGTAAAGTTTCTTCTTGACCTTTAGCTAAAGGGTTGAAAAAACCAACACGTTCGATGAAACGACCGTCACGTGCATTGCGGCTATCTGCTACAACGATACTGTAAAATGGACGCTTTTTTGCGCCGCCACGAGCTAAACGAATGGTAACCATGCGTTTTATTCCTCTAATGATTTGCTAGAAGCAAAAATAAAAAACTGGGACTCCGTGTTCGCGAAGGGCCCCAGTAGAAAGCCGGAAGATTTTACCTGACTTTTCAACTATTGCAACCAAATCCGACGATTTTTACATCGAAGGCTAATGCCTGCAATAGGTCAAAATAAATCTAACCGGCGGTATTTGAATAGATATCCATGAAAAACTTAGGCATTAACGTCCTGGAAACTTCATTCCCGGAGGCATCATACCGCCCATACTGCGCATCATTTTTTTCATGCCACCTTTACCTGACATTTTTTTCATCATTTTTTGCATTTGAGTAAACTGCTTCAAAAGACGATTAACATCCTGAATTTGAGTGCCAGAACCTAAGGCAATACGACGTTTTCGTGAACCTTTAATGATATCAGGACGCTTGCGCTCACCTGGTGTCATTGAATTAATAATAGCTTCCATTTGGCCGGTCATCTTGCCATCTTGAACTTGGGCTAACGCTTCGGGTGGTAATTGGCCTACACCTGGCAGCTTTTCAATCATGTTCATCATGCCGCCCATATTCTTCATTTGCAGCAGTTGTTCGCGAAAATCCTCTAAATCAAAGCCGCCACCTGATTTCACTTTTGAAGCAAGCTTCATGGCTTTGTCTTTATCAACGCCACGTTCTACTTCTTCAATGAGTGAAAGCACATCGCCCATACCAAGAATACGTGAAGCAATACGCTCAGGGTGGAATGGCTCAAGGGCATCAATTTTTTCACCGACACCTAAGAATTTAATCGGTTTTCCAGTAATATTACGAATCGATAACGCCGCGCCGCCACGTGCATCACCATCAATCTTTGTCAGAATCACACCGGTTAACGGTAATGCTTCATTAAATGATTTTGCAGTATTAGCTGCATCTTGGCCAGTCATAGCATCGACAACAAAGAGTGTCTCTACAGGATTAACGGCTGCATGAAGGTCTTTAATTTCATCCATCATCGCTTCATCAACATGCAAGCGACCTGCGGTATCGACAATCACAACATCAATGAACTTAAGCTTGGCATGGGCAATCGCGGCAGTAGCAATATCTACTGGCTTTTGGCTCACATCCGATGGGAAAAACTCAACTTCTACTTCGGTGGCTAAGGTTTCTAGCTGTTTGATCGCTGCAGGGCGATAAACATCGGCACTCACTACCAGTACTGATTTCTTTTCGCGTTCACGTAAAAATTTAGCCAGTTTGGCAACACTGGTGGTTTTACCCGCACCTTGTAAACCTGCCATCATTAATACTGCTGGCGGTTGACTAGCGAGGTCTAAGGCTTCATTGGCCTCACCCATTGCAATTTCAAGTTCATTTTGGACAATTTTAATGAATGCTTGTCCTGGACTTAAACTTTTTGACACCTCTTGACCAACAGCGCGTTCTTTTACACTGTTAACAAATTGGCGTACCACTGGCAAAGCAACATCAGCCTCAAGCAGCGCCATGCGCACTTCACGTAAGGTATCTTTAATGTTGTCTTCGGTTAAGCGACCACGACCACTAATATTCTTGAGGGTGCGTGACAGTCTGTCAGATAGATTCTCAAACATGCGCTGCTGTATACCTTAAACGATTCCATAATTGGCGCCCATTATACCCAAACTACTTCAAGATGCGACATCAGCCTGCGCTATCAGATTTGATATTCATCATCTTTCGTAAAGAATTTGCAGTTAAATGATGGAAACTGTTAAATTTTGAGTCTTAGGTCACTCCACTATTGGGGGGCGTTCGTGTTAATCTTAACTAACTAAAGATGTGCTGATTTTATATTGTAAAAAACAACGGCACTCATAACTTGATAGGTTTATTCCAGATGGTCATTTTCCCAGCTTCGGCGATGTTGTTTTATTGCATTGCACTTATTTTAGTGACAAGCCGACTTTTCCACGCAGAAGGTCCCAATCGCAAGCTCGTTGCTATCTTTGCATCCATTGCCGTTGTGCTTCATGGCATTGCATTATCACAAACCATTTTTACCGCTGATGGGCAAAACTTTAGTTTAACCAATGTGATTTCACTGGTTAATTGGATTATTGCCTTTAGCTTTACCATTATCATGCACCGCTTAAAAGTGATTGTTGTGGTGCCTGTGGTTTATGCTTGCTCAGTTATTTCGGTTGCTGTGCTGTGGCTCATTCCCCCTCAATACATCATCCACTTTGATGTTCACCCAGAAATCCTAGCACATATTGTATTATCGCTTATGGCCTACAGTGCCTTGATGATTGCAGCTCTGTACGCTATTCAGTTGTGGCTAATCCAAAATAAATTGAAAAACAAGAAAACCATGATGAGCCCCGGCATGCCGCCATTAATGACAGTTGAAAAACAGCTGTACCATTTGGTGACTATCGGAGTGATGCTACTAACATTATCACTGGCGACAGGGTTTATCTTCTTGGAAGATATGTTTGAAGATGGCAAAGGTCACAAGGCTATTTTATCAATTATGGCCTGGGTGGTTTACTGTGTGATGCTTTGGCAGCATTACAGCATCGGTTGTCGTGTTCGTACAGCTGTAATATATACCTTATCTGGGGCAACGTTACTTTCTCTGGCTTATTTTGGCGCACGAATCGTTACTGAAATTATTTTACGATAACCGTATATTTGGTTGAATAGTATTAACCAAGCTTGACACTCATGACGAATGATTGATACTCATCATTCGTCTTTTTTTACTACAATAACTGGAGCCATTTTTGGACGCTATTTCTACCAGCGCACTCCTCTTCTCTCTGTTGGTGTTAATTTGTATCTCAGCCTATTTTTCGGGTAGTGAGACCGCCATGATGACCTTAAATCGCTATCGCTTACGTCATTTAGCAGCTAGCGGCCACAAAGGTGCTATTCGTGCACTAAAAATGTTAGAGCGACCCGACCGCTTAATCGGCCTGATTTTAATTGGTAATAATCTGGTTAATATCTTAGCCTCTGCTATAGCAACCATTATTGGCATGCGCTTATTTGGTGACATGGGCGTAGCTATTGCCACAGGTGTTTTGACTTTGGTGGTTCTCATCTTTGCCGAGGTCACCCCAAAAACCATTGCCGCCTTACACCCTGAACGTATTGCCTTTCCGTCAAGCTTGCTATTAAAAGCCTTACTGTCGATATTATGGCCGCTAGTGAAAGTAATTAACTTAATCACTTCTGGTTTTTTACGGGTATTAGGAATTAAAAATGTCAGTGTTAATGATGCCCTTAGTCAAGAAGAATTACGCACGGTTGTTCATGAAGCTGGGGCATTGATCCCGCAGCGACATCAAGAAATGCTTTTGTCGATTCTAGATTTAGAAAAAGTCACGGTTGAAGACATTATGATCCCGCGCTCAGACATTTATGCCATTAACGTTAATGACGAATTCAAACTGATTAATAAACAGGTGACTCAAAGCCCGCACACACGAGTGTTGGTGTATCGCGATAATATCGATGATGCCGTCGGTTTTATCCACCTGCGTGATGCCTTAAGACTGCAGTCAAAAGAAGAATTTAGTAAGTCGACATTATTAAGAGCCGTAAAAGAATTGTACTTCATTCCAGAAGGCACGCCGCTAACGGTACAACTGTCTAACTTTCAGCAGAATAAAGAACGTTTTGGCTTAGTAGTGGATGAATATGGTGATATTCAAGGTTTGGTGACGTTAGAAGATATTCTTGAAGAAATTGTCGGTGATTTCACCACTTCAATGATCACCACTGCCAGTGAAGATATTGATATTCAACAAGATGGCAGTTTCATTATCGAAGCCAGCATCACCATACGTGACTTAAATAAAGAAATGAAATGGGATTTTGCCATCGATGGACCTAAAACCTTAAATGGGTTGATCATCGAACACCTTGAAGAGATACCATCAGCCAGTACTCGCCTTAAAATAGGCCGCTATGACATTGAGGTTTTAGAGGTATCAGATAACATGATTAAAACGGTAAAAGTCATACCGGATGCTGCGCTTACTGAAGTTGAGCAGGATGACTAACATTAGTTAGTTTTAAGCTATTAAAAAGCTAAAAAGGCGCATTGAGCGCCTTTTTTAATACCAAAAATTCAATCAAACTTATGCGGTTTGACGCTTTTTAGCCTCTAACGCTCTGCGTTTATCCCGCGCTATTGGGGTGATTTCTTCTTCAAGTTCTTTGCCAAAGCCAAGCATAAAATACAACTCTGCCATTAAAAAAAACGGCCCTATCAAAAGTTGATTTAAATCGTCAATAAAAGCTGGTTTGGCTTTTTCGTATTTATGGCCGATAAACTGAATCGCCCAACCAACAACAAATACAGCAATGGCCACAAGCCAGCCCGCCCCATGCTGCGCTGCCAGCGTAGTGGTGATAAGCACTGGAACAATAAAAATCGTTAATCCTAACGCTAAACCTTTATGCAAGATGAAGTAGTAAATTAAAGTACCGATAGCAAACGCGGATGCCACATTCACATTGATATACAAATTTGGCAAAGACAGCAAATTCACCGGTATAAAATTTAACATCAAAAATACTGACCAGATAATCAGCGGTACGCCGATGAAATGGGTGCGAATATTATTCGGGTTTAAGTGCACACTTTTATAAGTTGCTAACTGCTCGACCGCTGATTTCATATCACCACCTTTAGTTGTTAGTTTTTTGTGAGTAATGGTTAACTCACGTTAACTTACCCTATCGATATCAGCAAACTCAAGTTTCGCCCTAAAAAGACTCAACCACAAAAAAGCGCATTAAGCGCCTTTAGATATTTAATATTAACAATTTCAGTCACTAAGACTCAATAATCACAGTTGCAACGGCATAATGCTGCTCATCAGCAATAGTAATATGGCCGCGGGTCGCGCCAAGTTGCTCAAGCCTTGCTAATGCACCATCAGTAAAGCTAATTAGTGGCGCACCATTGTCATCATTACTGATATGAATATGCTGAAATGAAACTCCGCGGCCAATACCAGTGCCTAAGGCTTTCGCTGCGGCTTCTTTTGCAGCAAAACGTTTTGCTAGGTATCGATGGGCTATTTTTGAAGATTGGTAAATTTCAAGCTCTGTAGGCGTGAGTACACGCTTAGCTAACTTATCCCCTAAACGGGCATATTGCAGCTCAATGCGGTTTATCTCAATAATGTCTGTACCAATACCCACAATGGCCATTATTCGCCTCTACGCCCTTCTAGCATTAATGTTTTCATATCTTTTACTGCAGTCGCTAAACCGTCAATGGCTGCTCTAGCGATAACAGCATGCCCAATATTTAACTCATACAACTCAGGGATAGCTGCAATAGCTTTGACGTTATGGTAATGCAATCCATGTCCTGCATTAACAATCAAGCCTTTACTGTGAGCATATTTGGCCATTTCAGTAATGCGCGCCAACTCTATAGCCTGCTCAGCATCCGTTTCAGCATCGGCATAACAACCGGTATGGATTTCAATATAAGGTGCGCCCGATGCTACAGCAGCATCTATTTGGCTTTTGTCGGCATCAATAAATAAAGATACCTTGATGCCTTCTGCAGCTAACGTCGTGACAGCTTGAGTGATTTTATCAAGTTGACCTGCCACATCTAAGCCACCTTCTGTGGTCAGCTCTTCACGCTTTTCTGGCACTAAGCAGGCATAGGCGGGCTTAACTTCACAGGCTATCGCAATCATTTCATCGGTAACGGCAAACTCAAAATTCATCCGCGTTTTAAGGGTTTTAGCCAACAAATACACATCACGGTCTTGAATATGGCGGCGATCTTCTCGTAAATGAATAGTGATGCCATCTGCGCCAGCATGTTCTGCAACTGCTGCGGCATGGATAGGATCAGGGTAACTGGTTCCACGAGCTTGACGAAGAGTGGCAATGTGATCGATGTTAATTCCTAATAAAATTCCACTCATTGTGGCTCCTTAATTGGCAAAACTGACTCGCTAACTAGCAAATCTAAAAAGTAATATTTCAAACTAGTGGGCCTATTCTAATGTAAACCACTGGCTGCTCATATATTAAAAAGTTATTGTTTAATAAATAACTTACGGCTAAGTAATGGCTTACCGCCTAATAGCGGCGTTAACAGATAGCGCATGAGCCCTTTGGCTTGATTTAGGTGCTCTGGGGTTAATTGTTTTTGCTTGAGCTGAATGAGCATCTCACCAGCGAGCAAGTTACGACTGCTTGTAAAATGCTCTGATGCGGCTTGATTTACGACAGCAAAACCGGCATCAGTAACAAAACGATAGCTGCAACCTGCCATGATCATCTCACCTAAGGTGTCGTAGTCCAGTGATGGCAAAGCACCTAATTCTAAAAGTAGCTCCATCTCAAAATAGCGTAAATGACTGGAACTAAATTGCTGCGCCAAGCCCATTAAACTGCGGTGATAATGCAGGAATAACCCTTCAGCATGTTGGCCTGAATTAAGTACCCTAACCAGCAGCTCATTAAGATACATAGCAGAATATAAACTTTCAGCTTTAAGGGGTAATGCCGGCGCTGCGGGTTCAACTTGGGTAATAAATTTAAGCGAAGAATCAGTAGAGCCTGATTTGCTATTGAACTGGAATATCAGCGGCTGAAATGGCTGAATGATACTTTTAAGGGATTTTTTTCCGCTACCTACTCTGACTAAGGCATCGACCCTTCCTACATCATCAACTAACAGGTTAACGATCACACTGGATTCTCTGTATGGTCGATGATGTAGTATGTACCCCCTTAACATAGCAGGGTTACACAGTCGCTAAAGTCGGTATTAAGTAAAGCATCGGCTTAGTCTTCACCATAGCCTAAGCTTCGTAAAGCACGTTCGTCATCTGCCCAGCCTGACTTAACCTTAACCCAAACTTCTAAGAAAACTTTATTATCAAACAAGGTTTCCATATCAAGTCGAGCTTGGGTGGCGATAGTGCGGATACGCTCACCTTTATTACCGATAACCATACGTTTTTGGCCCGTACGCTCGACCAAAATCAAAGCATTGATTTGATAAACGCCGTTTTCCATCATTTTGAACTGTTCAATCTCAACGGTGGCATCATAAGGCAATTCATCACCTAAGAAGCGCATTAGCTTTTCACGGACAATTTCTGATGCCATAAAGCGTTGCGAACGGTCAGTGACGTAATCTTCTGGGAAATAAAATCCAGCTTCAGGTAACGACTCACTGGCTAAATCTAAAATTCGTTGAATATTCGTGCCTTTAGTAGCCGAGATAGGCAGAATTTCATCAAATTTAAACTTAGCAGATAACTTTTCAAGATAAGGGAATAAAGACTCTTTATCTTTAATATTATCGACTTTATTGATAGCTAAAACCGTTTTACGCTGACCACTGCCTTGCTCTAATTTCTTGAGCACCATCTCATCATCTTCAGTCCACGTCATGCCATCAACCACAAACACAACCATGCAGACATCAGCAAGCGAACTTGCTGCAGCACGGTTCATGAGGCGGTTAATCGCACGCTTTTCTTCAATATGTAAGCCTGGAGTATCAACAAAAACAATTTGCCTAGCTTCATCGGTATGGATACCCATAATGCGATGACGAGTGGTTTGCGGTTTTTTAGAGGTAATACTGACCTTCTGCCCAAGTAACTTGTTCAGTAAGGTCGATTTACCCACATTAGGGCGGCCGACAATAGCAACCATGCCACAATAGGTAATCTCGTATTTTGCTGTAGCGGCTGGCGCAGCGCCATTCATCCTTGCCAATAATTCATCTAAACTCGGCTCAACTGGTGAGTTCTCTGGCAAGTCTGTTTTTTTGGTCATTTATTAATAAGCTCCAATACCTGAGCGGCAGCTAGCTGCTCAGCTTTTCTTCTTGAAGTACTGACGCCTGTCACTACTTTATTGATTTCTGCTACGCGACATTCAACTGTAAATGTCTGGTCATGGGCTTCACCTTTTACATCAACAACATGGTATTCAGGTAAGGGCTTTTTATAACCTTGCAGATATTCTTGTAAAATCGTTTTCGGATCTTTTTGATTGATGCCAGGTTTGATTTCAGCCAAACGCTGCTGGTACCAGGTCAGTAATAACTTACGACAGGTCTCTATGTCAGCATCTAAATAAATCGCCCCGATAATTGCTTCAACCGCATCAGCTAAAATAGACTCACGTCTAAATCCACCACTTTTAAGCTCGCCAGGGCCTAAGTAGAGGTAATCGCCTAGCTTAAATTCTTTTGCGATAACCGTTAAGGTTTCACCTTTGACTAAGGTGGAACGCATACGGCTTAAATCACCTTCAGTAGCCTTAGGGAACTGATGATAAAGGGCATCAGAAATAATGATTGATAAAATCGAGTCACCTAGAAACTCTAGGCGCTCATTATGTTTTGATGCAGCACTACGATGAGTTAATGCCTGAGTTAATAAATCAACATTAGTAAACTCATAACCCAGCGTACGACACAGTCGCGGTAAGTTTTTAATTGGTTCCATTACTTGATCGCACCTACTCTGTCAAAACGCACCCCGGTTGGTACCCATGTTGGTAACCAACTACTTGCAGGTCGTTCAAATTCAAAACTAATCCAAATCGCTACCGCTTTACCTACTAAGTTAGCTTCAGGGACAAAGCCCCAAAAGCGGCTATCAGTGCTGTTGTCACGGTTATCACCAATGGCAAAGTACTGACCTTCTGGCACAATAAATTCACCCACTGCCGTACCCGGTTGCTCAAAGAAATGTGAGCTAAAATCAGGGCGAGATGGGTTGATTAAAATATCATGTTCTACATCAGTTAACTGCTCGGTATAGCGAGATAACGACACACCTTCATGGGTAAACTCACCACGATTAACTGGCGTTAGCTTAATTGCTTTTGCTGGCGGACAATTTGTTGCTGCATCACATTTAGGCTGAATAAGAAATTGCTTATTTTGGTAAATAATACGGTCACCGGGTAAACCAACCACTCTTTTAATATAGTCTATTTCAGGCTGCTGAGGATATTTGAACACAAACACATCGCCACGCTCAGGCTCACCTGTTTCAATTAGCTTGCTGCGAAAGACGGGGTCACGTAAACCATAACTGAATTTTTCTACCAGAATAAAATCACCTACCAGTAAAGTCGGTTTCATTGAGCCTGATGGTATTTGAAATGGCTCATAAATAAATGAACGCAATATCAATACAAATGCGATAACCGGAAAAATTGAATGGGCAAATTCAACCAAGGTTGATTCACGCGTAATGCTGTATTTTGCATCATCACTCAAATCAGGTTGCTTTGCTTCTGCAAGGGCTAAGCTTTCACGACGTTTAGGGGCAAATATCGTTGCATCGATTAACCAAATTAACCCACTCACAAGGGTTATTATGGTTAAAATAAGAGAAAAATGGGCTGCCATTGAAATTTAAGCTCCTGCCTTTAACACTTTCAAATAATAGTTTAATGAATAAACCGCTGAATAATGAGTATCCTATGGAATACATCGTTAAGCACTAACTGTAATGTTACAAATTATACGAATAAACCGTTGTTGCAAAATTAACTTTTGCTAATGACAACGCCGCAAACTGCGGCGTTATCTGAACTCTAATGAAACCTATGCAGGATTAATCATTAAGTTTCAATACAGCTAAGAACGCTTCTTGAGGCACTTCAACGTTACCGACTTGCTTCATGCGCTTCTTACCTTCTTTTTGCTTATTTAGTAGTTTCTTCTTACGCGAGACATCACCACCATAACATTTAGCGGTAACGTCTTTACGCATTGCTTTAATGTTTGAGCGGGCAATAATCTGACTACCCACCGCAGCTTGAATCGCGATATCAAACATCTGTCTTGGGATCAGCTCTTTCATTTTATCAACTAAAGCTAAGCCGCGATGACGAATGTTTGAACGATGAATAACCATTGCTAGCGCATCAACTCTGTCACCATTGATCAAGATATCTAAACGCACCATATCCGCTTCTTCAAAACGAATAAAGTTATACTCTAATGAGGCATAACCACGACTGGTTGATTTCAATCTATCAAAGAAATCCATGACGACTTCAGCCATTGGCAATTCGTAAGTCACAGAAACTTGATTACCGTGATAAACCATATTGGTTTGTACGCCACGCTTCTCGACACATAAAGTGATAACGTTACCCAAGTACTCTTTAGGCACCAACATGTTTGCTTCAACAATAGGTTCACGGATCATGTCGATGTTATTGATTGGCGGTAAATCTGATGGGTTATCTACATACACCACCTCACCATTGTTCAATTGAACTTCATAAACAACCGTCGGTGCTGTGGTAATCAAATCAAGGTTGTATTCACGCTCAAGACGCTCTTGAATGATTTCCATGTGCAATAAGCCAAGGTAACCAATACGGAAACCAAAACCTAATGCTGAAGATGATTCAGGCTCGAAAAACAGCGATGCATCGTTCAAGCTTAGCTTGTTTAATGCATCACGGAAGCTTTCAAACTCATCTGTCGAAATTGGGAATACACCGGCATAAACTTGCGGTGTAACCTTTTTAAACCCAGGTAAAGGCTCTTCGGCACCATGTTTAGCGTGAGTTAAGGTATCACCTACTGGTGCGCCGTGAATTTCTTTAATGCCCGAAATAACAAAGCCAACTTCACCGGCTTTAAGCTCAGGTGTATCTGTTTGTTTAGGCGTAAAGATACCAACACGGTCAGCATTGTAGTTTTGACCGGTAGACATAACTTTAAACTTGTCACCTTTTTTCAAGACGCCATGCTTAATACGTACTAACGAGACAACACCAAGGTAACTATCAAACCATGAATCAATAATCAGCGCTTGAAGTGGTGCATCGATATCACCTTCTGGTGGTGGGATATCCGATACGATGACTTCTAGTACATCTTTAATACCGATACCCGTTTTAGCTGAGCAGCGCACAGCTTCCATAGCATCGATACCAACAATATCTTCGATTTCTGCAGCGACACGCTCAGGATCGGCTTGAGGTAAATCGATTTTATTTAAAATCGGTACCACATCAAGATCCATTTCTAAGGCGGTGTAACAGTTTGCAAGTGTCTGTGCTTCAACGCCTTGACCGGCATCAACTACTAGCAATGCACCTTCACACGCAGCAAGTGAACGGGATACTTCATAAGAGAAGTCAACGTGGCCGGGTGTATCAATGAAGTTCAGCTGATAAGTTTCACCATCATCGGCTTTATAGTCGAGGGTAACACTCTGCGCTTTAATGGTAATGCCGCGCTCACGTTCGATATCCATAGAATCGAGAACTTGAACGTCCATTTCACGGTCTGATAAACCACCACAAAATTGGATAAGGCGATCAGACAATGTTGATTTGCCATGGTCGATATGGGCAATAATTGAGAAGTTTCTAATGTGTTTCATGTGGGTGAAATGGCTACTACTAAAATGGTGGATATAATGAGGTCGAATTGTACCTGATAAAGGGGTTAATACCAATCACAATCAATAACTGGACAAAAAACAATAATAAAATCACCCTTCATATCTGATAAATAATGCTATCTACCCCCGCGAAAGGCTGATCCCTTGGCCTAAATACGCTGTAATGATGGGCGTCGAGGCTTTTTCAAGCGTTAGCGCTTTGCTTTTACCGGCTTTCCAAGCCATGAAACTGCCTATCGCTGCAAGCATCATTGCGCCATGGTCAGTGTTGATATCCAAAAGACCAGCTAAGCCCTGCCCCATAATAGCGCCTAAAAATAACCCAACTAAAGGAGTGATATAAACCAGCATTGCTGCTTTTAATATCACGGATTCAGGCAGAGCAAGTTTCAGTAAATCACCCGCTTCGCAGGCTTGTTCTGCCATCAGAGAGAATTGCTGCTTTTTAATCGAAAAGGCTTTAGCAACCGTTGAGGTGCCACAATTGTCACTGCTTGAACAATGATTACAAGCACTCTTAAGTTCAATCTCAACGGTGACCCACCCTTTGGGATCGTAAGCGATTACCGTCGCCACCTCCTCCAACATCGATTGCGATAATGCTGGAGGTGATTGAGGTTTTTGCGCTGATGTTGAGTCTACTTGTTGAGTCATAGCGAAAGGCGCCCTGTAAGTTAAGTGCTAGTGATTCTAGCACTTATTTTAACGCTTGTTTTATGGCCAGTTACTTTAATACTCGTTATTTCAAGACCATTTATTTCAAGAATTTTTATTTCAACACTAGGCTTTTAGCAATACGATTAAGCGTATCTGCAGGCACTTTACCCACAGCAACTACTTCAACATTGCCCACTTGCTCAACCACCATTGAAAGGCCGTTGCGGGTAATTAGCTCATCAGGCATTGGACTATCACCCATTCTGGCCACATACACTGAAATGTTAACTAAGCCATCGGTTAAAGCGATATATTCAACTGATTCATCACTTCCAAGTAAGCGGTGATGATCTTTTACTACTAAATGAAACCCTGCAGGTAACCAAGTAAATTGCCAATTCTGTCCTTCAATCCGTTCAGCTGGGTTCATCACAGGCGGCAGTTCTTGCTTTTCAGCTTCGACTAAAATGCTCGCTGGCTCACCAAGCTCTATTAGCTCAATGACCATCATTTGCTCAATAAGCTGTTTGTCTTGGTTAATCATGTCATAACGCAGTGGTAAATGGGTTTCCATGTCCACCCAAACTTGTGACATAAAGCGGTGTTCATCAACCGGAATAATGCGGATCATTTGCCCAGGGCGCCCAGCTATACGGCTTCTTCCACCTAAAACAAATTGATACCCCTGCTCTAAAGAATTGATATTAGATGCAAAAATAGCAGGCCAAAGACCTTGAATACGGGGAGCGCTGATGCTGTATGCCGGTTGGTCATGCTCAATAAATGTTACCGTATCAGCAACTCTGACCGCATTTTTAGGGGGGCCATTGAGGTACTCTAGAAAAGCGACTTCTTTATCATTGACCGTACCATGCAGATAAACCAGTGGTCGTATGTGGTCGGCTTGCAGTTGAATAATAGAAGATTTGAATTGTTTGGTTTGTAATGCTTGGCTCATACTTTCAAGCCAAGCTTTCGCTGATTTTTCTTCTTCGGCAATACTAGGGAAAGCCAATACAGCAAGTACTAACAGGATTAGACGCAAGCTAACTCCGAATTAATGATTAAAATCGTTTAGTTCAATTTCGCTATTGTTGTCCACAACCGCACCTGAATTCAACCTTTGTTGTAGCATATGGTCTTGGATATAAGAATTTATACGGCGACGTTGCTCAACCATATTATCGTTACTGATATTAGATTGATTTTGTACAGCCCCAGTTTGGAGACTAACAGGTGACGCAGTCCCAATTAAAGGACGAGTATTTAACACAGGTAATGGTGAGTCGACACTTGGGTCTTGCTCATAATTTTGCACACCAACAATTGCTACCATAGCCACAGTTGCAGCAATTGCATATTGACCAAACTGTTTGAAAAACGGTACCACATTATCTTTCTTAGTCTCGTTCACGGTTTCAGTATCATGTACTGAAGTTGTTTGAGTCTGAGGTGCAATAATGGCTGGCTCTAATTCTATTGCCGCTGCAATATTAGCAGAAAGATCCAAATCAATTGTCTGTGGTAACTCGCCGCGCATTGCATCGCCTATCATGTGATAGTTTTGCCATTTGCTATGTGAGCCTTCGTCTGCTGACAATTCCGCTAATGTTTTTGCATCAACTTCGCCGTCAACTGCTGATGAAACCCATTCTTGACCTGATTTAAGCATTTTTCACCCATGTCATAAAGACTGTTACTGTTCCAGCAAAGGCTGGAGTTTTTTATCGATTGATTCCCGTGCGCGGAAGATCCTTGATCTCACCGTCCCAACAGGACAATCCATGATATTGGCAATATCCTCGTAACTCATACCATCGAGTTCTCGTAATGATATTGCAATTTTCAATTCTTCTGGCAACGTTTCTAACGTTTCAAAAATCACCCGATTAATTTCATCTGATAACACCAAGCGTTCTGGTGAAGCAAATTCCTTTAATGCATCGCTGCCTTCGTAGTATTCAGCTTCTTCGGCGTCAACACTGTTAGCCGGTGTTTTTCTGCTCTGAGAAACCAAATGATTTTTTGCAGTGTTTACTGCAATGCGGTAAAGCCAAGTATAAAAAGCACTTTCACCCCGAAAGTTGGGTAATGCACGGTAAGCTTTAATAAAGGCTTCTTGTGCAACATCTGCTATGTCCGCTTGGTTTCGTATGTATCTTGAAATTAAGCTCATTACCTTATTTTGGTATTTTTGGACTAGCAAATTGAAGGCGTTTTTATCACCACGCTGAACACGTTCAACTAACTGTTGATCACTTATTTGTCCACTCATCCGAGCCGACTACTCCTAAATCTATAATACTGATTTCTCAGTCGCTCGAATCATATTCACATTAAAGTAGACTCGCATGCTTTGAAAAAGTTCGATATTGAATGAAAAAAAATTAATTTAATTAAAAAATTAGCGATTACCCCATCTAATAGTAATGTCTAAGTACCCAAAAAAGCGTAATTGATTTACCATTGAGGAACATATTAAGTACTCCATGATACCTTATGAAACAAGCAGTTGAACACCAGTCTGATATTTTGGTTATAGGTAGCGGTGCAGCAGGATTAACACTTGCCCTGCATCTAGCTGAAAAGTCTAAAGTTATTTTACTTTCTAAAGGCCCTTTGGCGGAAGGTTCGACTTATTATGCCCAAGGTGGAATCGCATCTGTATTCGATGAATCGGACACTATTGAATCACATGTTAACGACACGCTCATTGCTGGCGCAGGACTTTGTGACAAAGAAGTGGTGACTTACACGGCTGAAAATGCCAAAAAGTCGATGCAATGGTTAATTCAATGCGGTGTGGCATTTGATAAAGAAGAAACTGACGGCGATCAAAGCGCAGCACCTTATCATTTGACCCGTGAAGGTGGTCACAGCCATCGACGTATTTTGCACTCTGCCGATGCAACAGGAAAAGCCGTACAATCAACCTTGCAAGAACGCGCAATCACGCACCCGAATATTAAAGTACTTGAGCGATATAACGCCATTGACCTAATCACCACTCGCAAATTAAACCGCCCCGGTAATCGTGTAGTGGGTGCTTATATTTGGAACCGCGATGCTGAGCACGTTGAAACGGTAACAGCCAAATTTGTTGCTATCGCGACAGGTGGCTGTTCAAAGGTATATCAATATACTTCTAATCCGGATATTGCTAGTGGTGACGGAATCGCCATGGCTTGGCGAGCGGGTTGCCGTATTGCCAACATGGAGTTTAATCAATTTCATCCAACTTGCTTGTATCATGCTGATGCTAGAAATTATCTACTCACTGAAGCATTACGTGGTGAGGGCGCATATTTAAAACGACCTGATGGTAGCCGTTTTATGCCTGAATTTGATGAACGCGCGGAACTTGCTCCCCGTGATATTGTGGCAAGGGCAATCGATTATGAAATGAAGCGCTTGGGTGCTGATTGTCTGTATTTAGATATCAGCCATAAACCCGCTGAATTTGTCATCAAACATTTTCCCACGATTTACAGTCGCTGTTTAGAATTTGGTATTGATATCACCACCGATCCCATCCCTGTGGTGCCTGCAGCCCATTACACCTGCGGCGGCGTCATGACAGATTTGCATGGTCAAACTGATATCAATGGCCTATATGCCATTGGTGAAGTAGCCTACACCGGCTTACATGGTGCCAACCGACTGGCCAGTAACTCCTTATTAGAGTGCTTGGTTTTTGCTAGAGCTGCTGCTCAAGATATTGAAAGCTTGCTTGAAAAAGTGCCGACACCCGGGCCTGTGCCACTCTGGGATGAAAGTCAGGTTAGTAACTCAGATGAAGAAGTGGTCATTGCCCATAACTGGCATGAACTGCGTTTATTCATGTGGGATTATGTAGGAATTGTTAGAACCGATAAACGCTTGGAGCGCGCGCTACGCCGCTGCGCATTGTTACAACAAGAAATTCAAGAATATTATAGTAACTTCAGAGTCAGTAACAATTTACTGGAATTGAGAAACTTGGTTCAAGTAGCTGAGTTAATCATTCGCTGCGCCATGGAAAGAAAAGAAAGTCGTGGCCTACACTATAATGCCGATTACCCAGAGCAAGTCGATAATCCAAAGCCAACTATTTTACAACCTGAACGATAGCGTTAAGATTATTAACGCTTTTGATATGCGATTAATTGACGACACAGGTTTCGGTAACTGCTGTCGTCAAGCATGTCGCTCCAGACAATTAATAACTGCCTTTTTCCCCGAGTTGCAACTCCCCGCTCATCTAAAACGTCAAGTTCAATAAACATCACTGTAGCAAATACAGTGACTATTGAACTGCGCCATAATTGAAATTCTTGCCCTTGGGATAACTTACCTTTACTTGCATCAAGTAAAGAAAATTGGCAACGCCAATGCCTTAACGCCAACAGATGAGCGACAAAAAAAGCCAGATACGAGATAAGAATAAAATAGAATGCCAGTTGATAAGCCCAGTGGCGATAATCTGGCCAAAGAATAAAGCTGCTTAAACACACACAGAGCAATACAATATGTGATAAAAATTGATTAAATGAAGCGCTTAAGCTGAAATGCATCAGTTAAGCACCTTTCATCTTTTGCAGTAAGCTCATATCGCTATAAACTAGCTTATGGTTGAGGGCGACCACGAACCGTAACTATCATGTCAGCCATAGCAGCATCAGGGCAAACTTCATGCCCCATAAACCAAGCAAATAACTCAGGGTCTTCACAGGCTAATAAATCAATGAAGGTTTGCTTATCTTTATCAGCTAAAGCTTGGTAATGTTGCTCTACAAAAGGTTGAAAAAGAACATCTAACTCAAGCATCCCTCTTCGACAAGCCCAGCGCACTCTTGCTATATTCATTAATTCCAATGTACTTCTCCTAACATCTCTTCGGATACTTTATAGATGTTGCAAACTTCGATGCTCAACATCTTGAACTTGTGGATCAACACCAGCAAACAAATCATTAAAGTCTGTTTCTAACAAGCGTTGAACCGCAGGGTGTTGAATCATCCTCTCAGCAAACATGACATGATACTCTTCTTTAATATCAGTGGTTTCACCCAGTAATACCATGCCTTGGGAGAGTATATCATGACGATAAATAGAGGGAGCAACAAATATACCGCGCTTAAACAAACCAAATGCTTTCATCATAGCTGCATCATCAAACTCACCTAAAATACTCACATTAAGATTTTTTTCAGCAAACCAGCGATGTAACTGTTGCCCAAGGGAAGTACGCTTGCCTGGGATCAGTAATTTCTCTTGCTCAAGACATGCTGGAAAGTCAGCAGAGGGCTTTGATGAAGAGAAAAAGCTAATACCGCACTCGCCTAACTTTTTGGATAAGATTTCAGGGTATTTAAGTGATACGCCAGCACAATCAGATAAAATCATATCTAATTTATGTTCACGTAACCTTGCTATCAGGCTTTCATGGGTTGATTCATAACAGCTCAAATGCATTGAACCGTCACTTGGGATCACTGTCAGTAAAACGCGACTGGCTAAGGCTTTAGACAGGGCATCAGCAATACCCACTTCAAATAACACTGAGTCATCTTTTTGATAAGAGAGTAAATCGATCATTTCGTAGCTTAGACTAAACATCTTATCAGCATAACGAAATACGATTTCACCAAGTTCGGTGGATTCAAGGTTGCGGCCGACACGTTTAAATAGACTGCCATTGAGGCGTTCTTCTAAAGCGCGAATTTGACCTGTGATAGTTTGCGGGGCTAAACATAAAGCGACGGCAGCCTTGGCTACCGTCCCTTTCTTTCTAACCATCCAAAAATAATATAGATGGTTATAATTTAAATGTTGCATTCATATAAGCCAGCTAATGAAAGATGACTTATTTTAGTCTCTGACAGTTCAACAAGCTATCAATTAATATCGACAACTCATTTAGGTCATTGATGTTTTTATTGGCCGTTTGTTCTTGAATGGCCAAAACAATATCAGCCTTGTCAGGGACTCTTTCTGCACAAAAACTGCGGTTAGCCTCTTGATAGCGTTTACCTGCGCGGTATTTAAGCGCTCGAGACTCATAGCCACTATCAGCGTCTAATCGGCTAGCAGAAGCGTCGTCGTGGTACATCAATGCACCATCAACCACACCATCTAAGTAACTTTTACACTCGCTTGATTCAACATCCTTTTGACAAACATTGAATGACGTTGCTTGGGCAGGAACAACGGCCCCAATAGCAAAGGCTAACATTAGCAGTTTAAGTTTCATTTAATCACTCCAGCTTATTTTGCTTCAGTTTTAGGAAGCACCTTGTTTAACCAGAAATAACCCACTAATGCAGCTAGCATTGAACCGGTTAAAATACCTAATCTTGCAAAATCACCATATTGATCAGGTGCACCATCAAAGGCAAGCGACGAAATAAATACTGACATAGTGAAACCAATACCAGTCATCACTGCCACAGGGATAATTTGACTCCAGCCAATTCCTGGTGGTAATTCAGCTAATTTTAGTTTTACCGCAACATAACTAAACAGTAATACACCTACAGGCTTACCTAATAGTAGGCCTAAGATAATACCGATAGTTACTGGCTCAACTAACGAGGTTACGCTCATACCTGCAAGTGATAAGCCTGCATTGGCAAAGGCGAATACGGGTAGAATGAAGAAGGTGCTCCAAGGGTGTAGGCTATGCTCTAAATGCTCAGATGGTGATGAGCCGTCTTTAGCCCGCAATGGAATACAGAACGCAATAATCACACCTGCTAATGTGGCATGTACGCCAGATTTAAGCACTGCAACCCATAAGATCAGACCAAGTAAACCGTAAGGGATCAGTGAGCTGACACCTTTGCGGTTCAGAGCAACCATTAATACAATTGAAATAGCTGCAACAATCAAGCTTACCATCGATAAATCAGCACTGTAAAATAGTGCGATAATGACGATTACGCCCAAGTCATCGATAATGGCTAATGCAAGTAAAAAGACTTTCAATGCCACCGGAACACGGCTACCAAGTAGCGCCATGATACCGAGTGCAAAGGCAATATCAGTCGCAGCTGGAATTGCCCAGCCCACTTGAGTCACAGGATCTGAGTAGTTGAACGCTAAATAAAATAACGCTGGGAACAACATACCACCAATAGCAGCAAAGGTAGGTAATGATGCTTTTGAAACGCTTGAAAGCGCACCTTCTAGCAGTTCACGTTTAACTTCTAAACCAATTAGTAGGAAGAATAACGCCATAAGACCATCATTAATCCACAACAGTAATGGCTTATCTATATCCAGTGAACCGATACGTACTTGGACTTCTGTATCAAGAAAACCACTGTATAAACCCGCTAATGGCGAATTTGCCATTAACATCGCCAGCACTACAGAGATCATCAAAATGATACCCCCTGCAGATTCTTGACTTAAGAAATTCTTAATTGCACGTTCCATAATTTTCTCCACAAAAAACAATTAATTCGAGTCTAGCGGAATTATTCAAACAATCATAATCGTTAGTTTGGGTCTTATATGTCGGGATTTCCGAGGTATTAAACAAAATAACACGAACAAGATCACATTTAAGTGTATTAACGTGAGCCCAAATTGCCAACATATCGCTTTTTTAAGCTAATCAATTACCAACAAGCTTCTTGAAAAAAATATCAACTGCTGAATAAAAATACAATCAGCTAAATTAATTAATCTTTTATTTACAATACTCTGCAAAATTATTATCACAAGCATTATTAACTAACATTGTCTTTTTAGTCTTAAAAAGCAACTTAGCAATGAGGCTGTTTTGCATACACTGTCCCCATAAGATCATTAAAGGTTAGCTGTTATTTTCATTATCGGGTTTAAAAATCGTCGATACTTTACGCAGTAGAAGACAATGGCTTTGGTTTAGATGTAAACCAAAGCCATTGGGTGAAATGATGGCTGAAATGTGATTTATACGGAGAAGGGATACTTAATTGCTTCGTGATGTTGGTAACCAATCACTTCAAAGTCATCCATGGTGACCCAAGTTTCCAAGTCACGTAAACTTTTTATATCAGGATTAATATTCAACTGTGGCGATGGGAATGGATCACGGACAAGTTGCTCAGTTTTCATCAATTCAAGTTGATCTTCATAAATGTGCGCATTAATGATCTTGTGATAAGCCAGACCTGGCTTATTTCCAGTGATCTGCGCCATTAGTGCTAAAAAGGTGTACACCTGAATTTGATTAAAGTTAAGCCCCAAAGGCACATCACATGAACGCTGATAGCTTGTTAAGTAAAGGGTATCACCGAGAAGCGAAAAAGTATGAGTATGCATACAAGGTCTTAAGCAGCCCATGTCAAACTCACCAGGATTATAGAAAGTGATAATCTCACCACGATCGTCAACCCCTTTAGATAAGTTATCGACAATTTTAGCAAGCTGATCAACGCTTCCACCACAAGGTTTTTTCCAGCGTCTTCCTTGCACTCCGTATACTCGGCCCATATCATCCTCACCTTTGCGGTGTGGATTGTTTAACCAACTTTGGTTGTCATTGGCGTTCATATCCCAGGTTTTAGTGCCGATGGCGCGAAAATCTGCGGCATTATCGTAACCACGAATGTAGCCAATAAGCTCAGCAATTGCAGCCTTCCAGAAGCTTTTACGAGTCGTAATAATGGGAAATTGATTATTAGCAACATCGTATTGTAAATCTGCATTGATCACCGTTAAACAGCGCTTACCTGTACGTTTATTTTCAATCCAGTGGCCGTTTTCAACGATGTGGTTGCAGAGATCTAAATACTGACGCATTTTATTGTCCTATTATTAAAACGTTTGTTATTTGCAGAATATTAATTATCAAAACTCGTGGCTAGTGTAATTTTTTTAAGCAGAAAGCGCGAGCTTTAAACCTATTACCATCAGCAAAACTGCGAATATCTTTTTCAGTATCGGCGTTGGCCAAATACTGGCGGCCTTTACCCCTAAAGGTGCAATAAGCATAGAGGTAATGATGATCCCCACTAATGCGGGAATATAAATATAACCGACTGTCCAAGTGGGTAAGTCAGTGGCATTTAATCCGGCAATAACATAGCCCGCAGTACCCGCTATCGCGATTAAAAAACCTGTTACCGACGCAAAGCCAACCGCTTGACGCATTTGTAAACCGCAATAGCACAAGAAAGGCACCAGCAGTACCCCGCCGCCAATGCCCATTAAGCCGGCAACAACAGCTATTAGCATTGAAACGATAAACATCAGCTTAAAACTTGGCACTTTCGCTACGGCTTTGGGTTTTAATGGAAATGCCATTTGTATTGCCATCACTGTGACAAATATCGAGAAAGCCTGCTGTAATACATTGGCTGCTATTTGTTCTGAGATAAAAGCCGATGCTAACGCACCAACCACAATACCCGGCAACATGGGCTTAAAAAGCTCCCAAGGGATATTACCGTGTCTATGATGGGCAATAGCAGAGCTAAACGAGGTCATAATAATTGAGGCTAACGAGGTGGCAATGGCTACATGGGTGAGTTGGCTGGACTCTATGCCTATCCAGGGCAGTAAATAAATCAGTGCCGGTACAATAATAAGCCCGCCACCTATGCCTAACAAACCAGCAAAAAATCCAACCACTGCGCCTAATAACAAGCAAAGTGAAAAAACTAACAATATATTGTCCAACGTACAGCCCTAACAATGAAAAATGTGTAAATTGACTTAGCCAAGTTGCTTTTATCAACTTGTTTAATTAACTAACTTTGCTTCAGTATTTTTATTTCAACTTGCTGATTTTAAATTGCTGATTTGAAATTACTGCAATAAGCGTCACGTTGGCCTGTCATTAGTCTAAAATCGACAGCAAATTACGCTGTTGCAAATATTGATTCAATAATTGCCTGACTTGCTCACCATTAGACAAGCTTAATACCTGGTCTAGTAATCGCTCAAGTTCAGCTTTGTTAATCCGTCTAAGTAGATAGTTTATCCGCGCAATACTGCCTTGGTTCATACTGAGTTTTTCGTAGCCCATAGCCACTAACAATAAGGCGCCCATGGGCTCGCCAGCAAGTTCACCGCAAATACTGGCATCAAGCTGAAAACGGTTACAGTCAGTAATAGTCCATTTTAGCGCCCTTAATACGCCAGGGTGAAAACTATCAAATAATGAACTGACACAGGGGTTATTTCTATCCACCGCAAGCAAATACTGGGTTAAGTCATTACTACCTACAGAAACAAAATCAACTCTTTTAGCCACATCTTCTAATTGGAAAAGCAAAGATGGGACTTCAAGCATTACCCCTATTTTAGGTTTGGGTATTTCTCTTGCGAGCTCTTCAGTCAGCTCTGAATATGCCTGTTCTAGGTAAAGTAATGTTCGATCGATTTCGTCTAAATTACTGACCATAGGCAACAATATCTGCAATTGTGAAGAGTCAGCATTGGCTGTCAACATCGCGCGTAATTGCATTAAAAACAGTTCTGGGTGATCTAAAGATAAGCGGATGCCACGCCAGCCTAAAAAAGGATTATCTTCTGTGATAGGAAAATAAGGCAATGGTTTATCACCGCCCACATCAAGGGTGCGCATCACCACAGGTCTGTCTCGCGCTGCCGATAGTACTTGTTTATAAACTTGAACTTGCTCAAGTTCACTGGGAAAGCGTTGATGCAGCATAAAGGGAATTTCAGTGCGGTACAGTCCAATACCATCAGCGCCTTCTGCCATATCGGTGCTTAAACCACTTAATAAACCGGCATTCAAATAAAGCTGTATTCTTTGACCGTCTAAGGTTTCAGCGGGTAAGGATATTTCAGCAGAAAATTGTCGTTGCTGGGCTTTACTCTCAGAAATTAAGCAAAGATATTCATGAATAATGGCATCAGATGGCGAAATTAATAATTGGCCGCTATTGGCATTTAGCACTAACTTTTTGTTGTCAACATCTGCAGATAAAACCTGATCAACACCAACAATTGCTGGCACACCCAAGGCTCTTGCCAATATTGCTGCGTGGGCATTGACCCCGCCAAGTTCTGTGACTATTCCTGCAAGTTTTCCTCGAGGAAACTCTGCTAATAATGTGGCATCAACCTCTTTCGCCACCAGTATGACCGGTTTATCAGGTGCGAGTTCTATTTTGTCTGGTTCGATTAATTGGCGTAAAACTTTTTGGCCTAATTCACGAATATCACTGGCCCGCTCTTTTAAATACGGGTCTTCCATCGCGATAAACTGCTCAATATAGCGTTTAGACACCCGGCTAACGGCAGATTCGGCTTGCCAACCTAAATTCACTTCCCGTAGATACTCGCCACCAAGACTGGCTTCACCTAACAGTAATTGTAAAGCTGAAAAAATAGAGGCCACATCATCTACATTTTCACGATCAAAACGTTGGGATAAAGTGCTGATAATATCACTACAGCGTTGCATAGCAGCTTTTAGACGCTGAATTTCTGTTGCTAAGTCTGTGGCTTGTTCTTCGGGCTGATCGAGAGAGATAGCACCACCAAGCACAAAGCCATCAGCAATGGCGATACCTTTTGACGCTGAAGTACCTTTGAAGACGACTTGTTGTTGAACATTACTGATCGCAGCTTTGTTTTTCAAATTACGAACCACAACCGCTAGTTGGGCCGCCAAAGTCATCAAAAAGGCTTCTTCATTTTCACTAAACTGTCTCGGCTGCGGTTGCTGCACCACAATGACGCCGACAACCTGTTTTTGAAAGATTATAGGTACTGCCAGAAATGCGCGGTACTCTTCTTCTTCAACTTCAGGAAATAGTTTAAATCTGGGGTGTGATTTTGCATCGGCAAGGTTAACAGCTTCTTCTTTTTCTGCCGCTAAGCCCACTAAGCCTTCAGATAAAGGCATTTTGACACGATTGATGGAATTAGGTGCAAGGCCCTCTGTAGCAGAAAGCACCAATTGTTGCTGTTCAAGAATATAAATAGAACAGCAGTGCGTTTGCATTGCCAACTTGGTTTGGGAAACCAATAATGACAATGCCGTCTCTAAGCTATTAGCACTGGCGACAGACTGTGTAATATCCCTAAGCGTATTTAGCACTGCTTCACATCCTTTTTTGATCAGCTAATTTCTATAACGGCCTCTTTTTCGGCTAGGCTCGCGGCCTTGAAATGCCAATGTAATAGAGGAAAACTCCTTCATAACTTTACGGTAAACATCACGCTTAAAAGAAACGACTTGTCTGACTGGATACCAATAATTCACCCAACGCCAATCATCAAACTCTGGATGACCACAGGAATTCAAATTAATCGTGTCGTCACTGCCTTTCAGTTGTAATAGATACCACTTTTGTTTTTGACCAATACAAACTGGTTTACTTTCTTGCCTAATTAACCTCTTAGGCAAACGATATCTCAGCCATGAACGTGTTGACGTTAAAATTTGCACATTTTCAGGTTTAAGACCGACTTCTTCATACAATTCTCGGTACATGGCTTGTTCTGGGGTTTCACCATCATCTACACCGCCTTGAGGAAATTGCCATGAATGTTGTCCAAACCGTCTGGCCCACATTACTTGACCATATTTGTTACAGATAATAATGCCCACATTTGCGCGAAAGCCGTCGCTATCAATCACATGGACTCCAATTTCACTACAAATTAATGACTAGATTGTTTCATAAAGCTCGCCTACGGGCAAACGACTATTTCAATAGAACACTTGGATAAAATAAGCCCTTAGCAACTTTTATCAACAGATGATGACCTTAGTTATCATTATTATCCACAAAATCTGTGGATATCTCTGTTTGAAACTCTAAAATAACTCTAAACAGGCTAAATTACAGTGACAGCCACTGTCCTTGACAAAACCAAATCAACAGCAATAAAACGAATCAATACAACAACTTGACCTTTTGCAGCATTGTTAACTTATAATTAAATCACACAAGAGGTCACTTTTTAAACAGCAAAGGTAATTATTAATTGTGGCCATACAGGCGAAATAAGTTATACACAAAAAACAACATATTTATTTTATAAATATCAAAATAAAGCTATTTTTCACCATTGACTGTCAAAAAAATATCCGCTAAGCATAAACAAATTAAAGTTATTCATTCATTCTGTGGATAAGTGTGTGTGAAATAGTGGAGCAAAAGGAGTGTAACTTTATAAAATGGTCAAACAAACTCACCAGCATTCATAAAAGTCGTTAATAAACAAAGCAATATATTACTGCAAAACCTTGGATAACTTTAACCTGCCAAGGCGCTTAAAAAACAACCAGTAGTTGTCATTTTAAAATAATAGATAAAACAGTACACTTTAATACACGCGAACTTTTAAAAGTAAGACATTGCTCCATGATGAATACCCCACCAAACTCAATCGATGAATTGATGCAAAGAGCCTATGACATGGCTGGTGTCAGTTTAGGTGACATAGCAAAAGAGCATGGCGTAAACGTGCCAGAAAACTTAAGAAGAGACAAAGGCTGGGTAGGACAACTGATTGAAATGGAGCTAGGGGCAACGGCAGGCTCAAAACCACAGCAAGACTTTCTTCATTTGGGGATTGAGTTAAAAACCATTCCAATTGATAAACAGGGTAAACCAATAGAAACAACCTATGTCACCGTTGCCCCACTGACCAATATTCAAGGGCTCACTTGGGAAGACAGTGTGGTTTATCATAAATTACAACACGTGCTGTGGATCCCCATTCAGGGTGAAAGAAGTATCCCTGTCGCTGAGCGAAAAATAGGCTCACCAGTATTATGGCAACCCAATCAACAACAATATGTCCAGTTAAAGCAAGACTGGGAAGAGATAATGGAATTAATCGCCATAGGAAAAGTAGAGCAAATCACCGCTCGTCATGGTGAAGTATTACAACTAAGACCAAAGGCAGCCAATAGCCAAGCATTAACTGAGTCAATTGCCGAAGACGGTCTGATTAAGCTCTCTAATCCCCGAGGTTTCTATTTAAAGATCAACTTTACCCACCAAATACTAACAAATGCATTTAGTTAGCGTTACAAACTGTAAATATAAAGGCTTTTTATTAAAACTATTGTAAATACCACTATGACAAGTATGGGAATTTTCTATAAACTAGCCTGTCTTAAAATATCAACGGACTCGATATAATCCTGTGAAAGTACGTCGTCAGACAAGAAAGCTATTATTTGCGATTTTAGCATGGTGTATTGCCATGAGCGCATTTGTCTTTTTCCGATATTCACAAACTCCTGATTTACCTCAATGGGCCATCGGAAAAATAGACTTAGCAACGCTAGCTATTTTTATGGGCTTCGTATTCGGCTGCCTGCATTGGATGTCTAACCTTATTGCCGATTTTAGCGCCATCAGCCGCCTGCCCTATATTTTTTCAGTCATATTTAAAGGCCTATTTTTACTACTCGGTGCCATGACGCTGGCTTATGTCACCCAATTTTTAAACATGTGGGCCATAGAAAACCATTTAGTATCACTAAGGCAAATGCTTACTGCGCATATTTTATACAGCCCAGCATTTCAGGCCTTAGTGATTTATCTCGCCGTGGTACGCGTCGGCTTAGCCTTTATTGAACAAATGGCGCTACTTGTAGGCCCAAGAGTGTTACTTAACATAGGTTTAGGTAAATACCACCAGCCACGTTATGAACACCGACTATTTTTATTTGTGGATATGGTGTCATCTACCGCTCATGCAGAAACATTAGGTGATTACCGTTTCAGTCGTCTAATCCAAGATAGTTTTAGCATGCTGGCAGATACAGTAACCAATAATGAAGCTGAAATTTACCGTTATATGGGTGATGCCGTATTAATTCATTGGCCGTTAGATGAAGGTGTTAAAGAAGATCGCTGTATGAATATCTATTATGAATTCAGCCAACAGTTAAACTGGCATCGCGCTTACTTTGAAGAACATTATGGTTTTGTACCCAAATTTAAAGCTGCTGCCCATTGTGGTCAGGTTGTCGCTGCCGTAGTTGGCGTTCATAAGCAAGAAATTAGCTACTTTAGCGATGTACTCAATACCCTCGCAAGGCTTCAAGATCAGTGTAACCCTTTAGGTCAGAGAATGTTGATCTCCGGTGAAGTCGCCCACCGTTTAGAACGTCAAACCAGCCAATACGATTTAACTGATTTAGGTGCAATGATGCTAAAAGGTAAAAAACACGAAATTGAAGTATTTGGTGTAGCTCCGAAAATAACCCCTTAATGAAACAACACCAAACAAGATAAACCGTTGCCAGCTTGATTACTGCTTTTGCAATAAGCCTTCTAGCATCAAGCCTAAGGTTCTAAAGGTTGAAATACGACTAGTGGTTTGTCGCCAAACCAATCCAATATCACGATATGGCGCTTCACCAGGCGGTGTCATAATCTTAAGTTCAGTGTCATTCAAAATACCAGCATCAATGGCCATTTGCGGTAAAAAGGTCGTTCCTAACTTACTATCCACCATTTGCACCAGAGTATGTAAACTCGTGGCGGCAAAGGGGTTAATCTTAGCGCTATTGCCTAATTGGCAAGCCGTAATCGCATGGCCAGTAATACAATGCTCACTTTGCAGTAAGAAAATACTTTCATCGGGCATTTGTTGATAATCAATAGGCACATGGATCCCATTAGATAGTTCCTGATGAACCACCATTTTAAACGGGTCAATGCCCACTTTCATACTATGAAAACCTGTAGTATCCACAGGCAAAGCTAAAATAAGTAAATCCAGCTCACCTTTTCCCAGTGATGCTAACAAACTTTCTGTGGTGTCTTCCCTTAGCAATAAACTCAATTGGGGATAATCAGCTTGGCACTGTTTTACCACTCGACTCAATAAAAAAGGCGCTATGGTCGGAATACAACCTAAGCGGATTTCACCTGTCATTGGTTCACCTTGGTTTTTAACTAATTCGACAAGATCATCAACATCCGTCAATAATTTTCTCGCTCTATCAACCACCTCTTCACCAATGGCTGTGAACATAAATGATTTATGATCACGCTCGATAAGCTGATATCCCAATTGCTCTTCAAGGTTTTGAATCCCACTTGAAAGAGTCGACTGACTAACAAAGCAAGACTTTGCCGCTCGGTTAAAGTTTTGCTCTTGATGCAAATTCACTAAATAAAATAGATTTTTAAGGCTTGGCAGGTTTTTCATTTAATCGATTACCATAAGATGATGTCATTCAAATAATGAATTAACTAAACATAAATAACAATAAATTAAGCTGGATCTAGTCCGCATAATCAGCAAATTTAATGCTGTTACTTTTTTAAAGGCAAAAAAAAGCCCCTTGCGGGGCTTTTAAAAGTCAAAAGCAATTAAGCTTTTGCTTCTAAAAATTCTTTTAATTGCTGTAGATCTGAACCTGCATGCTCAACGATTTGACCTAACCATTTATCATGCTCAGTATCCCAAGCTGGCTCTTCGCCATGTTGAACAAGCTGTGCAAATTGCTGAATACGCTTTAATCCAACAGAACCTGCAGCACCTTTAAATTTATGCGCTTCAGCACAAAGGGTATCTTTGTCATTCGCTTCATTCGCTTTAATGAGGCTTCCTAAATATTCAGGCATTAGCTGCTCAAATAACACGACACTTTTTAATAAAGTTCCAGCACCAATAGCACTACAATATTGCTCTAACGTATTGAGATCCAATACAGACTCTAACTCAACTGTGGCCATCTCGGCACCTCTTAATCAATTCATAACTTTAAAATTGAATTTATAATACTCGCTAAAATCCCCTATGCAACTAAACAAGGCTTTTCAAGTCTAATTTCTGGCAAATGAGCACAGTATTTTAACAAGCTGTTAAAAAAACTTTATAAAGTAAGTGAATAAACTTTCATAAATTGCAGTTAAAGATTGAGTTTTAGTTTTTTTGGGCTGACAAATAGTGCCCTTGTCCACCGTTAGCCGCTAAATTTTGCACGATAGCCACTAAGCCTTCCCATCGATAACCGCACCAATCAGGCGCCAGTAATAGCGGTTTTTTAGCATAAGCTGTGACTCTGTGAAAAATAATATCTTTAGGTGTATGACGAATAAGCTCACTGGCATAGTTGGCGTAGTCTTCTTTTGTGAGTAATGCCATCCCTTTATGACGCCATGCCTTAGCCATTACACTCCCTTCTACTATATGTAATGGATGCAGTTTAATGCCATCAACTCCGGTTTCAATGACACTGTTCAAACTGCGCAAGTAATCACTATAGTCTTCACCGGGCAAGCCAAGGATCAAATGAGCACAGACTTTAATGCCACGTTTTCGAGCGCGCTGCACTGTATCTTGATAACAAGCAAAGTCATGACCACGGTTAATGCGCTTTAAGGTGTCATTGTTTGAAGTTTGTAAGCCAAGCTCAAGCCAGACTTCAGTCCCCTTATCTTGATAACTGACTAACAAATCTAAAATATCATCTGGTACACAATCCGGGCGGGTACCAATATGTAAGCCAACAATATCTGAATCTTTAATGGCCTCATCATACTTCGTCTTTAGCACCTGATACTCATCATAGGTACTCGTATAAGCCTGAAAATAGGCAATATATTTGGCACTATCATTTAGCGAGCGCTGCTTACCTTGCTTTAATTGCTCAGAGATACTGGCTTCAGTGCCTTGCTCATAACTAAATGACGACACATTACAGAAAGTGCAGCCGCCTTTACCTAAGGTTCCATCTCGATTTGGGCAAGTGAACTTAGCATCAATTGTCAGCTTTTTAATTCTGCCGCCATATTGCTGCTTACATACTGCACCGAAGGTATTTACAAAATCATCTAAACCCACAATTGCTCCTGACGGCAAAAAGTGGCAGACAATACAGGCTCTGACAGATAAAAACTTAGTGCCACATCAAAAAAACAGTAAATAAATCGATTAATTTATATTCACACAGTGACAAAGGGCACATTTTTGAACTTGGCAGTTACAACTCTTAGTCAAATTAATTGAATAAATAATCATTTAAGGCAATTTACCTGTTCAAACTGTACTTGAAAATAAATTCACTATCCATAAATCAATATCAATCAACACCAAATGTTAACCAAAAGTAAAAGTGACAATTTTGTAATTTTAAAATTCTTTTTATTCATAAGGTTATACGAACAAAAAAACATCTTACGTTAACGTAAGGTAGCTTTTTTATAACATTTGTAATAACAGTAACAATTCATTTTGTTGAGTAATTTAAGTTTGACCTTTATCCATTATCAAGCTAATTTGGGTGGTTCGGGTGCATATCTATGAGAACTTCTCCGCATTATCCGAGTCGTATTAAGTTAGGTTTAGGGAGTTTTTGTATGAGCTTATATCATCCCAGTTTTGAGCGGGACAATTGTGGATTTGGTTTAATAGCCCAAATGGATGGCGATGCTAGCCATCGTATTGTCCGTACTGCTATTCACGGTTTGGATAGAATGAAACACCGTGGCGGGATAGCATCAGACGGTCGCACAGGTGATGGCTGTGGACTATTAATGTCGATGCCGAAAGACTTTTTTGCAGCCATTGCAACTGAAAATGATTGGCACCTTAGCCGCAAGTTTGCAGTGGGCATGCTATTTCTCAGCCAAGATCCAGTCAAAGCTGAAACCGCAAAAGCCATTTTAGAAAAAGAACTCCAG
Source organism: Shewanella sp. 6_MG-2023 (assembly GCF_030547195.1). NCBI lineage: Bacteria > Pseudomonadati > Pseudomonadota > Gammaproteobacteria > Alteromonadales > Shewanellaceae > Shewanella > Shewanella sp. 6_MG-2023. The sequence continues at coordinate 73,765 of NZ_JAUOQU010000001.1, read as the reverse complement.
CGTGAAACCTTAAGTGTTGCCGGTTGGAGAAAGGTGCCTGTAAACCCTGATGTACTGGGTGAGATTGGCCGCAAAAGCCTGCCACAAATTTACCAAGTGTTAATTAATGCCCCTGTGGGCTGGCGTGAAAAAGATTTAGAACGTCGGCTTTATATGGCCAGACGCCGTCTTGAACAGCAAATCATCGATGATAGCGACTTCTATGTTGCCAGCTTATCGGGTGAGGTTATTGTCTATAAAGGCTTAATGATGCCTGCAGACTTGCCAGCATTTTATTCTGACTTAGCCGATATTCGTCTCAAAAGCACCATTTGCTTATTCCATCAGCGCTTTTCAACTAACACCTCGCCGAAGTGGCCATTAGCGCAGCCATTTAGATTTTTAGCACATAATGGTGAAATCAATACCATTACCGGTAACCGCCAATGGGCCAGAGCCCGTGCTTATAAATTTAATTCACCGCTATTGCCTGATTTACAACAAGCCGCGCCTTTTGTTAATGAAACTGGCTCTGATTCATCATCATTAGATAATATGCTGGAAATGCTATTAGCCGGTGGCATGGATTTATACCGTGCTATGCGCTTACTTATACCACCAGCCTGGCAAAGTAATCCTGAAATGGATGATGAGTTGAAAGCATTTTATGATTTCAACTCGATGCATATGGAGCCGTGGGACGGCCCTGCTGGCATCGTAATGAGCAATGGCCGCCATGCTGCCTGCGCCGTAGACCGTAACGGCCTACGCCCTTCTCGCTACGTTATAACCAAGGATCGCATCCTAACACTGGCATCAGAAGTGGGTATTTGGGATTATTCTGCCGATGAAGTGGTAGAAAAAGGCCGTGTTGGCCCTGGCGAATTATTAGTACTCGATACCATGAATGGCCGTTTGTATTCGTCATTTGAAATCGATAATGACTTAAAACGTCGCCACCCATACAAAGAATGGATGGCTAAAAATAGCCGCACCTTAAAACCTGCGACCAAAATTGATGCCGCTCAACAAGGCGCCAGTAATTTTAGTGCTGATGTGTTACTTCAGTATCAAAAGCAATTTGGTTACAGCCGTGAAGAGTTAGAGCAAGTTATTTGGGTGCTAGCAAGTAAAGGTGAAGAAGCTACTGGCTCAATGGGTGATGATACTCCAATGGCGGTATTGTCGAAAAAATCTCGCTCACTGTATGACTATTTCCGTCAAAAGTTTGCACAAGTCACCAACCCGCCTATTGATCCATTACGTGAAAAACATGTGATGTCGTTAACCACCTGTATTGGGCGCGAGCAAAACTTATTTTGCGAAACAACCGGCGTGGCTTATCGAGTGATGTTTGAATCACCCGTTTTACTTTTTAGTGATTTTAATCAGTTACTTGGTCTTGATAGCAGTTACTACCGTGCGAATACTATTGATTTAAACTACGACGCCCACGAAAACTTAAAGCAAGCTATCGAGCGCATTACCGATGAAGCTGAGCGTTTAGCAAGAAGTGGCACAACCTTACTAATCCTGTCAGACAGAGCCGCCGCTAAAAATGTTCAAGTGATCCCTGCCGCTATGGCTGTGGGCGCGGTGCAGCAACGCCTTGTTGATCAAAGCTTACGTTGTGACACCAACATTATTGTTGAAACTGCATCAGCGCGCGACCCACATCACTTTGCCGTGCTATTAGGTTTTGGCGCGACAGCGATTTACCCTTATCTGGCTTATGAGTCTATTTCAGCCATGGCAAAGAAACATCAAGTAGAAGATGACAGTATCTTGATGTTGAACTTCCGCCAAGGTATTGAAAAAGGCCTGCGTAAAATCATGTCGAAAATGGGGATCAGTACTGTAGGCTCTTACCGTTGTAGCCAGCAATTTGAAGCCATTGGTTTATCTTCAGATGTAATTGAATTGTGCTTTAAAGGCGTGATTAGCCGTATTGAAGGTGCAAGCTTTGAACATTTAGCTACCGATCAAAAAGTGCTTCATACTGCAGCGTTTCGCGCTCACATACCACTGCCACAAGGCGGTTTATTAAAGTATGTTGAAGGCGGCGAGTATCATAGTTTCAACCCCGATGTCGTCAATACGTTACAGCAAAGTCTTAAAGATCAGGATTACCCGAAATATAAGAAATTTGCAGCGTTAGTCGATGACCGCCCTATTGCGACCTTACGTGACTTAATTGGCATTAAAGGCACAAATGCGGCCATTGACGAGTCAAATGTTGAAGCTGCCGGAAACTTATTCCCACGTTTTGATAGCGCTGCAATGAGTATCGGCGCATTAAGTCCGGAAGCCCATGAAGCCTTAGCCGTTGCTATGAACCGCATTGGTGGCCGTTCAAATTCTGGTGAAGGTGGTGAAGACCCAAGTCGTTTCAATAGCGAACGTAACTCAGCGATTAAGCAAATTGCCTCTGGCCGTTTTGGCGTTACAGCCCACTACCTTGTTAATGCTGATGTATTGCAAATTAAAGTCGCTCAAGGGGCAAAACCCGGTGAAGGTGGTCAGTTACCTGGCCATAAAGTGAGTGTTGAAATCGCTGGTCTTCGTCATGCGCGCCCTGGGGTTACCTTAATTTCGCCACCGCCGCATCATGACATTTATTCTATCGAAGATTTAGCCCAGCTGATTTTCGATTTAAAGCAAATCAACCCTAAAGCTTTAGTGTCAGTGAAACTGGTATCTGAGCCGGGCGTTGGCACCATCGCAACGGGTGTTGCGAAAGCTTACGCCGATATGATCACCATATCAGGTTACGATGGCGGTACTGGTGCCAGTCCAATTACGTCAGTTAAATATGCTGGCTCACCATGGGAGCTTGGCCTTGCGGAAGTGCATCAATCACTGGTTGAGAATGGTTTGCGTCATAAAATTCGCTTACAGGTCGATGGCGGCTTAAAAACCGGTCAAGACATCATTAAAGCCGCGTTGTTAGGTGCAGAAAGCTTTGGCTTTGGTACCGTACCTATGATTGCTTTAGGTTGTAAATATCTGCGTATTTGTCATCTAAACAACTGCGCAACCGGTGTAGCAACCCAAGATAAAAACTTACGTGACAAGCATTATCATGGCTTGCCAGAGCGAGTAATTACTTACTTTGAGTTTGTCGCTCAAGAAGTCCGTGAATGGATGGCAAAATTAGGCGTTGCTAAATTTGAAGATTTAGTCGGCCGTACTGATTGGTTATATGCCCTTGAAGGCCAAACAGCCAAGCAGTTAGGACTCGATTTAGCGCCAATTTTATATCAGCCAAAAGTCGCTGACGGAAGTGCTATAACTTGGAAAGAGTTAAACCCGCCTTCTGATAAAGGTGAGTTAAATCTACAAATTGTTTCAGACACAGCCCAAGCGGTATTAGCCGGTGAGGCGTTAACCAAGCAATATGCCATTAACAATACCGACCGCTCAATCGGCGCGACATTATCAGGTTTTATTGCCACCAACATTGGTAAAGATGGCACTAAATCACCTATCACACTGCAATTTAACGGCAGTGCAGGTCAAAGCTTTGGGGTATGGAATAGCCCGGGGTTAGATTTAGAGCTAATTGGTGATGCTAATGACTATGTCGGTAAAGGCATGTCTGGCGGTAAGATTATTATCCATCCTCCTGTTGGCAGCCCATTCCAAAGTGAGCGCAGTGCCATTATGGGTAATACCTGTCTATATGGTGCAACTGGCGGCCGAGTTTATGCTGCAGGTCAAGCTGGCGAGCGTTTTGGGGTGCGTAACTCTGGCGCCGTAGCTGTGGTTGAAGGTGTGGGTGACAACGGTTGTGAGTACATGACTGGCGGCATCGTAGTTGTTCTTGGTAAAACAGGGGTTAACTTCGGCGCAGGTATGACGGGTGGTTTTGCTTATATCTTTGATCGCTTTAATCACTTTAGTCGCCGAGTTAATACTGAGCTTGTTGATACCCAAAAACTAGAATCAACAATACAGCAGCAACACCTTAAAGGCTTGATTGAAGAGCATGCAAGCGCCACTGGCAGTGAGCATGCCAAAATGATCTTAAGTGATTTTGAGAACTGGTTAGATTGTTTTGTATTAGTGAAGCCGAAGAACATTGCCGTTGCTGACTTGCTCAAAATTGAGCAAAAAAGCCCGGAACTTGCAGTAAAGGCGGGGTAAATTAAGATGAGTAATGATTTTCAATTTATAGAAGTCGATCGTAAAGATCCAACTAAACACGCCGCTTCGAAACGTTCAACTCAATTTATTGAGATTTATCAGCCGTTTTCTCAGCCTCAAGTGGCTGAGCAGGCAGACCGTTGTTTAGATTGTGGTAATCCTTATTGCGAGTGGAAGTGTCCACTGCATAACTACATTCCTAATTGGCTAAAACTGGCCGAACAAGGTCGTATTCTAGAAGCGGCAGATTTGGTTCATGAAACCAATACCTTGCCAGAAATATGTGGCAGAGTGTGCCCTCAAGATCGTCTATGTGAAGGGGCTTGCACCCTCAATGATGATTTCGGCGCAGTCACCATTGGTAATGTTGAAAAATACATTACCGATACTGCAATCAGCCAGGGATGGCGACCCGATATGACAAAAGTGAAGCCACGCAAAGAGCGCGTGGCAATTATTGGTGCAGGGCCAGCGGGCCTTGGTTGTGCTGATATCTTAAGTCGTAACGGTGTTAAAGCTGTGGTATATGATAAATACCCACAGATTGGTGGTTTGCTGACTTATGGCATTCCATCTTTCAAGCTTGATAAAGAGGTTATGGCCACCCGACGTAGTGTACTTGAAGGTATGGGCATTGAATTTAAAATGGGCGTTACCGTTGGTAAAGACATTCCCTTTCAAAGCCTGCTAGATGGTTATGATGCTGTGTTCCTCGGCATGGGTACCTACACAGCAATGAAAGCTCGCCTACCCGGTGAAGACAGTCAAGGTGTCATTCAAGCACTGCCTTACTTGATTGGTAATACTCATCATTTAATGGGCACTGAATGCTCTGAAAACCCATATTTAAGCCTTGAAGGTAAAAACGTGGTGGTATTAGGCGGTGGTGATACAGCTATGGATTGTGTCCGCACTGCTGTGCGCCAAGGGGCTAAAAGCGTCACTTGTGCTTATCGTCGTGATGAAGCAAACATGCCAGGCTCTCGCCGTGAAGTGCAAAATGCCCGCGAAGAAGGCGTCAACTTCTTATTTAACCGTCAACCGGTGGCAATCAAAGAGCAAGATGGCATAGTCACAGGCATTGAGTGTGTAGAAACTCAAATGGGCGAAGCCGATGAATCTGGTCGTCAAAAAGCTGAAGTCATTGCCGGTAGTGAGCAAACCCTTGAAGCTGATGCCATTATCATTGCCTTTGGTTTCCAAGCCAGCCCTGCAGCTTGGTTTAGCGACTTTGGCATTGAAACCAATGAATGGGGTTTAGTAAAAGCCAGTAAGTTTGACGATAACCCTTTCCAAACAACCAACCCGAAAGTGTTTGCCGGTGGTGATATGGTACGTGGTTCAGACTTAGTCGTTACCGCTATTGCTGAAGGCCGCGATGCAGCTCAAGGGATTTTAAACGCTTTTGAAGACGCATAACTCACTTTTGCAGCCACTGACAAGCCGCGGTCAATAACACAGCTTGGGCTGATTAATAGCAAAACTTGTGATAGCAAAGCTCTTAAAGCGCATCTTTTGATGCGCTTTTTTATTTGCTGAAATTGCTACTACAGTGCTCATTCCCTGTTTGCTTTTGTGCTATATTAGCCGCCATTATTTAAATGAACTGTTTGAGACGCTAATTATGAAAATCGCTATTATCGGTGCAATGGAACCTGAAGTTGCTCACCTAATTGAATCAATGACCAATCCAGTACACTCAACTGTAGCGGGAATCGAATTCGTTGAAGGACAACTTTCAGGTAAAGATGTTGTCGTCACCCGTTCAGGCATTGGTAAAGTCGCTGCCAGCGTTGCAACCACATTAGTTATCAACAACTTTAAGGTTGACGCTGTGATTAACACTGGCTCTGCAGGTGGATTTGTTGACAGTTTAAATATTGGCGATATTGTTATTTCATCTGAAGTACGTCATCACGATGTTGATGTAACCGCCTTTGGTTATGAAATTGGTCAAATGGCATCGCAGCCTGCTGCTTTCATCCCTGATGAAAAGTTAGTCACTGCCGCTAAAGCGGCTATTTCATCATTAGGTGAAGCTAAGGTGATTGAAGGTTTAATCGCCACAGGTGATAGCTTTATTTGCGATCCTGAACGCACAAAAGTGATGCTGGCTAACTTCCCAACTATGGCGGCATGTGAAATGGAAGCCGCTGCGATTGCGCAAGTTTGTCATCAATTTAAGGTGCCGTTTGTTGTCATCCGCTCATTATCAGATAATGCTAACAACGACTCGCCTGTTGATTTTGATTCCTACATTGTAAAAGCAGGTCATTACTCAGCACTAATGGTCATTGCATTACTAAAAAACCTATAAAGAAGCCCAAGGTAATTTAATTTAGCCGTTATTGGCAGCAAAATGATGTCGTTCTGCCAATAGGGTTAACACTGTGGATGTGGACTAATAAGGTGCTATGACATTGTTTGATAGTTCTTTTTACCAACAGCTCATTACGGTTGATGGTAGTTTTCTAGCTAACTGTCTGGTGCTTTTTATGGCGTTGCTCATTTCTAGAGTGGCGCCAATACCTAGACATTTGCAGCCAATTGTTTTTTTTCAGCTACTGGCTAATAAATTAAGCGCGAAAGTTAACCATCCACAGCGTTCTTCTCAACAGCAAGTTACCGCCGGCCTACTCGCAACACTGTTACTGATTTTACCACTGTGGTTTAGCGTTTACTTTATCTTGTCGCTGGCAGTGTACCCTTGGTTTTTTGACTTTTTATTAGTGTATTTTTGCATCAGTGACGCAGGCTTCAGACCCATCGCGAATGACGTTGTAAACTCCCTAAAGCTTAATGATAAACAACGAGCCAAAAAGTTACTGAGCCCATGGCTAATTCAGCAAACCGATAGTTTGTCAGAAGTCGGTATTTGTAAAGCCACCATTGAAAGGCTATTAATCAGCCCAAGTTATGGCACTGTCGCCACCATCTTATTTTTTGCCATTGGCGGTGCCCCCTTGGTGTTATTTATCCATTTGCTAAGTCAATTAGAACATTGCTGGCCTAATTACGTGCCGCAATACCGCTACTTTAGCGCCCCTATTTATGCCCTCAACCAAATCATTTTTGCTCTCCCCAGTTTACTGTGGAATCTGACTTTAATTTTGCAAGGCAAATTAAAAAACGTATCAGCATTAGTTAAACAGCCAGCTCATACAGCTGGAGTGTTCGGTTACTCAAGCTTATACATTGGCAGTAAAGTGTTGGAAGTGGAGTTAGGCGGGCCGCAAAAATTTATCTTAAAACACCAATTGCAACGAGTTGAATTAAGCAAGATAAACCCATCAAGAATGCCGCTTACTCAAGATATCCGCAACGCGATCAGCTTGACATCATGGGCAATCAGCTTTTGGATTTGTTTTACCATTGCCATTCCGATTTTGTGGACCGCATTAAGGTGGTTTCAAGCGATGTAACTTTATTATAAAAAGGTTATTATACCCAGCTTAGTCATTTTTGTTGTTTGATGTAGAGGCGACTCCTTTTGTTAGATAATCTGCAAATATCTTTAACGACCCCAGGTTTGTTATTCCCAGCTATTTCATTATTGTTGTTAGCTTACACTAACCGTTTTTTCGCATTAGCAGCTTTAATCAGAAACTTAAGCTCCTCAGGTAAGCCAATTAATAGCGAACAAATTAAAAACCTTCGTCAGCGCATTAAGATTATTAGACGCATGCAAGAAGCAGGCGTCATCAGTTTTGCCATCTGTGTCATTAGCATGATTTTTATTTATTTGGGGCTGTTTGATATCGGCTCAATGGTATTTGGGGTGAGTTTATTATTTTTACTTTATTCACTGATTTTATCTGTAGTTGAAATCCGTATTTCGGTCGATGCACTCAATATCCACTTAAAAGAGCTTAGCAATGATTGAGTGGATTTACTTTTTTGACTTGTGTGGCACCGCGGTCTTTGCCTTATCAGGCGCATTAGCCGCAGGTAAGCATAAAATGGACCCATTTGGGGTAATTGTTTTGGCCTCAGTGACCGCCATTGGTGGCGGCAGTATTCGTGATGCGCTTATTGGCTCAACACCGGTGTTTTGGATCAGTAACCCTAGTTATGTGGTGGTCATTTTGGCAACCGTGATTGCCTGTTTCATTTTAGTTCGTAAACCTCATAAATTACCTAAGTTAACCCTCCCCATAGCCGATGCCTTTGGCTTGGCTCTGTTTACCGTGATTGGTGCAGAAAAAGCATTGCAACTAGGGTTATCTGGCATGTCTGCGGTGATCTTAGGTTTAATCACCGGTGTCGGTGGTGGTATTATCCGAGACTTATTATGCCAGCAAGTGCCTATGGTGCTGCGCACCGAAATATATGCCACTGCCTCTATTGTTGGCGGTATCTGTTATACCTTGAGTATTGCAGTTGGCATGGATAGCACTTACGCGCTGTTTTTGGCCATGTTTAGCACCTTGATTATTCGCTTAAGTGCAATTCGCTGGCATTTATCATTACCTGCATTCGATTTAAAAACTAAGGGCCATTAGATGCGACTCATTTTATTAGTATGCTGTTTATTGAGTAGTATTTGGAGCACTTCAAGCCTGGCTAATAGCGGCGAAATGCCAAAACAGCAGCAGCTTGCAGTGCAATACATGCAAGCATTAACCAGCCATGATTACCGCACTTTAAAGAAGTTTTATAATCGTGAAAGCGTCTTTTTTGATAAAACCGCCAATGTAAAATACACCGGCGGTCGTCATATTATCGAGTTTTTCCAGCGCGCCCATGATGGCGTTCTTGAGTATAAATTGAATATTGAGCACATGTTTAATACTGGCTCTTTAGTGGTACTCATTGGTAACTACCACCTTAGAGGCCCAGGTGATCAATTTGGCAAACCCGGCAAGATTATTGAAATCGCCGTGCCTGGTGTTACCACCTTAAAGTTCGATATGAAAACCGAGCGGGTGACAGAACAAGTTGACTTAATGGACTATCAAACCATGTCCGATCAACTTGAGTCACAATAAAGTTAACTCGCGCTAAAAACCTGTGTAGATTGCCATTATTTGGTAAATTTTACCCATAAAAAAACGGCTCATTGAGCCGTTTTTTGCTTTTAGGGATTAAGCCCCATCAGAATTTATTGTCTGCCTATACAAGCGAAACTTTAGCAAACTTGCGCTTACCTACTTGGAATACCGCGGTCATACCCGCAGTAAATACCTGACGCGTATCAGTGAGCTTTTCGCCATCCATTTTAACCGCGCCTTGCTTGATCATGCGCATGCCATCAGATGTTGAAGCAACCAGTGCCGCACTCTTAAGTAAGTTAGCAATCGCTAAGCCTTCGCCAGCTTCAAGCTCAACTTCTTCGATATCATCAGGAATAGCGCCCTTCTGGAAACGATCAATAAAGGCTTGATGTGCTGAGTCTGCTTGAGCTTGATCATGAAAACGGGCGATGATTTCTTTTGCTAAGGCAATTTTGATATCACGTGGGTTCTGACCGTTTTCAACATCTTGCTTAAATTGTGCAATTTCAGCCAATGGGCGGAATGACAACAATTCAAAGTAGCTCCACATTAGGTCATCTGAGATTGACATAATTTTGCCAAACATCTCATTTGCAGGCTCGCTAACGCCAATGTAGTTATGTGCCGATTTAGACATTTTCTTCACGCCGTCTAAACCCACTAATAAAGGCATCATGATCACGGTTTGTGGCTTTTGCCCTTCCGCTTTTTGTAGCTCACGACCCATTAATAGGTTGAACTTTTGATCGGTTCCGCCTAATTCAACGTCAGCTTTTAATGCAACTGAATCGTAGCCTTGCAGTAATGGATACATAAACTCATGAATTGCAATTGATTGACCACCAGCATAACGCTTTTTAAAGTCATCACGTTCCATCATGCGTGCAACGGTTTGTTGTGATGCTAAACGGATCATACCTGCAGCGCCCAGTGACTCTAACCACGATGAGTTAAACTCAATGCGGGTTTTTGCCGGGTCAAGAATTTTAAATACCTGCTCTTTGTATGTTTCAGCATTGGCCAGTACATCTTCACGAGTTAATGGCGGGCGCGTGGTGTTTTTACCACTAGGATCACCAACCATACCGGTAAAGTCACCAATAAGGAAAATCACCTCATGACCTAACTCTTGGAAGGTACGTAGCTTATTTAAGATCACCGTGTGACCTAAATGAATATCTGGAGCGGTTGGGTCTGCACCTAGTTTAATTCTTAAAGGACGACCTTCTTTAAGTTTTTCTAGCAGATCAGACTCAACTAAAATCTCGTCAGTACCGCGTTTAATTTCTGCTAACACTTGGTCTAAATCAGCCATTTCGGCACCTACTCCTGCAGCTTGGATAAAAAATAAGACGCCTATGTTACTTGTTAGCCACAGTAATTGAAAGTGTGTACACTAAGGGGATTACAACGAAAAAGAGAAATTGGTACCTAGGTCAATGGCAAAGTTTATCACTTTATTTAAATTGCTCCCTAAAGTGCACCAAATTGCACTGTGTTCATTAGTTATTCTCACGATAGTTATCGTGTTATTCCCATCAGATAATGCCCAAGCATCCAAACAAGCTAACACTGGTACAGTTGATATTTCCGATAGAATTGGCATCCAAGACCCTTTGTCTGAAGAAGGTCATGTCAGCAACAATGACAAACAAAGCCAATACTCTGTACCGCTGGCCTTTAGAACCCCTACCCCGCCTGGAGGCAGCGCCCCAGCAAACACTATAACGGCAAGCAATAATGATGCTCAGCTTCGCCCTTCGCAAGAAAGTAATCCTATTGCTGATTTAAACCCATTAATGACAGCCTCAGACGGCTTATTAGCCACCCAAGCAGATGTTGAAAATGCCGTACCCTATCGTGAAGCAGATTTACTGTCACATAAAACCTTTAAAGTCGCTAAAGGTGACACTTTTGGTGGCTTAGCCAATAGAGCAGGCTTAAGTCCAAAAGATGTTTATCAAATTACCCGTTTGCCTGTATCTAAGAAAAATTTACTCAAAATCATGCCCGGTGAAGAGATTATTGTCTCTAAAGATGCCCAAGATGAAGTGACTCAAATTAGTTATCAAATGGACAAAGTCTCTACTCTATTGATTTCAAAGTTTGATGATAAATTCGAAGAAAAGGTCAATGTTAAGTCCATTACCTTAGAAACGAAGTTCATCACCGCCAATATTAGTACTAATTTTTGGAGCGCTGCAGCCAGCGCCGGTTTATCAGCTAACCATATTATGCAACTTGCCAACATTTTTGGTTGGGATATCGATTTCGCTCTAGATATACGTAAAGACGATCATTTCTCATTGATGTTTGAAGAAGAGTTTGTTGATGGCCAATTTATTGGTACCGGCAACATTTTAGCCGCCGAATTTGTTAACCAAGGTGAGCGCTACACAGCTGTACGTTATACCGATGGCGAATATTACTCAGAAACAGGCAGTAGCATGCGAAAAGCCTTCCTTCGCTCACCTGTTGACTTTAAATATGTCAGCTCAAGCTTTAATCCGCGTCGCTTACACCCAGTCACAGGCCAGGTTAGAGCACACCGTGGGGTAGATTATGTGGCTGCTATTGGTACCCCTATTAAAGCTGCAGGTCGCGGTAAAGTGATTGAGTCAAGTTATAACAAATACAATGGTAACTATGTCTTTATCAAGCATAACGATACCTACACCACTAAATATCTGCATCTAACAAAACGCAAAGTAAAACGTGGCGAAACCGTTAAGCAAGGGCAGATTATTGGTACTTTAGGAAAAACAGGTCGCGTTACTGGCGCTCACTTACATTACGAATTTATCGTTAATGGCGTGCATCGCAATCCAAGAACCATCAAGTTACCGCAATCTAAGCCAATTGATAAAAAAGAAAAAGCGCAGTTTGATATACTCAGCAAGCAAATAATGGCTAAAATTGAGCAAAACAAGCAGCAGCATTACGCCAGTAATTAACCTGTGATGCCGCGATTGAACTAGCGTTTCTCTAGTCACCCATTCCTTTGTTGGGCTAGTTTCATACAGAATCTAGCCCGCTTCATAAATGAGCCAATACCATGGATAAACCTCAGTATTATATCGGTTTAATGTCAGGCACCAGTATGGATGGTGTCGATGCTGTTTTAGTTGATTTTAGCAATAACCAAACCCGCTTAATCGCTACCTATACGGTAGCAATTCCAGAGCATGTTCTGCATCAATTACACCGTCTATGTAGTCCTAATAATGATGAACTGAACATTATGGGCCGCATGGACAGAAGTATGGGCTTACTGTTTGCACAGGCGGTCAACGAATTATTAGCAACCACCACTATTAATAAAGCCGATGTCATAGCCATTGGTAGTCACGGCCAAACCATTCGCCACATGCCCAATCTTGAGCATGGTTTCAGCTTACAAATTGGTGATGCGGATACCATAGCGGTTACCACGGGTATTAACGTCATTGCAGACTTTAGGCGCAAAGATATTGCCTTAGGCGGTCAAGGGGCGCCGTTAGTACCAGCATTTCATCAAGCGTTATTTGCTAAAGCTCACACACCACGGATTATTTTAAATATTGGCGGCATTGCTAATATCACTTATTTGCCAGGGGAATCTGATCAGGTTATTGGATTTGATACAGGCCCAGGTAACACCCTCATGGATGCATTCATTCTGCAACAGCAGCAGCTCAGTTTTGATGAATCAGGTCAATGGGCCGCATCAGGTAGCACCAATGCCGAGTTATTAACTCACCTGTTAACTCACCCGTACTTTTCCATGGCCTATCCTAAAAGCACTGGTAGAGAGCTATTTAATCATGCTTGGCTTGAACAGCAATTGGCTGATTTTTCTCATCTAGCACTAGAGGATATTCAATCCACGCTACTTGATCTTAGCTGTCAGACAATCGCCAATGATATTAATCAACTCACGGATACTGGCGATATTTTTGTTTGTGGCGGCGGTGCTTTTAACACTGAGTTGATGCAGCGTTTAGCCATGCTGGTGCCTAACTTTACCCTGTCAAGTACCACAGCAATCGGTATGGACCCCAAATGGGTTGAAGCCATCGCCTTTGCCTGGCTTGCTATGAGACATCACCACGGCTTAACGGCCAACTTACCCGCTGTGACTGGCGCAAGTAGAGCGGCGATCCTAGGCAGCTTTTACAGCGCTATTTAGTAAGTGAATAGATAGCAATACTAGTACCTAAACTCGCTATCAAAACTCGATATCAAAGCGATGCATATAACTGAACAAAAGTGAGTGGGGTTTCACCCACAAGCTTTGTTCAGCGTTAATACTTTTTCTTTAAATTCCCTCTCTTGTACAAAGTCACATTGTAATAACGGGAAATTACTGCTTAACTCTTTGTAGTGATTAATTTTTGTTCACACAGCAGTATTCAATTTAAATTAAGGAAGGTTAAATGAGTATTTCGCAAAAAATGTTTGCAGAGTTTCTAGGAACCTTATGGTTAGTGTTAGGCGGCTGTGGTAGTGCGGTATTGGCCGCGGCTTTTCCTGAAGTAGGTATTGGGCTATTGGGCGTATCCTTAGCTTTTGGTTTAACCGTACTCACCATGGCATTTGCCATTGGTCATATTTCTGGCTGCCATCTAAATCCAGCAGTTTCATTTGGTTTATGGGCTGGGGGTCGCTTCCCCGCATCTGAGCTAGCGCCCTATATTATTGCCCAAGTGGCTGGCGGTATTGCTGGCGCAGGTATTTTATACCTTATTGCCACAGGTCAAGATGGCTTTAGTTTAGCAGGCGGTTTTGCCTCAAATGGTTTTGGTGAGCACTCTCCTGGTGGCTACAATTTAACGGCGGTATTAATTACTGAAGTGGTAATGACGTTATTCTTTTTATTAATCATCTTAGGTGCCACAGACTCTCGTGCTCCTGCGGGGTTTGCCCCGATTGCGATTGGTTTAGGGCTAACGTTAATTCATTTGATCAGTATTCCAGTATCAAATACCTCAGTTAACCCTGCTCGTAGCACTGGGCCTGCATTATTTGTCGGCGATTGGGCGGTATCTCAGCTGTGGTTATTTTGGCTTGCACCCATTGCAGGGGCGATTATTGCAGGTTTGATTTATCGCTTTTTTGAAAAGCCAGCTGACAATACATAAGCACACTCATTAGCCACTGAGTCACGAATAAAAGAGCACCTTGAGTGCTCTTTTCTTTTTCAATCTAAAAGTCGATGTTATCATGAGCCACCGACGGGATTTGGTAACGCTAAAGCTTGCTCTTTAGCTGCTCAATTTAGCCAATACCGCAACCTATTTACTTATTTTATTGAGAATACACCATGAGTAGCAAATCAAAATCTATTGCCGACCAATTAAACATGACCCCAGAAGCAAGATACGATTACCTTGTTGAGCAAGTTAAGCAAGAGCAGCAAATCTGGAGCCTACAAGATCAAGATGGCTGCGTGATGCTCACCACTGAAGATGAAGATTGTATTCCAATGTGGCCTTCTGAAGATGCGGCAAAATTATGGGCTGTTGATGAATGGAGTGATTGTGAACCATTATCAATTCCACTTAATGAATTTCAACAGCGTTGGGTAAGCGGTATGGAAGAAGATGATTTATTCATTGCCGTATTCCCAGTTCATGAAGATTTGGGTGTAGTGATCCCACCATTTGAACTTGATTCACGTTTAACGCCGAAAAAGCAATCAAAGCACTAACTCTTAAGCAAAACATAATTCTTAAGCAAAACATAATTCTTAAGCACAAACATAATACTTTAATACAGATATAAACCATGACAGATAAAAATGTGACCACAAGCGAGATATGCCCTGATAAAGATAATACTCCCGCAATGGAGCAAAGCGCTGAAAGCCAAACTAAAGCTGTTTTCCCTAAAAGGTTAATGGCTTTATTGGCGGTCTACGTTATCTCGTCCGTCAGCGGTTTAATGGCCCAGCAAGGTGTATTGCTCTGTATATTGACCTTAATGATGGTGCTCGGTATTACAGGACGTCAAAAAGCGGCTTTATACATGCTTCGTGGCTACGGGATCTTGCAGCTGGCCTTATATAGCATGCTACCTGTCATTATGTATGATCCTGACAACTTAGTCGCTGGGCCGACTACTTTTGATTTTGGCTTTATGCAAATGGTACTGCCTGATTGGATTATCTTTACAGCGCTAATTATTTTGGCATTAATCCAAGTGTGGATTAGCTTTAATGCAAAAGTGCTGAAGTGGTTTAAGCCGCGGATGAACTTCAATATTATTAGTTGATTTGATAGTCAATTTAAGACACAAAAAAGCCGTCACATGACGGCTTTTTTATTGGTCTCAGTTTAGCTATTAAACTGAGAAACTGGCCCCACAACCACAGGTTGTTGTTGCATTTGGGTTTTTCACGAAGAAACGTGACCCTTCTAAGCCTGAAGTGTAGTCAACTTCACCGCCAACAAGATATTGAAGACTCATAGGATCAACAACCAGTTGTACCCCTTGCTTTTCAATAGTGAAGTCACCTTCATTCACTTTTTCATCAAAAGTAAAACCATACTGGAAACCTGAACAACCGCCTCCAGTTACGTATACTCGAAGTTTTAATTCAGGATTCTGCTCTTCTTCTAGCAGCCCTTTAACTTTAGTTGCCGCAGCATCGGTAAATTGGATTGGCATTGCTGCATCTGTTTGTTCAGTCATTACTACCTCTAACTTCAGTTTCAGATCGGGATTATCTATTACCTGACTAATTTGTTCAAGTATTACCCTTAGTTCTTTTTTAGCTTTCTAGTAACTCTGCGATATCGAACGTTTGCTCAATACGTCCACCTCGTACCCCGCGGGCAGCTGAGACTAGCACTACCGCTTTTACACGTTGTAAAGCAAAGCCTTCTGGCAGGTTCATTTCAGTATCAAATATTTGAAAGTAGCGAAAACCAAATGCAAATTTTTCAATATCAATGTCAGATAATGAAATTTCAACTTGCTGTTCATGTTGTAAACCCACCAACACAATATCTGCAACCCCTTTAACGCTGGTTTTACGCTTTTGGTTTTGGGTCAAAATTAATCTTAATTGATAACTATTGGCGACTAAGCCTTTTGACAGTTCGAGACCATGGATAGCAATGCCATCCACCTCTTTTTCTGGTGACACTAAGCTGCGATAAAATGCTAACTCTTGTTCGATAGTTTTTTGCTGTTGCAGTTGTTCTTTGAACATGGTTTGCATGTTGCTATTGGCTTTTTCAGCAATTGATACTGCCATTTCAAGCCGTGAAATCACCAGAGATTGTTTCTGGTAAGCCGTTTGTAATGCCTGAATTTCTTCCGCATTAAGCTCGGGTTCTATCACTTCTGACATAACAAAATGTTGGCTCAGCACCCCAATGGTGAAACTAATCACAATCAGCCCAAATAAATACAGACCTGAAGTGCGCTTTTTTCGTTCTAAAACTTGCAAGCGGTTCAGCAAGCGACGATAATTTAACATTAGGTAACAAGCCTTTAATAAAATACTATGCTAACAATATGCCCACAGATGGAAGTTAGGCAATAAAGTGCAATTCAAGTTTAGTAAAGCCGCTATTATTCACACCAAAGCAGTTACACGCAAATATCTTCGTAACGATTTGAGAGATAAACTTTCTCAAGCGAAAATTAGTGTGCAACTTTGTGCGTTAGCGCTTTTATTTGCTCTCATTACCTCCGGTGTGATCATCTTATTTCGCTTAACCTTGAACTGGGCACAAGTGTATACCCTTGCCGAAGCCACCCATTTCACTGACACAGTCAGTGATTGGCGCACTTACTTACCCATTTTAGGCGCATTACTTATTTGGTTGGTGGCTGGTATTGGTTCCAAACGCTATCGCCGTATGGGCATTGCCTATGTCTTACACCGATTCAAATTACATTACGGCAAAGTGCCGTTACCATCGGCTGCGGGTCAGTTTTTTCAAGCATTAATTGCGCTAGTGGCAAATTTTTCAGTGGGTAAAGAAGGCCCAGCTATTCACCTTGGCGCGGTGAGCGCGAGCTTTTTAGCTGAAAAATTTAAATTGCCTGACAACAGTGTGCGCATTATGTGTGCCAGTGGCATTGCTGCAGGTATCGCCGCCATTTTTAACGCGCCATTAGCCGCTGTATTATTTGTATTTGAAGTGATTGTGCGCGAATACAAGATTCATTACTTCTTTCCGATCATGCTTTCAGCCATATGTGGTGCATTATCAAGCCAGTTAGTTTTCGGCAATATTCATGAATATGACTTAATCAACGTCACTCGTATTCCGTTAGATCAATACCCAATTCTTGCCATAGGCGGTATCGTTTTAGGCTGCACTGCGGCGCTGTTTAATCACTCATTACTTAAAATGACCGCCATTGGTCAGCATTGGCCTTTAATTTATCGATTAATGATTGCCGCGGTCATCACCACCTTAATCGGCTTAATACTGCCACAAGCACTAGGCTCTGGTGATTTAGCCATTGAAGCCGCCATTAGCGAGCATCCAAGTTTATGGTTTTTAGGCGCATTGCTTGTGGCTAAAATAATCGCCACCATTGCTGCAATCAGTTTTGGCATTCCTGGTGGCTTAATTGGCCCCTTGTACGGAATAGGGGCATTAATTGGCGCCATGTTAGCCCTTGTTAGTGCGATTTTTTTCCCGTCAATTGCGCCTTATGTTGGCCTTTATACCGTGATCGGAATGACGGCGATGATGGGGGTGTGTTTAAGTGCGCCACTAGCCGCATTAGTGGCACTATTAGAGCTCACCAATGACGCTGCGATTATTTTACCTGCCATGTTTGTCACTATCCCCGCCTTTTTGATTGCCTATCAGGGCTTTAATACCAATTCGGTTTTTTTAAAACAATTGGACATTATGGGGCTTGGCTATAAAGTGCCGCCGGTTAATCTTGGGCTGCAAAAGAAAGGCGTACGGGCGCTGATGGATAAACGCTTTGTGATCGTTAATGACGATAATGACTTACTGCTTGAAGTCATGAAACGTGCGCAAGGCCGCCCAGTGATGGTACGTAATGCTGATAACCAAATTGAAATGCTCAGCCTTGAGATGCAGTCCTTTGAAGATAAAACCACCCTTTCACGGCATTTGATGCACGGCGTTGCTGATACCGCAACCTTAAATGAAGTGTACGAGCTATTGTCACTAAAACGCAGTGGTGAAGTGTATATTTATCAGAATAATACCAATAATGTCGTTGGGGTCATTAGCTGGGCAAACCTATGGCAAGAAATCCGTTCTGGGCAAGTATAATTGGCGTGAGATCTTAAATAACAGAAATAATCATTAGCATGATTTAATATTGGTTCACTCTCTGTTAAAATCTCGCCTCAGCCACCCTACATAACCACTGAGTAGATAGTTCTATTTACTCGCCTAATAATTGGAAATCAGGCTGATGACACAGTTTACAGGTTCTCACATCCTTTCAGTTAACCAACTGAATATTGATTCAATCAACACTATTTTCAACGTTGCCAATGATATGACCCCTTATGCACTTCGTGAAAAACGAACCAAAGTGCTTGATGGCGCCATTTTAGGTAATTTATTTTTCGAACCTAGTACTCGCACTCGAGTCAGCTTCGGTTGCGCATTTAATTTACTTGGTGGCAACGTAAGAGAAACCGTCGGCATGGGCTCATCCTCATTGTCTAAAGGTGAATCACTTTACGATACTGCAAGAGTATTATCGACTTATTCAGATGTTATCGCTATGCGCCACCCGGACGCTTTTTCAGTTAAAGAATTCGCACAAGGCAGCCGCGTTCCTGTGATAAATGGCGGTGATGGCGCTAACGAGCACCCGACACAGGCTTTATTGGATTTATTTACCATTCAAAAAGAATTGGGGCATCACGGACAAGATATCAGCGGCATGCACATTGCCATGGTCGGTGATTTAAAACATGGTCGCACGGTACATTCCTTGTCACGTTTGTTATGCATGTATAAAGATGTGAAGTTCACATTAATTTCACCAACTGACTTAGCAATGCCTGACTATGTGATCAGTGACATTGAAAATGCTGGTCATCAGATCACAATTACAGATCAGCTAGAAGGTAATTTACATCAGGCTGATATACTCTATTTAACTCGCATTCAGGAAGAGCGATTCCCTTCACAAGATGAAGCGGATAAATATCGCGGAAAATTCCGTTTAAATCACAGTATTTACACCAAACACTGTAAATCTAACACTGTGATAATGCATCCATTGCCAAGAGACTCTCGTGCTCAAGCCAATGAATTAGATAATGATTTAAATAGCCATCCTAGTCTGGCAATTTTCAGACAAGCTGATAATGGCTTACTTATAAGAATGGCACTTTTTGCTCTAACACTTGGGGTTGAAAATCAACTACAACAATACGAGTGCCCCGTTAATTGGTATTCACGCAAAGCCGATAAATAATTGGCTAACGACTTAAAAGGATTACACATGACCCGCTCAGAAGCGCTTTTTGAACAGGCTAAACAAACCATCCCTGGTGGCGTTAACTCTCCAGTCCGTGCATTTAATGGTGTCGGTGGTTCGCCACTGTTTATCGAAAAAGCCGATGGTGCATATATCTTTGACGCTGATGGTAAAAAATACATCGATTACGTTGGTTCTTGGGGCCCAATGATCCTTGGCCACAATCACCCACAAATTCGCCAAGCAGTATTAGACGCTGTGGAAAATGGCCTTTCATTTGGTGCGCCGACTGAACTTGAAGTCAAAATGGCTGAAAAAGTGATTGAGATGGTGCCATCAATTGAACAAGTTCGTATGGTAAGTTCTGGTACTGAAGCGACCATGAGTGCGATTCGTTTAGCACGTGGCTTCACTAACCGTGACAAAATCCTTAAATTTGAGGGTTGTTACCATGGCCATGCTGACTGTTTATTAGTAAAAGCAGGTTCTGGCGCGTTAACTTTAGGTCAACCTAGCTCACCAGGTATCCCTGAAGATTTTGCAAAGCACACACTTACCGCGGTTTATAACGACCTAGATTCAGTACGTGCTATCTTCGAGCAACACCCTGAAGCGATTTCTTGTATTATTCTTGAGCCAGTTGCTGGCAACATGAACTGTATTCCTCCGGTTGCCGGCTTCTTAGAAGGCCTGCGAGCAATTTGTGATGAATTCGGCGCATTGATGATCATTGATGAAGTAATGACAGGCTTCCGCGTGTCTAAAAGCGGCGCTCAAGGTCACTACAATGTGAAACCAGATCTTACTACCCTAGGTAAAGTAATCGGTGGCGGCATGCCAGTGGGCGCTTTTGGTGGTCGTAAAGATGTGATGCAGTTTATTGCACCTACTGGCCCAGTTTACCAAGCAGGTACTTTATCAGGTAACCCAATTGCGATGACTGCAGGTCTTGCACAAATGGAAGCCCTTTGCCAAGACGGTCTTTATGACGAGTTAGCAGCAAAAACTAAACGTATTGCAGAAGGCTTTAAAGCCGCTGCAGACAAGCACGGTATACCACTTAACATTAACTATGTTGGCGGCATGTTTGGCTTCTTCTTCACTGAAGACACCAGCCCTATTACTAGTTTTGATCAAGTGACTAAGTGCAACATGGAGCATTTCCGTAACTTCTATCACCTTATGCTAGATGAAGGCGTTTACTTAGCACCAAGTGCTTATGAAGCAGGCTTCTTATCAATGGCTCATGGCGAAGAAGAACTTGAAATGACCCTAGCGGCAGCAGATAAAGCTTTTGCGGCGTTAAAAGCACTGTAATCGCCCGATAAAATAAAAGGGGTTGATAGCATTGCTATCAACCCCTTTTTTAACCAAATAAGAACAAAGTTGCAACAACCCTGTTTATGTGATGAAATTCCGCGCACTGAAACAAACCAATATTAACTTGGTTTGCCTACTTTCATTTTAGCAATCTAGCTTTGCTAAGCAGCAATGGAAATATCAATATGTTTGAAGTCTTTCTCATATCGCTGGCAGTACTTGCCTTACTCAGTATTGTGTTTGAAGAAGTCACTCATATTAACAAAGCCAAAACCACGCTATTTCTCGGCTGTATTGCTTGGATTAGTTTATTCATCTCTGCTGCTGGCACCGACAAAACCCCATTCATTGCCGCAGAGTTAAACGACAATTTACTGGAAATTGCCACCTTGTGGTTATTTCTCATGTCGACAATGACCTTTGTGGCTTATCTCAACGCCAAAGGCATGATCCAGCTGTTAGTACAAAAAATCTTTCCGCAGCAAGTTTCTGTCAGAATGCTGATGCTGCAAGTCGGCCTTTTTGCACTGGTACTATCCACCTTCTGTGACAATGTCACTGCCACCTTGGTGTCCTTAGGCTTATTAACCACATTTAATTTAGCAAGTCGAATGCGTCGCCGTATGGCAGTATTAATTATCTTCGCGGTTAACTCAGGCGGAGTAGCCTTGATAACGGGTGATGTCACCACCTTAATGATATTTCTTGCCGGTAAAGTGCAAATGTCACAACTACTGATTTTGTTTTTACCTGCCGGCATTAGTGTGATGCTATTAGCGCTGTTGTTCTCTCTAAACGCTAAAGGTCATGTCAGTACCACACCGGTAGATAAACAACTAAACCCTATTGATATCATTATCGGACTGATTTTCTTAGTCACGATTGTTCTGACAATGCTATTTAATATCTTATTTGATATTCCGCCCGTGCTTACCTTTCTTGCTGGGTTATCGGTGATGTTTTTAGTTGGGCGTACCAGTCACACTAAAAAAGAAGAAATTCAAATTTTAGAGTACATTCGCCAAGTAGAATTTGACACTTTACTATTCTTTTTAGGGATTTTATTGCTTGTAGGCATGCTCAAGGAAATTGGCACTTTGGAGCTACTGACGCAGGCTTATGGGCTGTATAACCCAGCGATATCGAACTATTTTGCCGGAGTTGGCTCAGCAATTTTAGATAACGTACCACTGACTGCGGCGCTACTTAAAGCAGAGCCAGTACTCACCACAGCCCAATGGTTAGGTTTAACCTATTCTGTCGGTGTCGGAGGCTCACTACTAGTCATTGGCTCTGCTGCGGGGATTATTGCCATGAGTAAGATAAAAGAGCTCACCTTTGTGAGTTACTTAAAATACTTTCCTGCATTATTACTGTGTTACTCCGTGGGTTATGGCTTAACGATTTTAATCGCTAATCAGATCCATAGCTAAAGTGTTAGCTTTAAGACTAAGCGCTAAAATAATCAGAGCTAATAACTAAGCGTTAATAACTAAGCGCTAATAACTAAGCGCTAATAACTAAGCGTTAATAGCCAGTGCTCAGCCGATACTCTGCTCTAGTAACACACATGAGTAACACACATGAGTAACACACATGAGTAACACACATGAGTAGCACACATAAAACAATAAAGGCGCCATTGGCGCCTTTATTAAAATCAGAGATTAACTAAAGAAGTTACCCAAACTAAATTGCTGGCACTTTAAACTCTGAGCCATCGATTTCAAGTACCACATCTCTGGGTCTAATTTCGATAATTTTAAGCTTACCACTGATCACATCGCCTTCTTGAAGCTCTGCACCATCAATGTTTAACCAGCGATTATTTGCATCAGAAGAATAGACATGAGCCTGAATATTAAACTCTGGTACTTGTAATTGCACACTGGCAGGTAGCTCACCGTATTTAGGGATGCTATCTGATTTCGGAGTAGGGATTGGGTCAAACTCAGCTTCAGTCACAGGTTTATTGGCTGATTCTTCATATTCAACATCTTTAAGAGCGGCTTGAAAAGCGGCCATTAAATTATTCGATTGCTCAGCAGTTAACTGATTTTTTTCTGGGGTGTTTTGGGTAGCGGTCACTTCATTGCTCACGCCTTGCTGCTCAAAATTGACGTTTTCAGCTGCGGTTGCCACTTTCATCTGCAGTGCAGTTAAATCCGATGTTTGCTTGTAGTTAGAATTGGCCCCTAAAATAATCGCATCTTCGCCATAGAGCGCGGTTAACTCAGCGGCAGTTAACTGCCTTTGGGAGTTATTCGAGCTAGCATTTGCAGTACCTGTTGAACTTACAGCGGTGGCTGCAAGCTCATTTTGCGATAGTGAGCTTACTTGACCTCGATTACTCTCATTCAAGCGATATTCATACTGGGTATTATCACCACTATTTGATGGACTCTTTGCAGGTGAATCACTTGAAGATAAGCTATTTAAAGACGAGTTATTTGAAGATAAGTCATAGCCAGCAACAGCTTGTGGTTTTGCCAAGGGCAAAGCCACTTTATTGGCAATTCTTATCTCACCACTATCTGCTTGAGCGGTATTGGAACTCTGGCTTTGCTGCGATGTGGCTTGCTTAACAGCTTCATTTTCCTGACTAGAACTTACCCCTGAATTCGCCGTTAAAGTCGGTTTCACTAATCTCGCTAAGCCCCAAGCAGATAACACACCTAATAAGATCACTGAGATTAACACCAGCGCCTTGCCCCAAAGCTGACGTAACCAATGCTGGTTAGTCGCTGGTTTATAACCAGCCCTTGGGGTTAATACCGCATCAGGTAATTCGCCCATCTGTTGCTGTTTTTCTTTGGTCACGGCATCTAATAAAATAGACATTAGCTGCGCCCTACTTTAGTTAATCTTGGGCCTTGCTTGCTGAGGTATAAGTTAAGCTGCACCAAGGTTTGGTTCCCTGCTATGCCATCAGATTTAAGTCCATGTTGACGCTGAAAGGCCATTAAATCTTGCTCTAAGGTATCATCGAAACGGTTTAATAATCTCGCGGTTCGTTGTTGCACCAAGGCTAAGTTATTTTCTAACCATTGAATTTGCGACAAACTGGATGTTTGACCAATTTCACTTGGCATTACTCCATCGGTTTGCCATAAAATTTCAAAGGTGCCGCTAAAATGACGGTTAAACCAATCCTTGCTGACCCAAAGCTGCTGCTCATTTAATTGCAGTAATACTTGCTCACCTTCGCGAGCTACCACAACCCCATAGAATTGCTTAGCTTGCTGATCTTCTAAATACACCACCGCCGGGTAATTAAGCCTTGCAATACTGTTCCAGTTCCCCTGCTGCTGATGGCACAACAGCCCTTGCTCAGTCGCTGCTTGGCAAGAAGATAAACCAATAATGGGTTGTTTTCCCCATAAGGCAAACAGTCCAGCAAATGCATTATCAATGCTGCGACTTTGCGCCATTGCGGCGCGGACAATGCTTTGATTGCGATTAACTTGTGTTAATGCCACAGGGACAACATCTTCAATAACAGCTACTTTATCAACCGCTTGTTTATTGACTAAAGCACTCGCCTGCTCTGAGCCGACCTGTTGAGGAAAAAAGCCATAAAAAGACACCCCAAAGGTAATCACTAATGTCGCAGCAATGGTTAAAGGCCAATGGGAGCGAGTCTCAACCGGCATTTCACCTAATACTTCAGCAGCAGCTTGCTTAACCATATGCTGATCGATTGGCACTTTTGATTGGCCATAACCGGCCATTAAGGCTCGTTCACACAACAGGTTAGTTAAGCGTGGAATACCGCCACTGTACTTATGTAATGCTTTACAGGCTTTTTTAGAAAATAACGGCTCAAAACGCCCAGCGACTTGTAATCGATGTTGCACATACAAGGCTATCTCTTCAACGGTCAAAGGCAACAAATGATATCTTGCGGTAATTCGCTGGGCTAACTGACGTAGCTCTTGACGCTTAAGCAGTTGCTGTAATTCTGGCTGGCCAATAAGAATCACTTGCAGCAGTTTTTTGGTATCTGTTTCAAGGTTAGTCAGTAATCTTAGTTGCTCTAACACCTCAGGGCGCAAATGCTGCGCTTCATCGATAATTAATACGGTATTGCGGCCATTTTTATGATTATTGAGTAAATACTGGCTGATTAAGTCGGTCAGTTGTTTAATTGAAGGAGCATCACCATAGCTAATGGCAAGTTCATCACACAAGGTTGCCAGTAACTCTTGTTCAGTTAATGAAGGATTAAGTATAAAAGCAGTATCCGTGTGCTCAGGTAATTGCTTTAATAAACAACGTGACACAGTGGTTTTGCCAGTGCCAACCTCACCAGTTAATAACACGAAGCCACCGGTCTCGCCCAGACCATAGGTTAAATGCGCTAATGCTTCTCGGTGACGGTCGCTTAAGAACAAATAATGTGGGTTTGGTGCGATTGAAAATGGATTATCATTTAATCCATAAAATGCTTTATACATCTGGCCAAAAATCCTTATCTATAACTGACGGCTCAAGTTATATCTTGCAGTACTGCTTGTCAAAATTTAGCAGCAGAAATGTTAGTCGTGCTAAGATTTATCTTAATATACTTAAGATAAAGCTCCTTAGGCAAAAACATTTATGAAAATCTATTTAGTGGGTGGCGCTGTTCGTGACGGCATTTTATCACTTCCAGTCAAAGATAAAGACTATGTGGTAGTGGGCGGTTCAACCGAGGAGATGTTCGCCCTTGGCTATAGTCAAGTTGGCCGTGATTTCCCCGTTTTTTTGCACCCTAAAACCCAACAAGAATATGCCTTAGCACGTACCGAAAGAAAAAGCGGCCAGGGGTATTCTGGTTTTAGCTGCGATGCCAATAAAGAGGTAACACTGGAACAGGATTTACTGCGTCGCGATCTAACCATTAATGCCATGGCCCAAGATGACCAAGGCAATCTATACGATCCCTATGGCGGCATGGCGGATATTGAAAGTCACCAATTACGCCATGTGTCGGATGCATTCATTGAAGATCCATTACGGGTTCTGCGGGTTGCCCGATTCGCGGCGCGTTTTGCCCACCTTGGTTTTACTATCGCCCAAGAAACAATAGCACTGATGCAAAGTATCTGTGACTCAGGCGAGTTAGCGTATTTAACGCCTGAGCGCGTGTGGCAAGAGCTAGATAAAGCTTTAAGTAGTCAGAACCCTGAAGTCTTTTTTGAGCAGCTGCGTTGTTGTGGGGCGCTTAAGGTGCTATTTCCAGAGATAGATGCCTTGTTCGGCGTACCTCAACCTGAAAAATGGCATCCAGAAATTGACTCAGGCATTCATACCATGATGGTATTGCAAGCCTCGGCTAAGCTCACTGATAAAAAAACCATTCGTTTTGCCGCTTTGCTTCATGATTTAGGTAAGGCCATCACCCCTACAGAGCTTTGGCCAAAACATCATGGGCACGGCCAAAAGGGCTTACCGATAATCAAAAAGCTAGTACAAAGAATTAAAGCCCCAAATGAATACAAGGAATTGGCACTGCTGTGCAGCGACCAACATCAAAATATCCATAATGCGCTAGAGTTACGCGCTGAAACCATTATAAAGATTTTTGATAAGGGTGATTTTTGGCGCAAACCGCAACGCTTAACAGACTTACTATTATGTTGTCAGGCCGATATTCAAGGTCGAACAGGTTTTGAGCAAGCGCAGTATCCTCAAAGCGAGTTTTTAACCCATTGCTTTAACATTGCTAAAGAGGTCGATGTGCAACAGGTGATTAGTGATGGGTTTAAGGGCGCAGAAATTAAACAGCAGTTGAGCATACGCAGAGCTGAGGCCATTAGCCTGTATAAAAAAAGCCAAGTACAATAAGCGTTGCAATTGTAACGTTTAAGCATTCGTGATGCACTAAACGAAACCTTAGCACTACTTCAACATCAGAGTGATTAACCTAATACTAACGCCGTAGATTATGTCTTTTTACAAATTTCTACAGATGAATATCCTTATATTAATTGGGTTCACGCTGTTTTTTATGATTTTTTTTGCCATTTTGTGTAGCAAAATACAATAGCTGTGACATAATTAAAAGGCTGTTGGGTATTACGCCTCAGCAACTTATTACAACCTATAATGAAGGGATTTTCCATGAACAAGAAAGTATTAATGATTGCTGGTGTTGCTATGACTGCTCTTATCGGTGGTTGTGCAAACACTACTGCTTTAGAAGAAAGTGTTGCTAACCTAGGTAACAAAGTTGATCAACTATCTTCTGAAGTTAGCTCTTTAAAATCAGAGCAAAGCAAATTATCTGCTGATGTGAAAGATTCTAAAGCAGCTTCTATGGACGCTCAAGCTGAAGCTAAGCGTGCAAACGATCGCATCGATAACATGGCTTCTTCTTACAAAAAGTAAGAAACCATGAAAATTAGCTTATTTTTATAGGTTGATTATTAAGGCTTGAACATAGTAAACAGACTTAAGTCGTTTACCATTTCAAGCCTTAATTGTATCTGCAGGATTAAATCAACATAAGGGCATGCCGCGCAAACGTTAACTCTGTAATAAACTTACTTGGCTTCTGCTAGCTTTGCAGTAATCAATACATAATCAAATTCTAACCCTGTCACAGGATGACTCTTAATTTGATGCTTTAATTGATCATTAACCCGCCATGCAAGGTGGTTCATCTCCAACAGTGTCATCGCTTGTTCGCCGCTCACATCACCAGTAAAGCTAATCGATTTTGTATTAACCACTTCAATCTGCTTGGGTGAATTCAACTGCAATGGCTTTTCCGCTAAATTGTCATATACCTGCTGCTTCAGTTGCCATAAATGCCGAGGACCGGGCACTAACATTAATAATCGACCGCTGTCTTTTAACACCCTTAGGCACTCTTTACCTTTTAAAGCCACGTCAAATAGCGACACGATATCTAAACTGTTATCAGCAAAAGGTAACTTCTTATAAGGGGTAAGGATTAGACTAGCTGGGGTATTTTCTTTGCTGGCTGCAAATAGTGCGTTCTCAGCTTCAGAAACGCCCCAATGGCTAACATCAACATTAGTGCTGGTAGCAAGGTGTCGCAAATATAGACCATCTGCACAGCTAAAATTCAGGTGCTGTAGTTCGGTGCGCCCATCAATCAATTGATTAAATGACTCACTCAGTTTATCCATTAACGGTTTAAATAAGTCTTCAGCCATAAGAAAGCGTTTCGAGCGCAGTTGCTGACGTGACTCATTCGCGCCCTTGAACTTGGTTGAGGTAATAAAGGATAAATAGCCTTGGGCATTTTTATCAATATGATGCTTATTATCACAATAGTAGCCTGCTGAGGCCTGATGATAATGCAATGCTGTCGCACACTTAGGGCAGATCAAAATTGAGTTCATTACAGAAAACGTCCTAGACTTTACAGCTAAATTTAAGGAATAAAAAACGGGTGATAACACCCGTTTTTTATTTTATTAATCATTGATGATTTTGTCTCTCATAATGATTAATCTATTGTGGTTTATATTACAGGAATATAAAGCCACATAATACTGCGCCAAGAGTTAGGCGATACAGCACAAATGGGGTCATGCCAATCTTGCTGATAATTTTCAAGAAAAAGTAAATACAAGTATAGGCTGCAAAAAACGAAACCACGATACCCAGTAGCACCTCACCGTAATTAATCACCAAGTCACTTGAAACGGCATCTTTAGTCATTAAAATCGCCGCACCTAAAATCACCGGTATTGACATTAAAAATGAAAAGCGTGCTGCAGCTTCTTTGTTTAGACCTAACATCAAAGCGGCGGTGATGGTAATACCTGAACGTGACGTGCCTGGAATAATCGCCAACGCTTGAGCAAAACCAATTAATAGCGCCTTTCTCCAACCGGTTTGATACTCGGTTAGCTCATTACGGGCCATTTTATCACCGACCCACAACAGCAAACCAAATATAACTGTTGTGATAGCAATTACCCCAGGGCCACGAAGGTAGGTTTCGATTAAATCTTTTGCCATAAAGCCAAAGAACACCGCCGGTAATGTCGCTAAAATGATCCACCAAGCTAATTTACTGTCTTGGGTATGAACACCTTTAACCATGCTCGCTATCCACGCATTGAGCATGAGCCATATTTCTTTTCTAAAATAGATCACTACCGCTAATAATGAACCAATATGAACAGCGACATCAAAGAAAAGACCTTGATCTTGCCAGCCTAAAACTTGCGCCGGCAAAATCAGGTGAGCGGAGCTTGAAATCGGTAAAAACTCTGTTAGCCCTTGAATGATGGCAAGTATAATAACCTGAATGGTTTCCATGATTGTCCTTTATAATATTAACGTGTCAGTGTTGCAGGGAAGTCAAACTCAATCGGCCAAATATGCTGGCTAGATTTATCGTAATTATCCCAAAGTAATTGATAGGGTTGATGCGTTATTGGGTGAGTTAATTGCGGCGCAATTTCTGCCAGCGGCCACAATACAAAAGCATTAAATAAAATCTCACCTCGAGGCAGTTCAACCGGTTGCTGACAAATTTCATTATCATAAAGCAGTAAGTCGATATCTAAACTTCGTGGACTAAATTTTTTTTCACCGCGAATGCGGCCATTTTGCTTTTCTATTCGTTTAAAGCTGGCAACCACCTCAGCAATACTCATATCGGTATCAGCTGCGGCCACCATATTTAAAAAGTTGGTACCTTGAAACCCAACTGCTTCACTTTCAAACATCCTTGATAACTGTAATGGGCCAAATTGCTGCTGCAAATCAATTAATCCTGACTGCATGTGTGCAACAGGGTCAATATTAGTGCCTAGACTGATATAAATACGTGCCATTAACTCACTCTGTAATATAAAGAACAAACATGAAAAGATGATTAAATAGTGCTAAAACATGTTACTAAAATTGACCGCGCTCAATAACCACACCAACAGAGACTGCAGTAGGTACCGCACCAGGTTTCATCACTGTCACTTTAACGCCTTCAACCTTAAATTCAGTCATCAAACACTCGGCAATCATTTCTGCGACAGTTTCAATTAGCTCAACGGGTTTTTGAGTGATTAATGCAGTGAGGCGATTAGACACACTTTCGTAGCACAAGGCATGTTGATAATCATCAGTGGCAGCAGCCATTTTATTATCCCAAGCCATATCTAAATCGATGAGCAATATTTGCTGTATTTGTTTTTCCCACTCGTAGATCCCTATTACAGTTTCAATTTTTAGCTCGCGAATAAGTACTTTATCCATGCTTTCTCCGAGTTTTACTCATTTTTTTAAAAAAACAGCCTAAAAAAGCTGATAATGACATCAATTAACCGTTATCATGATTTTTGTCTTTTTCCTGAGCAACTAAAGCAGTAGGATAATGGCTAGCTATTTATGAATGATAACCATTCTAAATAGCGTTTTAAAAGCTGATAATAACCATTAAGATCAAGTGATATAAATTAATGGGCGATGATACCCTAAGAAGACTAAGGACACCAATTTGAGCGCTGTTACAATCACAATATTGATGATTATAACCGCCTACCTAGCCGGTTCTATTTCAAGTGCCATTTTGGTTTGTAAATTAAGAGGTTTACCCGACCCTCGCACTGAAGGCTCAGGCAACCCTGGGGCAACCAACGTACTTCGTATCGGTGGCGCAAGCTCTGCTGCCTTAGTTTTATTTTTCGACATGCTTAAAGGCGCCGCGCCCAGCTATTGCAGCTACTTACTCGGTCAAGATGCGGTGTCATTAGGGCTCATTGCCATCGCAGCTTGTTTAGGCCACATCTACCCGCTCTTTTTTAACTTTCAAGGCGGCAAAGGCGTAGCAACTGCCTTTGGCGCGATGGCTCCTATTGGCGGCGATTTAGCCGCCATGTTAATTATTACTTGGTTAGTATTTGTAATTATTACTCGCTATTCATCATTAGCCGCCATTTTAACTGCAATACTTGCACCAGTTTACACATGGTGGTTAGACGAGCGCTTTGTCATTCCAGTGGCAATGCTCTCTTTATTAATTGTCATTCGCCATAAAGATAATATTAAGCGCTTGAGAGTGGGCGAAGAAAGCAAGCTTTCCCGTAAGAAAAAACAAGCTAACTAGTTTTAACTCAAACTATCTAACTGATTATATTATTGATATAAAAAAACCTAAGCCATGGCTTAGGTTTTTTCATATCAGGTGATGACTTAATTACACAGCAGACAAGGTATCTAATGGCCAGCGCGGCTTGCCTTCTACCTCTAACGACTCCACCTGCCCAGCTTTTAAGCGCTGTAAGCCAGCAAAAGCGATCATTGCACCATTATCGGTACAAAACTCACCTCTTGGATAAAACACCTCACCATTTAACTTAGCCATCATGGTCGCTAAATTTTCTCTTAACCGAGTATTAGCGCTCACTCCACCTGCTACAACTAAGCGATTATAACCTGTTTGTTTTAATGCGCGTTGACACTTAATCGCTAAAGTATCCACCACTGCCTCTTCAAAAGCGCGGGCAATATTGGCTCTTGTTTGCTCATCATCAGGCTCTTTAGCGATGGTATTCGCGGTAAAGGTTTTTAAGCCTGAAAAGCTAAAATTAAGCCCTGGTTTATCTGTCATTGGTCGAGGGAATTTATAACCTGCCTCAACACCTTTTGCTGCTAACTTAGCTAAACGTGGCCCACCAGGGTAATCAAGCCCCATCAGCTTAGCGGTTTTATCAAATGCTTCACCAGCAGCGTCATCAACCGATTCACCTAACACCTGATAACGGCCAATGCCTTCTACTTGCACTAACATTGAGTGACCGCCAGATACCAGCAGAGCAAGAAAAGGGAACTCAGGCGCATCATCTTCAAGCATTGGCGCTAATAAATGCCCTTCCATATGGTGAACTCCAATTGCAGGCTTGTCCCACGAATATGCCAATGAACGCCCAACACAAGCGCCGACTAATAGCGCGCCAATTAATCCAGGTCCTTTAGTAAAAGCGATGCCATCAATATCATCAACAGTAGAGTTAGCCTCTTTAAGCGCCTGCTTAATCAATGGAATAATTTTACGCACATGATCACGAGATGCTAATTCAGGCACAACACCACCATAATCTGCATGTAATTTCACTTGGCTATATAAAGCATGGGATAATAGTCCCTGCTCATCATCATAAACAGCGATTCCAGTTTCATCGCATGATGTTTCAATACCTAAAACCCGCATAGCATCTCGTCTTGATAAATTTGTAAGGGCGGCAATTCTACCTGTTGAGAAGATTTTATTCCACCAAGCATAATCATCAGTCTCAAAAAAATGACACCTTGATTGTCATTTGCGATTAACAAAGGGGTTTACAAAAGCATCGTAATCGATGTAGAATTCGGCACCATTTTAAATAGCCTTGGTTAATCTACCAAAACAGGTAGTGCCAAATTAACTACACCTAAGGGGTGATGGCGTATGCCAATTATTAAAGTACGTGAAAACGAACCATTCGACGTAGCTCTTCGTCGTTTCAAGCGCTCTTGTGAAAAAGCAGGTATCTTAGCTGATGTTCGCGCTCGTGAATTCTACGAGAAGCCAACTTCTGCACGTAAGCGCGCAAAAGCTGCCGCTGTTAAGCGTCTAGCTAAGAAGCTTTCTCGCGAAAACGCACGTCGCGTACGTTTATACTAATCTCACTATGAGCCTAGTCGAACAGCTAAAAGACCAAATGAAAGAAGCTATGCGTGCCAAAGATAAGGCGCGTTTGGGGACAATTCGTATGGCACTGTCTGCCATTAAACAGATTGAAGTGGATACCCGCGAAACTCTGACTGATGAACAGACAATAGCCGTTTTAACCAAAATGGTAAAACAACGTCGCGATTCTATAACTCAGTATGAGTCAGCAAATCGCCCGGAGTTAGCAGCAGCTGAAGCAGCAGAGATTCAAGTCATTGAAACTTTCTTGCCTTCTCCTTTAACAGAAGAAGAAGTTGCCGCAATCATTGATGAAGCTATCTCTCAGGTAGGTGCATCAACCATGGCGGATATGGGCAAAGTAATGGGAGCATTAAAATCTAAGGTTCAAGGTCGTGCAGATATGGGTGCCATTGGCAGTCTAATCCGTGCTAAATTAAACTAACAGATCGTTAATGTGTGAATAAGCCGTGCACCTTGCACGGCTTGTTTGTTTTATCTATTTGGTAATGCGAGACCTATAGCATTTATGGCGATACCTCGTGACTTTATCAATGAGCTAATAGCTCGAACTGACATTGTTGATCTAATTGATCACCGTGTACCTTTGAAAAAAGCAGGGAAAAATCACTCTGCATGTTGTCCTTTTCATAGCGAAAAATCACCTTCTTTTACCGTCAGTCAAGACAAGCAATTTTACCACTGCTTTGGTTGTGGTGCTCATGGCAACGCCATTGATTTTATCATGGAATATGATCGACTAGAATTTGTCGATGCCATTGAAGAGCTTGCCGGTAAACTCGGACTCGAGGTACCAAGAGAGCAAGGTACTGGTCCTAAAAAAGATCAAAGTTTAAGTCGTGACTTATACCAATTGATGGAAGAAGCGAATCTTTATTATCAAAATCAATTGCGTCAACACAGCGACAAACAAAAAGTTGTAGATTATTTAGAATTCAGAGGGCTCTCCAGTGATGTTGTAGAGCATTTTGGAATCGGTTTTGCGCCAGATGGTTGGGATGGACTATTAAGTCGATATCGCCAAAACCCTGCAGCACAAGACAAATTACTCACCGCCGGAATGCTAATTGCCAACGATAATGGCAAGCGATATGACCGCTTTCGCGATCGGTTAATGTTTCCTATTCGCGACCGCAGAGGCCGAGTTGTTGGCTTTGGTGGTCGAGTTTTAGGCGATGGAACACCAAAGTACTTGAATTCGCCAGAAACGCCCATATTTCATAAGGGAAATGAGCTTTACGGTCTTTACGAACTCAAGCAAACCCATAGAGACCCACAACAAGTATTAATTGTTGAAGGCTATATGGACGTTGTGGCGCTTGCCCAATTTGGTGTTGATTATGCCGTTGCATCACTTGGCACAGCAACAACCGCTGAACAATTTCAGCTGTTAGTGCGTAGTGCTAAAGAAGTCATTTGTTGTTACGACGGTGACCGAGCAGGTAAAGAAGCCGCTTGGCGTGCACTAGAAACCGCACTGCCTTTATTAAAGCCTGGTGATGTCGTTAGGTTTATGTTTTTACCTCAAGGCGAAGATCCAGATACCATGGTTCGCCAAGTAGGCAAAGACGGTTTTGAAGAGTTAATGGTCAGCGCCCTCGACTTACCGGCGTTTTTATTTGAGACCTTAACCAGTAAATTCGGTAGTGATAAAAGCTCATTGGCTAAACAAGCTATGTCGCTAATCGAACGTGTTCAAGACACTGTGTTACAGAATTTATTATTAGAAAATCTCGCCCATAAAATTGGTATGAATAGCGCAGATGATCTAAAGAAAAAGTTAGGTTTTGCAGTAAAACAGCAACAACCTATGAATAAAAAAGGTTTACAAGGGCGTGGTACCCCACTGCGATTAGCCATTGCATTATTAGTACAACGTCCAGAGTTAGGATATGGCTTAGCTGTACAACCCTCACTTGCACATTTAAAGATTGCTGGCATCGAATTGCTCAGTGATTTATTGAATTTAACTCGAGACCGAAAGTTAAACAGCGCACAACTACTTGAGATTTATCGTCAGCATGAACAAAAAAATGCGTTGATAAAATTGGCCCAATGGGACCACCAAGTGGCGGATGAAAACCTAGTTCAAGAGTTTAAACAATCCCTGATCTGGTTGAACAATCAATATATTGAACAACGCTATCAGGAACTGAGTCTTAAACAAACTCTAAATAAAGCTGAAAAAATTCAGCTCACGAAGCTTATTTCTATAATGAAAGGCATTGCTAAATAACATCTTTTATTAAAAAAATGTTCCCTTAAGTCATGTCATGGACTAGCGTACTTTAGTTCATAGAGCTATAATTGACGATTTGCTTGACACTTTGCCTCGGCAGGTGTCCAGTCGTTATTTCAGTTACCAACTTGGATGATATCTATGGAGCATACTCCGCAGTCGCAACTTAAATTGTTGCTTGCTAAAGGTAAAGAGCAAGGTTATTTAACCTATGCTGAAGTCAATGACCACTTGCCAGCTGACATGGTCGATTCTGATCAGATTGAAGATATTGTCCAGATGATCAATGACATGGGCATCCGCGTGTTTGAACAAGCGCCAGATGCCGATGACATGATGATGTCTGAGGACAACACCGACGAAGATGCAGCAGAAGAAGCTGCAGCAGCGCTTGCAACGGTAGAAAGTGAATTAGGTCGTACCACTGACCCAGTACGTATGTATATGCGTGAAATGGGTACAGTTGAGTTATTGACTCGCGAAGGCGAAATCGTCATCGCAAAACGTATTGAAGAAGGCATTAATACGGTTCAAAGTTCTGTCTCTGAATATCCGCAAGCGATTGCGATGATTTTAGAGCAGTTTGATAAGTATGAAGCTGACGAAATACGTTTAACTGACATTATCGCAGGTTTTGTTAACCCTGATGATGATGACGTAGCACCAACAGCAACACACGTTGGTTCTGAGTTATCAGAAGAAGAGTTAGAAGACGAAGATGATGCCGAAGATGCTGAAGACGAAGAGGAAGGCCCAAAAGGTCCAGATCCTGAAGAAGCTAAAGAGAAGTTTACTCAATTACGCGAAGTGTTTGAAAAAGGCTTAGCTGTTATTGAGAAAAAAGGCCGTGATCACCCTGAAGCCATCGGTGCTTTATTTGTCATTGGCGAGCTTTTCAAAGAATTCCGTTTAGTACCAAAGCAATTTGATCGCTTAGTAAAAAGCATGCGTTCTATGATGGATCGCGTACGTGTACAAGAGCGTTTAATCCTTAAGCTTTGTGTTGAACAAGCTAAAATGCCAAAGAAAAACTTTGTTAAGTTCTTCACCGGTAATGAAACTGACTTAACTTGGTTCCATGCTGAAATGAGCAGTAATAAGCCTTATGCTGAAGGCTTACGTATGGTTAAAGACGATGTGATTCGTTGTAGCACTAAACTTGCTGCTATCGAAGAAGAAACCGGCTTAGTCATTCGCGCAATTAAAGACATCAACCGTCGTATGTCAATCGGTGAAGCAAGAGCTCGTCGTGCGAAGAAAGAAATGGTTGAAGCGAACTTACGTCTAGTAATTTCTATTGCTAAAAAGTACACCAACCGTGGCTTACAGTTCTTGGATTTGATTCAAGAAGGTAACATTGGTTTGATGAAAGCTGTAGATAAGTTCGAATACCGTCGTGGTTATAAGTTCTCAACTTATGCAACCTGGTGGATCCGTCAGGCGATTACTCGTTCAATTGCTGACCAAGCACGTACCATTCGTATTCCAGTACACATGATTGAAACGATTAATAAACTTAACCGTATTTCACGTCAAATGTTACAAGAAATGGGCCGCGAACCAACACCTGAAGAATTATCAGAGCGCATGTTAATGCCAGAAGATAAGATCCTTAAAGTGCTGAAAATCGCTAAAGAGCCTATTTCAATGGAAACACCTATTGGTGATGATGAAGATTCGCACTTAGGTGACTTCATTGAAGATAACACGCTTGAGCTACCATTAGACTCAGCAACAAGCGAAAGTCTTAAAAATGCCACTCATGAAGTGCTAGCAGGCCTAACAGCCCGAGAAGCTAAAGTGTTACGTATGCGTTTTGGTATTGATATGAATACCGACCATACCCTTGAAGAAGTGGGTAAACAGTTTGATGTAACCCGTGAACGTATTCGTCAAATTGAAGCAAAAGCACTACGTAAATTGCGTCACCCTTCTCGCTCAGAAATCTTGAAGTCTTTCTTAGACGAATAGAGTCTCACTAAGAAGTTGCAACAATAATGAAAGCCCGTTAATTCGGGCTTTTTTTTGCCTCAAAATTACTTTATTTAATATAAAAAACCTCATGATTGCTTAACAGATAACCAATTGAATCTTTTAGTCACAATTCTCAGCAATTGGCGGGTGACAACCGTGAATAAACTTCGTATACTTCTTTCCGCTTTCGATAGTGACGACTATCTTAAGTCGGCCCCTTAGCTCAGTTGGTTAGAGCATACGACTCATAATCGTCAGGTCCCCAGTTCGAGTCTGGGAGGGGCCACCAATTTTGATAAGCCGTAGTAGGTTAGTACCTACTACGGCTTTTTCATGTCTGGTGCTTTTGGGTGCTGTAATGGGTGCTGTAGGGTGAAAATCTGACCCGCAATTTAGAGTAATAATATAAATATTCTAGGGGGGCTAACTAATTTCTACATATAGTTAGATTGGGTATCCAAATTTAAAAAGCTGTAATTTTAAAATAATTTGGTACTGAACATAGAGTCAATCTCATTGACATTCTTTATGTACTTGTCCGTTTCAACTACTCCACCGATCCTCTTCAATTGAGTAATAAAAACAGATGCTGTATTTGCATCGATATTTCCTGCTAGCATTTCATTAATGATGGTCTTAGCAATGCCAACTAGATCTGAAGTGTCTTCGACATTCATTTTAACAGGTTCAGTAACTGGCTTTAACGGGGGACTAATCCTATCAAGTGCTATTTTGATTGCCGCAGTATCACCTTCACGGACTTTAATCATTAGCTGATCAACAATATCCTGACCATGTACTTTTAAGGCTTCTCTTACTTCAGTACTTTGACTATTAGGCCTGCCATTGAGATTTCCACTACAGCCCTTAGAAAATTGCCCTTTTGATGTTCTATTTGTCATTATCGACCACCTGTTGTTAACGTGCTTATCAGGCATCGATTACCTGATACATACAATAAAACAACAAACACTCATAATCTGCAATTCATTTTAGCGTTAACTTATTCAATATTAAAAATCAGAATCTGTATCAATAAAACATCAAACACTTTTGTTATATTAATCCCGAAATTTTAACTAATAACACAATTCAATCATTGATACAGAAACTGATAGACAATATTAACTAACAAATACACTGAAGGTTCTTTTCTGAAAGAAGGTTACTTATGAATTTAGATTCAATCATTGCTTTAACTATATTGTTCCTACCGCTAATACTATTCATTTTATCTTTGCGTAAAATACAAAAAATGAAAATTAATTTTAATCATGAGCTTGAAAAAGCTTCGCAGCAAGGTTTCAAAGAAGCTGAGGAACTGAAAGCTGAGGCAACGAGAGCATTGACTGAAGCTAACCAAAAATCATTAGATGCTAAAGAAAAAGCACGAATTATTGTAGATGAAGCTCACAATGAAGCTCGCGATGAAGCCACTAATATAATTAATTTTGCTGAAAAAGAAGCACAAAGAATAGCTGGTGATGCCTTCGAAGCAAAAGCAAAAGCAGATACCTATGAAAATGCAATAAAGGCTATGCGAAATGCTATTGATGGCTACAAAGACGACTACATCATTCCTAGCCATTCAGTATTAGATGATCTTTCTGATGAATTTAGCCATAAACAAGCTGGTGAAGAGTTAAAAACAATTCGAAGTCGGATACGTAAACTAGTAAAAGAAGGCCATGCAGGAGCTTGTGACTATGCTGAGGTAAACAGAAAAACTTATGCCATTCATTTTGCTGTAGATGCTTTCAATGGGAAAGTCGATACTACTTTAGCTAAGGTAAAACATGATAATTATGGTATTTTAAGACAACAGATTATAGATGCTTTTTCTCTAGTAAATCATAACGGTGCCCCGTTCAGGAATGCGCGAATTAACCAAGAATATCTCGATGCCAGATTGGTTGAATTAAAATGGGCAGTATCTGTAATGGAGCTAAAAAAAATAGAACGTGAAGAGCAAGCATCTATCAAAGCTCAAATAAGGGAAGAAGAAAAAGCAATTCGAGAGATGGAAAAAGCACAGAAAGATGCAGAAAAGGAAGAACGTCTAATTCAAAAGGCACTTGAAAAAGCACGTATTGAACTATCATCGGCCAATGAGGAGCAAAAAGCCCAGTTTGAAGCTCAACTAGCAGAACTAGAACAAAAGTTACATGAAGCCGAAGAGAAAGGACAACGGGCATTGTCAATGGCTCAACAAACTAGACGAGGCCATGTTTATGTTATCAGTAATATAGGAAGCTTCGGCCAAGAAATCTTTAAGATTGGTATGACGCGTCGGTTAGAGCCTATGCTTCGTGTTAAAGAGTTAGGCGATGCTTCAGTACCCTTTTCATTTGACGTCCACGCCATGATTTATAGTGAAGATGCGCCAGCTTTAGAAAAGATACTTCATCGTAAATTTGATTTACACTCCGTAAATAAGATCAATCCCCGCAAAGAGTTTTTTAAAACATCAATAGCTGAAATCAAGCAGGTTGTTCAACAACATGGTTTATCAGATATTCATTGGACATTAAAAGCTGAAGCTAGTGAGTATCGTGAAAGCTTGGCAATAGAACACAAGCGACAAACTGAAGCCGTTGCCTAAGTAGTATTAAAAGTTAAAGCAAAATATAAGGCCCTCTTCTTAAATGTAGAACGGCCTTATAATTGTACTAGCCCAGACTTAACCTGACAGTTACCCATTTTAAATGCTATCTGTCAGTTTAGATCTGAGATTAAACCTGAATCAATTATGATTTTATTTTCAATCTGCTTGAACCAAAATCTTTAGTTTGTGGCGGCCTGTAACCTTTACCTCTAGATTTTGCCAAGTAACACATACGCTTTACGGATTCGATAAATGACACCCGATCACCACGCTTTACTGTGTAATAGCAATTCTCTGGTATATGAGCTTGCGTACCTGTAATACCTTTCCATACATCAATGATCATGGTGGTAACTGTACCGCTGTAATGTATAAGCTCCTTACTCACCATTAGCATCAAGTGATAGTGTTGCTTCTTATTTTCTGCCTTTTCATATTCCCTTACCCATAGATAACCAATTTCTAAAGTCGCATATTTGCGTTTTAACTTCTTGCCTAACCTGCGCCAAAACATAGCCAAAACCTTGTTCTTGTCCGTGTAGCCATTAATATGTAAATCGGCCCTAATGACCATCACACAACGGCTATGTGTCAGCATGGCTTCAAGTTGGTCTACAAATCTAAAAACCATCTTCGGATACCAACCTAAATGACCATTTGGCACTTCAAACTCACGACCTTGGATCAGGCAATATTGTTTATTAGTACTTCTATGATCATGCTTAGTAGCTGTATAGATATTATTTAAACGGGTCAAAAACCTAACATCCCATTTGCTGCGCCCGTTGCCGTTACTGGGTTTGTATTTTCCAATTTCGATAACGAGGGGTAAAAAACCTAACATTGAAAAATGCTGTTTGGGGCGCTGGTGGAATGGATAAATAGACCACCAGCAAATAACACTAACTTCCAAAAAACACATGTAAGATCAGCCATTCATTTTCAGCCGATATAGGTTCTTCACCGCGCTTTTTACGCAGCCGATTAACTAGGCTTACCGCTTTCTTCGCTTCGTTGAAATTAGGTAGCCAATAGCGTAGATAACTCGCCTTATGACCATAAGGAGATTGATAGGGGTCAGGCACTCCTTTGAGAGCAATGCCTTTATTGTTTCGTAGGTTTGACACATCACTATGTAAACAATCTGAATAGAAACGTATTGAACCACCATTAAACGGGAACTTAACTCCCTCTCGATTCGAGCATTCAACCTGCCTAAGCCCAGCATAGCCAACGGCTAGTAGCGCAGATAAAAAGGCTTCTTGCTTGCTTGGGGTCTTAATTTTGCTAACATAGCTAGTGAGTATATGTAGGGCGTCTTTCGGGGCGCTTTGCTGTTTCACGGCTTAGCCCTCCCCATTTTCAAACTTAATAAGCTGTTCTTTTGTCCAGCCTAAAAGAACCTTACCCGCGCGTTTTGGCGGCTCAAGGGTTTTGTCTTTTGCCCACCAACGCCAAATACTTCGCTTATTCTTGTTATAACGATTTTCTAAATCTGTGTATGAATAATAGTTGTTAGTCATGAATGTAACCTCTTGGGAATGTAGAGGTTACTATAAGAAGGTATATTATTATTTTTGGTATTTATGACTGGATAGTGAATCCCAAAATCAAACTTGCATTCGTGTATGACCTTTTTTGTTTGGAATAATTATTTCAATTTGTGCTACTTCACCATGCTTTGAATTGAACTTATTAAATGAATAATCTTGAGGATTTAAATTAAGTGAACAGAATAAATCCAGCCAGAATTGTTTTTTAGCATCAGTGACTTCACAGTCACTTTTTTTCCACTCTTTAACTAGTCTTCTTCCAACGCCTGTAAAGTTCTCAGTATTAGTATCATTTAGTTCATAATGCTCAGAGAAAGCTAAAACGAGGCCTGCAGCTTCTTTTGAATAGGATTTACCACCTGTATTTTTGTAAGGAATTAGTCCTTTGGCATAAGCAAGCATAACTAAAGCAACGCCTTTTTCATGATTTCTCATCTCTGATTCGGTAAAAATACACTTAGCTCTACTCACTCCTTGATTAAGTAAATCTTCAGCATATTGAATAAACATTTCTTTTGGGATCGGCTCTTTAGGCATGCTTGATACCTCCAAAGTTTCCTTCAATGATTGTGCCCTCAATGCCTGTTAATCTTGCTTCCCACTTTCTTAGCGCTTCACGCTTTTCAGGTAAATAG
Organism: Shewanella sp. 6_MG-2023; assembly: GCF_030547195.1. Classification (NCBI taxonomy): domain Bacteria; kingdom Pseudomonadati; phylum Pseudomonadota; class Gammaproteobacteria; order Alteromonadales; family Shewanellaceae; genus Shewanella; species Shewanella sp. 6_MG-2023. The sequence goes on along the minus strand of NZ_JAUOQU010000001.1, from coordinate 32,239 downwards.
CTATAGCGGTCATAGTGCTTAGAACTCACATCATTAAGCGCATGATTTTGTAGTCTATCGCGTAGCTCTTTAGATATGCCAAGCTCACCCATTAGCGTTTTACAGGTACGGCGAATATCACGGGCAACAAACGCTTTACTCTCTGGGTAGGCTTCACGGTAGCGGCTAATAGCCTTTGAAAAACTATCAGTTCTTAGGTGTTGCTGGTGGTCATTCTTACGAGGGAATATAAACGGGCCACTTTCGGATTCATCCTGTAAATTCCTAAGTAATGTAAACGCGCTATCAGTTAATGGGATCAGGTGTGGCCGCTTGTTTTTGCTTACCTCAGCCGTTACGAGCAAGGTTTTCTCTTTCCAGTTAACCGACTCCCAACGACTCGCCACCAGCTCATAAGGGCGTTGCCCTCCCGTATAAAAACAAAGTCCCATTAATGCCGATACCATAGGACCAATGCGATTCACTCGATGAAAATTAGCTAACAGCTCTTGAACCTCATTAAGTGTTAACCAATTCTCACCCACTTTTTCAGCATGTGACTGTTTCGCCACGACTTGAGCAGGGTTCATTAATAAACCAAACTTAACGCCTGTATGCGCCTGTGCGGGGTTTAAATCATGCCTTAACCCAAAGTTATATGCTGCGACAATGTAGCTTCGTACACGGTTTGATTGAACCACAGCGCCACGTTTGATCATGGACGATAGTATCGGGACTATATCTGTCGGCTGTACTTCTTTAGCTTTTGTTATGGCTGGTATATGGGGATAAACTTCTTTTTCCAGAGCTTTCAATACAGCGCCATAGGTTCGCTTACCGTCCTCTTTCATTTGTGCCGTGTAAGCCCTAAAAAGCTGCTGAATACTGCCCTTCATTGCTTCGGCTTGTTCTGCTGCGTTTTGCTTAGCTTTATCTTTCTCAATCTTAACTTTTGGATCGATGCCTTGAGCAAGCACACTTGAATGGGGTCTGATCTCCTCTCGAGCATCAACTAAGCTCATCGTTGGATAAATACCAATAGAGATATAACGCCTTACACCTTCAAAAGTATATTTAAAGCAAAATTCCTTTTTACCTTTTGGGGTTATCCGAACAACAAGCCGCCCAGCGCCCCTTTGCCTTGTGGAGTCCACCAGTTCATACTTATTCGCTTTGGGTTTTGCGCCTAGTATTTGCTTATCTGTGAGCGCCTGAGCCTTGCTAGTCATAGTCAGTCCTAAACAACCTCTAAAAGCACTGGGTGTTGTAATGGGTGCTGTAAGGGTGTTACTTAATGGGATATAACTAGATATTACAAGATAAACGTTAAAGCAGCAAACTCAATAGCAGCAATAGTTTACAGTTATTTTGTATCTCATTAAGTTTCATAAAATCTGGACCTGTTTACGACTCATAATCGTCAGGTCCCCAGTTCGAGTCTGGGAGGGGCCACCAATTTATTGATAGGCCGCTTGGATTTATTCAAGCGGCTTTTTCATGTTTAAAATTTTAACTTTAGCGAAATACCAACAAATATCAACATCATCATTCCACGTAGATAGCGGCTGAAAACTCACAAATGATGTAAGTCACTAAATTGTTCTAGCAGCTTTATCATGACTTTAATTCCACTGTGAGCCTAAAGACATCAAACTAACATTCCATTGATTGCAAATAACACTCAAAGCGTTTTTATATTTGGCTGCCTTACTGAAATTTAACAAAAACACATACCCCAAATGATAACTTCACAAAAAATTGATCTAAAACACAGTTTATTTGTATTATTATATTAAATTAAACCTACTACTGTTACATCGCTGTTTGCCATGACATTTTGGCTCAAGGTTTTCGTTAAAAGGAATAAAAATGAAAAAAATAAAACTGTTACCCTTAGCGCTTATTGTTAGTAGTTTACTGGGTGGTTGTGCATCAAGCTCCGAAACGCCAACACCTTCAAATATCGAGATGAAACCAGCAACAGGTGAGCAAGTAGCGCCTGCTGATTATGCAAAATTTTCATCAATATTAAGTGCCTCAAAACTGCAAATATCAACACCAAACGCAAAACCCGGCAGTAAATATGAATTAGCTCAAGACAGCAATTTTAGCGGTATCGTTAATGAGCACTTTTATGTAGATAAAGGCTCTGAAGCCCTGGTCATGAATATGGAAGGTTATAAGTTACGTAACGAACTACGCGTCTTAGAAAACTTCAAATCTGATGAAAGCCAAACTTTTTATCGTCTATCTGCTGATTTAATGCCTATCAATCCACGAGAAGCCATAGAAAACAGCCCTTCGAAAAATGATGCGATGACCTTCTTACAGGTACACAACAAAGGTACTTTTGACGATGGCAAGCATGGTGTGGGTTATATCCCTCACCCATTACTGCGTGTCGTTTACGAAGCCGACCGAAAAGGCATAAAAGATCATTACTGGGCTATCATCAAAAATAACAATGTGAATTGTGGTAAAGACAGTGGAAACCGCGATACGCCTGTTTGTAAAAATTCGTATGTGAGAATGAATTTAGGGAAGTTTACCCCTGATGTGCCAACGCATTTTGACATCATTGTTGGCGATCAAAAGCTGGTCATTAAAGTTGATGGTGTCACTAAAGTGAAGCATGACATTAGCTACTGGAAAGACATGCTAAGCTACTTCAAAGCTGGGGTTTATAACCAGTTCGAAAACGGTAAAAGCGAAGCTCATTTCTACAATTTAGAATACGCCATAGACACAAAACAAGCGCAATAAGCTCTCTTTAATTGCTGAGTAATACACCGCATTACAAACCAATGTAAACCGTTCTTATAAACACACGGATTACATTGGTTTTTCCATCTTACCTTGCCATTGAAATAGCTCTAACGGCCCTTAAACAGGTACTTAATTCTTACTTTCACGTTCCTGTTGAGCGATTTCCAAATAATTTTGCGCCGCAGTAATGGCTTTAACAGCCCGAGAGTTAAACTCTCGATGATAGAGAATATAAACCACCAGCAAGCTGGCTATTATCAGTAAGATGGGGTTCCAAAACCAACAAAGCGCTGCCATGGAAAAGTAATAACTTCGTAAGCCATAATTGTAAGAGTGAGCGGCCTGATCGCCCACCGTGGCCATTTGGCGCGAATACTTTGCCAAGTTTTTATTGCTTCGTGTGCGATCAATGGGCGCTGCGCCAATCATCACATTTAAAAAGCCATATTGACGCATTGACCAAGTAAATTGAAAAAAGGCTAATACAAAAATACTTGCCAGCATAGCCAACTTCACCTGCACTAAGGCATGATTAGGTTCAGCGGCAAAGGGAATAGAGCTGATCACTTCTTCAAGGCGCTCAACTTGAGCAAATAAGGTCAATACACCCGCCAACACCAGTAAGGTGGTTGAGGCAAAAAAAGCGATATTACGTTCTAAGTTTGCCAACAATGCTGCCTCACCCACACGGATCTCCTTGGTCATCACTTCGGCCATCCAATAGATACGATGCTGATGCAAACAGCGGGCGATACAGTTCGTTGTTTTGGCCTTTTTACGGGCAAAAAAAGTGTAACCCACCCAGCATGAGAAGAAACACGCTAAAGCGATAAAATCGATAAAAGAGAAAAGCATAAGACTCAAGCTATTATGGAATTAATGGTTAATTATGCAACACATTACTCTTGCCTTAAATAGCCTTCATGTTATTAACCGCTAAATAATCAAGTTTAATAACAGCTAGGCAGTTATCAGCTTGATTGAAGCGTATATTTACGACCAAGGCAGCCTTTAAACCGCTAAGCAAATATATTTCATTTCAAGATACTCATCGATACCATGATGGGAGCCTTCGCGGCCAAGCCCTGAAGACTTCACTCCGCCAAAGGGGGCGACTTCATTCGAAATTAACCCGGTATTAACCCCGACCATACCGTACTCAAGGGCTTCTGATACTTGATATACGGTAGAGATATCTTTGGCGTAAAAGTAAGCCGCTAAACCAAACTCGGTATCGTTGGCTTGTTTGATCACTTGTTCAACTGAATCAAATTCAAAAATCGCCGCTAACGGCCCAAAGGTTTCTTCTTTGGCCACTTTCATCGACTGCTTTAGATTAACCAATACTGTCGGCTTAAAAAAGTTAGCGCCTAAAGCATCGCCCTTACCACCCAATACAATTTGACCGCCTTGTTGTAGCGCATCATCAATATGAGCTTGCACCTTTGCTACTGCGGCTTGGTTTATTAGTGGTCCAATAGTGACGCCATCATCTAAGCCGTTACCCACTTTGAGCTGCGCTGCTGCTTGGGTAAACTTTGCCACAAATTGCTGATATAAGCCTTTTTGAACATAGATACGATTAGCGCAAACACAGGTTTGTCCGGCATTACGATATTTGGCTTGAATAGCCCCTTCAACTGCCGCGTCAATATCAGCATCATCAAAGACAATAAACGGTGCATTACCACCAAGCTCAAGGGATAGCTTTTTAATACTTGGCGCGCATTGCTGCATCAGCTTTACGCCTACAGCGGTTGAGCCAGTAAAGGACAACTTTCTCACTATGGGGTTAGCACAAAGCTCTGCACCGATGGCGATGGCATCGCCGCTGATCACGTTAAATACCCCAGCAGGAACACCGGCTCGACTTGCAAGCTCAGCTAAGGCTAAGGCGCTAAAGGGGGTTTGCGGCGCAGGTTTAAGCACCATAGTGCAACCCGCTGCTAATGCAGGTGCAGCTTTACGGGTTATCATCGCAAGCGGGAAATTCCACGGCGTAATAGCAGCGGTAACGCCTACGGCCTGCTTAATCACCATAATACGTTTATCAGCTTGATGGGCTGGAATGGTCTCACCATAAACCCGTTTGGCCTCTTCAGCGAACCATTGCACAAAGGAGGCGGCATAAGCGACTTCAGCTTTGGCTTCGGCTAATGGCTTACCTTGCTCTAAGGTCATAATCAGCGCTAAATCATCGCTATGGGCTAATATCAGCTCAAACCAAGTCATTAATATTATTTGGCGCTGTTTAGCTGTGAGTGCTTGCCATGCTGCTAAGGCACTATTGGCGCTTTCAATGGCTTGCTGGGTTTCAGTCTGGCCCATTCTTGGCACTGTACCTAGCTCTTTATTGGTGGCAGGATTAATAATCGTGTCGCAATGGGTCGATATGGCATCACGCCATTGCCCATTGATATAACATTGATGACGTAACAAACTGGGGTCTTGTAAATGCACAATCGTATCCTTTAGCAGCAAAATAGCAGACACTACTATCTTAGCTAAGTTTGCGAAGGTTAACGAGCTAACGATTTAGCAACTGGCTGACAACCAAGCTGTGCCCCCATTTCGCCCTTTATAATCGCCGCTTAAATGCCCTGTAAATGTGAGCTAGATTACAAAGCGTTAAAAATAATTGCATTCCTCAACTAGCAGAGTATTTTAATCAGTAAGACATTGAAAATTTTGATTTAACCTACTGAGTCATTTCAATTAATATTCAAGGCACTCAGGCTGTAAATACAAGGATATTGTTATGGTAGATACACTATTTAAAATATTATTTGTGCTGTTATTTCTGGTTATCGCTTACAAGCTCATTTTTTCAGGCAGCAGAGGATTGAAAGTCTTTGAAATGCATTTTAAAAACGGCAAACTCGATAAGCACTCGGGGAAAATCCCTGAAGCATTTCTGCGGGAATGTAAAAATATAGCCAAACACGAAAAGCTCACTTGTACTGTCAGAGCTGAAAAACTGAACGGGGTAAGATTACATGTCTCTGCCAATGTCGGTGACAAAATCACCCAACGGATCAGAAACGTTTTTCCATTTGAGTATTATGATAAGAAGCAACAGGACAATTCAAAGCTAAAGGGTTAAGGAAGCCAGAGGCTTTAGCGGTCAATATAAGCTGTATTAGTTGACCGCTACTGTAATGCCTTCAATCTGCCTTCAGCCATTGATATTTGAGTTACTCTTTGCTGATGACTAACGTAACCTGAGCAACCGTAACCCCAAATTTGATGATATCGCTTTTGTTTATAATGGTGCTTTCATCCACTAAAAACATCCAGTCATCAAAATGCACCTCATATTCTGAGTCATCAACCTCTAAAATCATGTCATAAGCCCAGCGCAGCGCACTGCCTCTGGCCTCACCGGTCGCAGTGCCTAAAATATCATTCGCCGTACCTTCATATTGGCCATTACCTAAATCGGTTATATGCCAAATTCGGGTTTGCTTTTCGCCATCATCATAAATAAACCACTCGTTAATAACCCCTTTATTACCTTGCCAACTGGCTTCCATAGTGACGGTAAATTTTCGGGTCACTGTGCCAGAGAAGTCTTGTACGATACCCGCCGCAGTTAACTTGCCGTCAAAAAAGCTACGTAAATTAAGTTCCGGAGTGGTTTTATCATAATCTTCAATAGATGCTGATGAACACGCTGTCAATAACACTAACGAAATGACCAGCAAAGATGACTTCTTAGCCATAGCGTAAGCGCATTGCAACTGTCGCCACGTACTGTTTAATGCCGTTAACGCTAAACTTGCTTTAATCATTTCTTAACTCCAATTAACTGCTGACGTAATTTAGGTCTACTGGTATTTTCTGATAACCAAATGCCAAGAAATGCGTCTGCAAACCCCGGTTCTAAGATCATCGCCAAAGGCTGTTCGTTATAAAAAAACTGGCCTTTATTTTGCTCGTGCATCATAAAGCTTAGAGTGTCACCTTGCTTAACATCAGGCCATATACCTTCTAGATGAGCCTGCAGTTGAGGGATGCGACTTTGCTCGATACCAATGTGCTGCCACTGCTCTACGGTAGCTTCAATTAAATCTTCTGCATCAATATCTCTATGGTATTGGATTTCAAGTTTCAGTGGATATTGCTGATTTTTGTATTCACCATCTACTGACATTAGCTTGGCGCTGTAAACCGAAAACCACAATAAATCCAGATCGGCTTGGCCTACCAGTTTAAAATCTGTCGTGGCTAATGCTGTCGAAGCTGGTGTCGTTGGCACTGACGAAGATTGCACTGATGAAATTAGTTCTGCTGCGGGAGTTGGCTCAGTATTTAACTCTTGTGCGTTAGCCAATACGTTTGTACTCATAACAGCTAAGATACAGGCACTAAAAAAAAACCTAACTAAGCTCAAAACAACTAAGTGAAAAATTGCACGTGTATTTACACCAAGCGCATTAGGAACTGCTAACGAGCTTATCCGAGAATAACTATTCATCATATTGAGTTCCTCTATTGAGCCAATATAATCAGCCAACCACAGCCAGATAATTGCACCGCCGTTAGGTACACAAAGCTGGGTTAATTAAATAAGCTGGGCAATTTGTTTCACTTCGTGTTTGTGGCGAATGAACTTGGCAATGTGAAAAAATAACGGCATCAACAAGGCCCAAATAATGGCTAGAATTGCAGTGGTAAACAAATCGCCGTGAGGGAAATCGACCGCGCCAAAGTTGGCTCCAGCAAGGTAACTTAAACTACCAAATACGCCACCAACTAACACTTGAACAATAATGGGTAAGCCGCTAAAAATGCTTAAACTGTAATTAAGTGAAATCGCAAAATAACACCACAGCAGTAATAACCATATAGGCACAAGCGTAAAATCAAAAAGCCCCGTTAAGGTAAGCGTTAAGTCAACTAGTACCCCGATAATGGTGCAACTGAGCATCACTTTGATATCTAAAACCCGTTGACGGCTGACGATAAAGTGCCAAATCAACAATAATCCTGGGATATATAGCAGCTGATTGCCAGCTAATACCCCTGCCCACCAGATAATCTGAAAGGCAATAACATTGATGATGATATTATGATTAACCCAGAGCATATACGTTATGCGCCACTGGCTAATGCAGTACGATATTGCGGCCTTACTGCCACTAAATGAACTGTGCTGGTAGTTCTTTCTAAAAATCCACCTTCACAATAACTCAGGTAAAACTTCCACATTCTGATAAAGTCTTCGCCATAGCCCATCTCTTTGATTCGGTCTTGGGCTTTATCAAATTTTTCATGCCAATGGTTTAAGGTTTGAGCGTAATCTTTACCCATATCATTGATGGACCACACCACCATGTCAGTTTTATTGGCAATGTGCTTATTCATTTCACTGATAGACGGTAAACAACCACCAGGGAAAATATAGCGCTGGATAAAGTCGACACTTTTACGGTAACTGTCATAGCGCTGATCAGCTATGGTAATGGCTTGAATTAACATGCGCCCATTTGGCTTAAGTAAACTTTCTAACTTCTTAAAGAAGCCCGGTAAATATTCATGACCTACCGCTTCAATCATTTCAATGGACACCACGCGGTCATACTCACCGGTCAAAATACGGTAATCGTCTTTTAACAAAGTTATTTTGTCAGTTAAGCCTTCTTGCTCTACCCGCTCTAGTGCGTAATCATATTGGGCATCAGAGATAGTTGTCGTGGTCACGGTGACATCAAAGTGCTTGGCCGCATATATCGCCAACGCCCCCCAACCAGTACCGACCTCAAGAACGGTTTGCCCCGCTTGTAAATCAAGACGCTCACAAATGGTTTGCAGCTTATGCTGCTGGGCTTGTTCTAAACTGGCATCGTGGTGCGGGTATAGCGCGCTTGAATAGAGCATTTCTTTATCTAGAAACTGCTCATACATCGGGTTGCCTAAATCATAATGCGCCAGAATATTGCGCTTTGAACCCGTTGATGAATTGCGGTTAAACAAATGACCGATACGATTAATACCAACACTAAACCATGAAAAGTAACGCTCAATTTTATCCAGTAATGAGAGGTTTCGGGCAAAAAGCTGCACCACTTTAGTTAAATCAGGGCTCGACCAATGACCTTGAATGTAGGCTTCGCCAGCGCCAATTGAACCACCCCAAATGATCTGCTTGTAAAAACTGGGGTGAGACACCTGCATAGTGGCATGCAAGTCAGAATCGACATTACCAAAGCTTAAGCTTTGCTCTGAGCTGCCAATTGCAGAGTTATCAGAACTAACAATGGTAAGATGGCCATCTGACAAGTGGGCTAATGCCTTAAGCAAAATCTTCTTCGCAAAGCTGTCAGAAATAGTCTCTTGCACTAAGATGGTGTTGGTTGCCGCATTTTCCATAACTCTCTCCGCTGACTACTTTTTATATGCAATTTTTTGTGCGCTATTAGTATTTTAGCTGTAAATTTTATTTTTACTCATAAACAACAGGTTAGATTTCAATACACTAAAACTCTCGCTAGGCAAAAATTATTTGTTATGAGTTGAACATTACTAAACCAATACGCATCATTTCATGATTTGGTTTAATTTAAGTTTGTGGATGAGAGATAAAAGGGATCCGTTTAATAAATAACTTCAGCGCTTGCCAATAAATTCCAAACATAATTTTCAATGTCATTAGCGGAAAACTGAGCAACATACTGCGAATATTTTTGGCGGTAAAATCCTTTTTATTGAGCAACAAACTGGCATCGAACAGCTTATTGTCGGCATCATCCCTGTTTTGTATGGTCACATTTAAGCGCTTGCTTGGCGCGATGACCTTCCAAAAATAATGCATCTCAAGATCCATAAATGGCGAAACATGAAACACTTTATCTGTGGTGGTGGTTTTAGTGAGATTGACTAAGTAACAATGGCGCTGATCCCATGGCGTATTACTTACCTCCGCCAGCATATAAACCGCTTCGTCACCTTGATAGCAAAAATAGAAGTTAACCGGGCTAAAATAAAAACCAAAATGCCTCACTTGGCCAGCAAACACGACTCTGTCACACTGCGTCTGAGCCCCAAGCTTTGCTATCGTCCATAACACCCGCTGTTTCAGCGCTTGCGGCGGGCTCATTTTATCTATCAATGCTGCATCAACAGGGGAGCAATTAAACTGGCTTTCAAGGGCATTTAAATAATCATCAGGATTAAATCGTAGTACTGAGCGCTCAACTGCGCTAAATAAACGGCTAACCTTAGATAGCTGCGCCACTTCATCTAAGTCTATTGCCAGTAAGGCAATCTGATAACTGAAGCTGTGCAGCTTCGGCGTAAAGCGCCGGTGAATAATATCGCCACTGTATATTCCACTGGTGAATTCACTCATAGGCTAATGCCAAAATCATTGCACACATCAAGTGCACTGTGGACACCATCTTCATGAAAACCGTTATACCAATAGGCGCCAGCAAAATGAGTATGGTTAACGGCGCAAATACGTTTACGTTCGCCTTGGGCTTTCATACTCGACTCATTAAACACTGGATGGGCATAATTGAATTTTCTGAGAATTTTAGACTCATCAATTAAATCTGTTTGATTTAAAGTCACACAAAACGTCGGCGCATCTTTGGGTAAGCGCTGCAAAATGTTCATGTTATAAGTCACGCTGGCAGGTCTGTCAGCAATTTCAGCTGCATCCTTGCCTTCTAGGCGGTAATTCCAACTGGCCCATGCCGCTTTGCGTTTTGGCAGTAGATTAGTATCTGTATGCAAAACTACTTCATTATTTTGATATGCCATCGCCCCAAGTACTTGTTTTTCATCCTCAGTTGCATCGGTAAGCATCGCCAACGCTTGGTCGCTATGGCAAGCTAGAATGACTTCATCAAAGCGTTGAACTTCGCCATCATTAATACGTAAGTTAACCCCATCGTCGCTGCGTTCAATGGAGGTCACTGCAGAGTTTAAAAACAATCGCTGTTTGAAAGGAGCAATAAGCGCAGGAATATAGCTTCGAGAGCCACCTTTTAATACGTACCATTGTGGGCGGTCACTAATATTAAGTAAGCCATGGTTATGGAAAAATTGAATAAAAAATCGCAATGAGAATTTGCGCATATCATTGATACTGGCAGACCAAATGGCCGCGCCCATTGGCAAGATGTAATGCTCGCTAAAAAAGTCAGAGAAACCTTCAGCATCTAAAAACTGCCCTAAACTGTCACTCGGGTAGTTTTCCGCTTCAAAGATAGCCTTGCATTGATTATTAAAACGCACTATCTCGGCTAAAAACTTATAGAAATCTGGTTTTAACAAGTTACGTCTTTGGGCAAACATGCTCCACAAGGTATGGCCATTGTATTCCAATCCCGTTTGCACATTACGTACACTAAAGCTCATTTCAGTGGGTAATGATTCAACGTCTATTTTTGCCATTAGCTTTTGAAATCGTGGATAAGTTCTATCATTAAATACAATAAAGCCACTGTCGATAGCATAGGGCTTACCGCCTACTTCAACATCAATGGTCGCGGTATGGCCGCCTATATAATCATTAGCTTCAAATACGCTAACTTGATGAAGTTCACTGAGCAAATGCCCACAGGTCAGCCCTGATATACCCGAACCCACAATTGCTATTTTTTTCATATTATTCCTTCAACTCATTATTATTATTTTTGCTATGACTACAGTTAATGGCATTTCAATTATTGTTAATTTTTCAAGCAGGCTTAACTTATTTTCGGCGCTAAAATTTTATTAATCAGTGCCGATGGTAAACATGATAAGCCCTTAAGCAATAAGGTAAATCGCTTCGGAAAATGAATTTCATCCTTAGCTTTTTTTAATTCTGTAAATATTGTTATTGCCGCTTTTTCAGCAGTAATTTGCATGGGCATAGCAAAGTCATTTTTATCGGTTAATGGGGTTTTCACAAAGCCCGGACAAATAACACTTACACCGATACCGATTGCTTTTAAATCAAGACGAAGACTACTGGCAAGGTAACTCACTGCAGCTTTTGACGCGCCATAGGCTTCAGCCTTAGGAAAAGGTAAATAGGTCGCACTGGAACTCATTAACGCCACTCTGCCGTTGGTAGTCACTAGCGGTAAGAAATGCTCTAAACAATAACCCATCGAGATGACATTAGTTTGAATCACTCGCTCAAATAAAGCGCCATCAAAGCGCAGCGGATTTTCAATGTATTCACAACTACCCGCATTAAGAATAACCAGCTGTAATTTCGCGTTAGATGCGACTAATTTATCTGATAATGTTTGCGCTGCGGTTTGAATTTGCGCTTTATCGTTAATATCAAAAGCAAGCGGCACAACGCCACTTATGGCATTTAAACGCTGCTCATTACGGCCACAAGCAAATACCATGTAGCCTTTTTCAACATAAAGCATCGCTAGTGCTAAACCGATACCAGAACTGGCCCCGGTGATTAACACTGCAGGTCTTGCTACTGATTGATGAAGGTTTCCCTGATGAGAGTTAGCTTGTTCCATTATGCTGACGCCTTGTTTTTGATGAACTTAATCAACCGACCTACTAACGGGAGTTGTTCATACAGCATACTGCCAAGATCAAAATAATCGCGATGGGCTGTAATTTTATCGCTAAATTTAAGCTGGCTCATTCCTTCAACAGTGATGAGTTGGCCGTTGTTTAATTTAGGGTGGCGGTAGTGCATTGCCCAGAAAACGGCGGCCTGCTGATGGCTACAGCTCACCTCTTTGATATCAAATTCAATATGGTCAACGTTGGCATAAAGGTTAGCAAAGTACAGGCTGAGATGTTCAATACCTTCAACTTTGTGTAATGGATCTTGAAAGATAATCTCATCGCTATACACCTGATTGAGCAAGTGTAAGCTGTCTTTATTTAGCTGCTGATACATGCCGATAAAGTCATCAATTATTTGTGGTCTGGCAAGATCATTATTGCTGGCTGGCTCAGTTAAATGACTTACGGTATTGGCAGTACTTGGCATTATGTCTCCTTTACCACCTCAAATAACGATTAGCTGATTAACTAATAGCAATCTAGGTGGCGCTTAGCTAAACCTTGCAAACTTTGGTAATCAAATCGAGCTGTCATATTGCGACTGCAAGATTAATAGTAAGCTTAGTTGCACGTTTTGTCCTATGTTTAACCGATAAATAACTTAAATAATCATTGATTTTCAATAAGTAAATAATGCTACTTAATCGGATTGTTAATGATTAATACGCAACGATAGTCGCTGCAGATCACAATAAAAAAGGCGCTTAGTTTTCACTAAGCGCCTTTAATAAACACAATAATCAGCTTTGGCGATATCAGTCTCTATCGCTATTTTAAGCTAATAAATTTAGCTCACTGGTAACCTCTTGCAGCAATTGGGTCCCAGTTTTTCTCAACTTCTTCTTTGATGAATTTTTGCTTCTCTTCGCTTAACTTAACTTCATCAATTCCAACCGCAGCATGAGCAGATTCTTTACTGCTAATGTCAGGGTATTGCACCTCGGTAACCTTAAGCAATCTAAGGACTCCCGCAATAGACTCACGCGCAGCGGTTGCTTGCTCAATAGCTTTAGTTAATAACTCACGACCTTCATCTGGGTTATGGGCATATAAACCATGTGAAGCCATGGCAAAATCCCAGCGCCACTGTCCGTGACGAATCCCCATGATGCCTTCATTCATTTGATGCCAATTTGCACCAGCATCCCAAGCGGCTTTAGCTTCGTAATGCGCCTTAACCAATAGGCCCTCAACCTTACGTGCCATGGCATCAATTTCTTGTTTATCACTGTTCAGTTTAGCTGTGATTTCGTCTTTACTTTGATGACAGCCTTTACAGGTTTGATCAAAATACGGTAATGCTTTATCAACCTTATGGCTGGTAAATGTCTCACCTTGTTCATTTTCTTCCGCAGGCATATGACAAGTAATACAGGTTACGTTATGTTCAGCATGCTTACTTCGGCTCCAATGCTCAAATTCTGGATGACGCGCTTTGAGTATTGGCGTTTTAGAAATAGGGTGAATCCACTCGAAAAAACGGCGGGTATCATAGTACTTTTCAATATCATCAGCTGTACTACCGAAGATCCAAGGCATGTTTACTACGTTACTTTTTTCAGGCTGGAAATAATAAGTCACGTGGCACTGGCCACAAACTTGTGCACCCTGCATAGAAACTGATTGTTCCGCAAATGGCAGACCCACTTTATTCATCGCATTCTGAGCATGAGGCCTTGGTAGGGCTAATTTTTCAGAACCGTTTTCATGGCAATCACTACAATAAACCACGCTTTTAATTTCAGTACCTAAATCGGTAAAGTTTTTTGCTGAATAACCTTCAAAGCCTAACTCATTAATTAGTCTTGGTGCATCAGGGGTTTTACAAGTCCAACAACTGGCAGAGGTGCCTTTCTCGCCTTCTTTTGGTGGCACACCAGTACGCAAGGTTTGGGTAACATCAGCGACAGCAAATTGATGCCCCCTTGGGCTGTGATATTCTTTGGCAAATGATGAACCAGCCCATAAGATGATGTTAGCTGGATACTGGGCTAACATATCTTCACGTTCAGACTGCTCTTCAGTTGCCGCCCATGACTCATAATGTTCAGGAAATTTAGTTTCAAAAATATCCTTGGCTTGTGACGCCACCGCGCCGCCAAAAAAACTCAAGCTTAATAATACCGATACTGCTTTTACTGCCTTTGATTTAACCACTAAATCTCGGGCAACTAGGGATAAACGTTTGTTCACTGTGCTTCCTTAATATTACAAACTGACATAACTGACTAGTATAAATTCTATAGTTTTAACGACTTAAATTGCTTAAAACGGTGACTTCACTTTTAGCTGACCCAGCTTAGCCAGGCCTGCCATCAATACGAGGTCGAGTAAGTATTGGGCTGTAATGCAGCACAAATAACCCAAATGCCATAAACCAAAAACCACCAGCTAACCACAACCACATCTGGGTTTGAGCGGGTAAAAGCAAAGGCATAATGGCACGAAATATTGCAGCTATGGGTAAACAGGCAAACGCCAATACCATGCTAGGCCCTTGATAAATATTTCTACTGGTGTGGCCCAGTGACACTCTTGAAATCATGGCTAAACATAGAGAAGCAACACAACCAATAGCAAATAAGTGCAACATGCTTCGATAAGCATAGTCATCATTGATAAACCAACCTAACCCCAGTAGCGATAGTGGCAGTGACAAATAAGACACATGTAATGACCACAACATCGGCTCAGACAGGGTTTTGTGGGGTAACCAACGGCTAAATCGAACTAAATGCAGCGTACCTGCTAGCAATAACAACACTTGCTCAACAGCTACAGGCAATAACTTAAATATAGCTTGAACAGCCAAAAGTACCATTAATATCAGCAAGCCCTTTTCTACAACAAAAATTGGCTGAGCTTTAGTAGCCTTTAAACGCATAGCGGTAAAAAACGGAATAACCCGTCCACCAACTATGGTAATCAGTAGCGCCAGCCAAAATATCATTCCCTGCCAAATTTGATTAGCTAAAATAAAATTGCGTTCGTTTAATGCGTAATAACTCACAAGATTAACAATCAGCGCTACCATGAGCATGATTGAAAAACCAATGTTCTGCCATTGCTTTACCCGATAAACGCATCGCCACATGGTAAATGCAGCAATGCCTAAAAAGACACTATCAAAAAATGCCGGTAAAATTAACGGGATATCCATCGGCAATAACAGCAGTAACCTAGCAAGTAGCCAACTGATAAAAGTAATCGCCAGAGGGATGCCTTTAAGGCTAGGTTGATTGGTCCAAGTTTGCACTGCCGTGAGTAAAAAACCACAGACAATAGCTAAAATAAAACCAAATAACATTTCATGGGGGTGCCACCATAAAGGTAATACGTTCGCCCAAAAGTTACTATTAAACAGACTATATTGCGGGGTAAACCAGCCCATTAACCATAATGGAATATACAGCATGGCAATCACTGCGCCACCCAAGAAAAAAGGCCTAAAAGCTAAACGCCAAATAGCAGCGGTTTTTTCCGTTTCTGCTGGGTCGTCAATATTGAGCATAGTAATCAAGCCTTTTTTGGTGAACACATAACATGCATTTTATATACATATTATATTATGCTGTTCTGAGCCAAGCAGCAATAGCGATTAGCCATTCTGTTACAAACCTAATTGAAACTGTGAACTCAGGCAAACAATCATAGCGTGCTTGGAGCAAATAAGCTCAAAACCAAGTCACTGCATTAGCAATGACTATTGGGGAGATGGTTAAGTTAACTCACTCGTTTCGCCAGCTTTAATCGGCAAACAAAGGGGAAGCAAGGACTAAATAAGAATGGAGATATGATTAAAATATACTGCTCATAAAAGGCCAGAAAGCCCTAGCGCTTTAGCGCGCTTAGGACTTCAATGGCACGCTTTCTCGCCATGGCATGTTCAACTATCGGACTGGGGTAGTGCAATTTAGCAGACGAAAACTCACGTTCAAAAGCAAATAACTCGCCGTTAGCATTGATATCTTGCTCACTTATTTCATTGCTGTTTATACCATCACAACTCAAAGTATCACCACTGAATATAGGCTGATGAATTTGCTTTAAACTCACCGAGGCCAACTCTGGAATATAATGCTTGATAAAACTGGCATCGGGGTCAAATTTACTACTTTGATTCATCGGATTAAAAACCCGAAAATAAGGCTGGGCGTCACAGCCCGTACCAGCAGACCATTGCCAACCGCCATTGTTGGCAGCCAAGTCACCATCGATAAGGTGCTGTCGAAAATAGCGCTCGCCCCAACGCCAATCCACCAACAAATGCTTAGTTAAAAAGCTCGCCACCACCATGCGCAAACGATTATGCATCCAACCGGTTTGATTTAACTGCCTCATTGCGGCATCAACAATGGGAAAGCCGGTTACGCCGTCACACCAAGCTTTGAACTCTTGGGGATGATTACGCCAATTTACTTTGCTGCCATTTTCATTAAAGTTTTTGCCTTTAGACAAATCAGGAAATGCCACTAACAGGTGCCGATAAAACTCACGCCAAGCCAACTCATTCACCCAGGTTTTAGCAGGACTAGTATCATCCACTAATGCATCTGGAAAACGGTTCAATACTGAGGCGAGGCATTGGTTAGCACTAATCACCCCAATGGCTAAATAAGGTGATAATCGGCTGGTACTGTCTAGCGCAGGAAAGTCTCTTTCTGCTAGATAATCCTGTAAATTATTAGCGCAGAAACGGTCTAAAATGCGCTTTGCAGCCCCCTCACCAGCAAGCCAATGCTGACTAGAGACTTTCGGATAATCAAATGCTATCGGTTTAGGTTTATCAACTGCTGCGCCAATAGCTTCTGGCACAGCCACTGGTGCAATTCGCCTAGATGACACTATCTCACGCCACTTTTTCGAAAATGGCGTAAACACTTTATACATGCTGCCAGCCAGATTATTAACTTCTCCTGCCGCGATAATGCAATCTTGAGCGATAAACTGGATAGGTACACCAATATCAATCAGCTGTTGATCGCGTTTACGTTCATTAAACTCTGGTTCCTGGGTGGCAAATACCTGATCTATTTGATTATCGATTAGGTATTGCGGCATCCAGTCCATAACATCGTCGAACCAAGGTAAGGTTATCACCTCCAACTCAACCCCTAATGCAGCTAGACTTTGGGCTAAAAGGTTGACATGGCGCTCAATAAAATCCACTTGAATCGGCGCGACATCATGACTTTTCCACTGCTCAGTACTGGCAATAAAAATCGCTTTAACTTGACCATTTGTTTGACGAGCCAGCTCAAAAGCTTCAACAACACTATGGTTATCAGCAAGACGCAAGTCTTGCCTAAACCAAATTAAGCTATTCATTAATACAACCTCTTAGCTAAAGTCTTATCTGGTTTACGCCAACCGCAGGGTTAATACGACCACGTTTATTACAACTTAGTAAGCGTAGCGTAACCTGAGTTCTTCTGGATGCGGATTTAAATACACCTGCCCTTCAATATAAGGGGTTGGGTGTTCGCGTAAATAATGGTTAATTAAGGTTATTGGCACCAATAAGGGTAATAGTCCTTCGCGGTATTTCATTATCGATTCGGTAAGCTCTTCTTTTTGATCTTTAGACAGATGTTTTTTGAAATAGCCCTGAATGTGCTGCAAGGTACTGGTATGGTTTTTTCGCGTCGCTTTGATCTTTAACGCCGTCATAAAGCCTTCAAAATAGGTTTGTGCTGTGGCCTCAATATCATCAATCTGCGCTAAGATTGGCCCTAAATCACGATACCATTGTGGGCTGTGAGCCATTAATAGGTATTTATAACGGGCATGAAACTGCATGAGTTTGTGCTTAGTCCAGCCTTCAGCTTGCAAGCAATGCCACTCATGGTAAGCATAGACGCGGGTAATAAAGTTCTCTTTTATCAAAGGATCATGTAGCCGCCCTTCTTCTTCCACGGGTAAATGGGGATAGGTCTCCATTAATTTTCTGGCATAAACTCCCACACCAGATTTAGTGCCATTATTGGTACCGTATTTATACTCAATCACCCGCTCCATACCGCAGGTTGGCGATTTAGCGCAGAGAATATAACCACCAATAAAGTTGAGTTCCTTAACCCGCTTTTCACTAAACTCAGCAAGTTTGTCGGTAACATCGATACTACCATCTGCACTTTTAACAAAAATTTTATCACCATCAATTTCTTGGCGAATACTTTTGCGTGGCGCGCCCATACCTATGGCCATTTCAGGGCATACGCTGATGTAATCAAAAAATGGCGCGAGATCTTTATTGCAATAATTTGAGTTTTTATGGCCGCCATCAAATCTTACTTTTTGCCCTAACAAGCAACTACTAATACCTATTTGGATTTTCTCTGAGTTAAAGATTTCTGTATTCACTATACAACTCCTTGTGGCGACTACTTATGGCGTAGAAATATTTACGATTACTATCATTAAATAGATCATCTTTTTTTATTGATATTAGTCCTGAACTCAATTTAAGCAATCACTCTTTTGCAGTTAATTTTCAAGAAGTTCTGACTAAGGTTAACAATGCTAAGGTAAACATAGAAGTATTGTCCCACCCCATAAAAAAAGGGCTACGCAATATCTGCATAGCCCTTCTAAAAATGTTTTTCGCTTGAGTTAATACGCCTCGCTTTAAGCCGAGTGTTTTTGCCCAAACTTCTCTAAGCCCCAAACTAAGCTGATACCAACAATTAGACAAATAATCGCAGCGGTTAATTGAGATGGCTCACCAGTTATTTGCTCAAACTGCATTGGTGATAAGTTTTGCTCTGTGAGTGCCACCAGCTCACCACTGGAATTTTCACGCCAGGTGAGGACTTCTTTCCAAGGCCAAATTTTGCCTAAAGTGCCTAACATTAACCCAGTTAAAAACATCAGTGTTTGATCATGAAACTTACGTAGCATGGCTGAAAGCACATGACTAAAGCTCAGTAAGCCCACAACACAACCACAGGCAAAACAAGCCAGCATTAAAATATCAAAGCCTTTGGCTGCAGCTAATACGGCTGGATACATACCTAATAGCAACAGAATAAAACCACCTGAAATACCTGGTAAAATCATCGCGCAAATGGCAATGCAGCCAGATATAAAGAAGGTAAAATAACTCACTTCAAGCTCAATGGGATTAAGCACTGTGATAGCCCAAGCAAAGGCGACACCTAAGATAAATAATGCCACTTGGAGCAAGTTAATCCCTTTCACTTGCTTAAGCATATGAACAACAGAAAATAAAATCAGCCCGAAAAAGAACGACCATACCGGTATAGGATGATTAGTTAACAACCAAGAAATGAGTTTTGCCAGCGTGAAGATACTGGTTAGGATCCCGCCAAACACACAAACCAAAAAAGGGCCATTAATGTGCATGAAAGCCGCTTTAAAACCTTGCTGCTTAATAATGCCAAAAAGTGAAGGATTAATTTTACGAATCGCATCTAATAACGGGTCTAAAATGCCCGTAATAAAAGCAATTGTGCCGCCAGAAACGCCAGGTACAACATCGGCTGCGCCCATCGCCATGCCTTTGCAGTAATTTAATAAATGATGCAAAACCAATCCTTATTAATAAAATGAACACACCTTAGAGGTGAGAAATACAAGCTTAAATACCTGATAAAACCTTATCTTAAAGCCAGCCGATAAACATCTTATGTTGGACGTTTATAAACTGAAAGTCATGTGACTTGGTTAGCAGTAAGACAATATAAAACAAATTATACCTGCACTAAGCTCAGTGAAGGAATATATCTTTTATCAATATCATTCGCTTATGTGCAAGCCGTTACAAGGATGTTAAACTCAAGCCCCAAAAACTCATCTGACCAGATAAAAATAAAACCAGATGGCTGAAAACAACATTAATCCTACGTTTAGAATCATTAAAGGACTGCTATGAGTCACGATAAACCCAATCACGTATTAGCCTTGTATCACAAAGTCACTAAATACCCTTTCGGTAATAAAATATTCTCAATGATGGTATCAAGAACAGCGCCCTACTTTGCTACCGTGCGCCCTCTCGTGACCGCATTAAGAGTGAACCACTGTGCTGTTTTAGTTAAAAAACGTCGCGCGGTACACAACCACATAAAAACCGTGCACGTTATTGCTATTTGTAATGGTTTAGAGATGGCCATGGGCGTGATGGCAGAAGCGTCTATTCCAAAGCATTTACGCTGGATCCCAAAAGGCATGTCGGTTGATTACACCGCCAAAGCAGGCACAGATATTTTATGTGTCGCCGAAGTCACCCCTGAGCAATGGCAAGTGGGCGATATGTTAGTACCGGTTAATGCCTATGATACTGAAGGCAAAGTGGTTGTTCGTGGCAGCATCAAATTATGGATTTCAGAAAAACCCGCTAAGTAGTCTCAGCTAACAGTCTGTATCAATTTTAACCGCAGGCTGTTAGTCTTTTATTACAATAATTAATCAACAAAGATATGAACTCGAAATGGATCCTTCAACTCATATTAATCGCCCTAATGCATTAACCTCAGATACACTTCAACAGCCACCACCAGCGTCATTAACCATTAATGAAAGTCACGGTAATCGCAATGCCAATATGGATGCCCTCAGAGGCATCGCCATTATTGGTATTTTGTTCATGAACATTTTTTTTATGAACAATAGCTTTTATGGCTATGCGCAGCATTACCCTCAAATTCAATCAGACATCATTTTAGAAGTCTTTAGTAATTTCTTCCTTGAAGGGCGCTTTATTTCGCTGCTATCTATCCTATTTGGCGCTGGATTATATATTCAATATAAGCGCTACGAGGCGGCTAGTTTAGTGGCATACCCATTATTAAAACGGCGCATAATATGGCTTGCAGTATTTGGTTTACTCCATGGCATTTTTATTTGGGGCGGCGATATATTACTCAGTTATGCCTTTAGTGCATTTTTAGCCCTGAATTACCTCAACGGCGATATCACCCAGTTAAAAAAACGGGCTAATCAATTTATTGTTGGCTCGCTGCTCGTTATGGCCTTGCTGAGCTTGTTAGTAGAGCCAGAGTATTATTATCGCGGCTCTGAATTCCACCTTCAGCAGCTGCAAGCATGGTCTGCAAATTATAGTGACATAGTGTTATTACAACTTAACCAAGTCGGTTACATGTTACTGATTATACCGTTAACCTTAATGTGGTTTTTAGGGGGGCTAATGATGTGGGGAATGGCGCTTTATCAACAAGGGGCATTTGAACATGGATTAGAGCGGACAACCTTAATCAAGTGCGCTATTGCGGCCATTATATTATCAAGCCTAGATAGCCTGTTAAGCTTCAGTTCAAGCGCTATTTTAGTTGAGTTTTCAGCAATAGTGATGATGCTAAGTGCAATTCCTATGGCATTGATTTACTTACACCTTATAGTAAAAGCCTGTCAAGATTTCACTCACGTGCTCGCGCCTTTTCAAGCTGTGGGAAAGCTGGCTTTTAGTTGTTATATTTTACAATCCATCATAGGTGTCAGCCTATTTCGTTATCTTATGCCTGAGCTTAACGCCAGCCTTGATAGAGTTGACTATATCTTAATTGCACTTGGCTTAAGTGGGCTGCAATTGCTGTTAGCGCCGCTTTATTTGCGCTATTTTAGCCAAGGCCCGCTAGAGTCACTTAGGCGTAAGCTGGTTTCAAAAAAATGACTGGGTTAAAAACTAGCTGTTAAGCTGATATTTAAAATGAAAGTTGATACTTTGGAATAAAAGGATTCATGACACTGATGAAAATATTTGCACTAATCAGCTTATGCTTGATGGCACTCTTTAGTTATAGCATTTGGCCATTTTTGGCAATTTATGTTGCCGCGATAAACCTGTTAAGCTTTTTGATTACATGGCTTGATAAACGCGCAGCAGCAAAACAAACATGGCGAACACAAGAGCGCACTTTACACCTTTTTGCGTTACTTAGTGGCTGGCCAGCAGGGCTTTTGGCTCAACAAACATTTAGGCACAAAACCCAGAAAACACCTTTTAAGTGGATTTACCTCTGCAGCATAGTTATCAATATATTGGCTTTGGCGGGCTTGGCTTACCTGCAATATCAAGGGCTTTAACTGTGCTAAAACTTATGTGGTATGTTTCTAAACCGCTAACTAAGCTCTTTGGGTTAAAAATCATGATTTAGCCGTTAAAAAAACGCCGCTGCACTTTACCCACTGCACTTGGGTGAGTACCATTCATTTATTGCTAGCAACCATAAGAAGAAGTTATGAAAATCATTTTGTCCGTTTGTGTGATCGCAGGGATCATCTTTTACTTTTACACGCAATCAAACAATGAAAAAGCCTCGAAAGAGAACATCATTAAAGGCAATGCTTTCTTATTAGAAAATGAAAAAAATCCAGATGTCGTTACCACCTTGTCAGGGCTACAATATGAAATAATGCATAAAGGTGATGCAACTGAGCATCCAAAAGCGACTGACACAGTGACCGTTCATTATCACGGCACACTTATCGACGGTACGGTATTTGATAGTTCGGTTGAACGTGGTGAAAGTATCGACTTCCCACTAAATCGGGTTATTCCTGGCTGGACTGAAGGGGTGCAATTAATGTCAGTGGGCGATAAGTTCCGCTTTTTTGTTCCTAGCAGCTTAGCTTATGGCAATCGCTCGGCAGGTAAAATCCAAGGCGGTTCAGTACTCATTTTTGAAGTTGAGCTATTAGCAATAAACTAAGAATGAAATCAGCTAAAAATCTACTCTGACTAAAGATCACAATTTAAGTGGCTAAGTTTAGACGGCTAAGTTTAGACAACTAAGTTTTAGCGACTAAGTTTAAGCCTCTAGGTTTAAGGTTTAAGGTTTAAGGTTTAAGCGCCAGAAAATAAAAATCCCTTATAGCCAAGCTACAAGGGATTTTTTATTGGTTCATCTATATTGTTTATCGCAACTCACTAAATAGTGATGTCGATATCTAGCTTAGCCCAAATGGCTCATCAATTGATTTAGCCGGCTGGGTGAACCACACAGCGCCAGATTCAGTCATATAAAAATGATCTTCGTGTCTAACGCCAAACTCACCTGGTACACATAACATCGGCTCGTTACTAAAGCACATTCCTGCTGCTAGCTGGGTGTGATCGTTTAGCACTAAATAGGGCCATTCATGAATATCTAAGCCAATTCCGTGTCCGGTGCGATGGGGTAAACCTGGCACATCATAATCTGGGCCAAAACCTGCATTAACGATTACTTCTCGAGCCGCTTTATCAACACTTGCACACGTTGCGCCAATAGTCGCTGCAGCAAACGCCGCCAGTTGCGCTTGTTGCTCTAAATTCCATAATTCACGTTGGCGATCACTTGGCTCACCAAATACATAAGTGCGGGTAATATCTGAGTTATAGCCGCCTAGCTGACAACCGGTATCAATCAGTACCGTGTCGTTTAAATCCAGTGTTTTAGGCGACTTAACTCCATGGGGGTACGCGGTATCTTCGCCAAACAATACAATGCAAAAATATGACCCCGCAGGCGCGCCAACCTTGATGTGGGCTTGATGGATAAAATCTTCCACTTCTTTGGTGCTAATGCCTTCACGTAAGATACTGGCGGCAGCAATATGAACCGCTAAGGTCATGTCCTTAGCTCGTTGCAACAAGGCCAGCTCCGCTGGCGATTTAATCATTCTACAACCGGCAGTGATGCTTTTGGCATTCACATAATTGAGTTGATCATTGGCGCTGCGAATACCATCAAAAATAAAGAAAGCGCTGGCTTCATCAATGCCCACCTTGCCAGCATTAATGCCTTTATTTGCTAGCATGTCGGCAAATAACTGAAAAGGGCTTTCATCTTCTTGCCAGGTATTCACCTTGCCCTTGACGGCCATATAACCTTGTAAGGTATCAAGCTCAAATGCAGGGGCAATATATTCAAGCTCACCGCAGGCAGGAATAATCGCCCCAACCATACGCTCGCTAGCATACCAGCGAGTACCGGTAAAATAGTACAGGTTAGTGCCAGCATTAATGTAGATGGCTTCAATGCCTTGTTGCTGCATTAATTGCTGTGCTTGGCTAATTCGCTGTTCAAACTCTCCTACCCCAATAGCAGCCACATCATGGGTCATATCTGACAAACTCGCTAATGCTTCTTGTGGGGTTTGGGTTCCGACTCCGACTGTCATAGTACGCTCCGATAATTAATGCTAGATAAGCAAATTTTATTCTATTAGTGATCCGATAATCCGCATAGTGTAAACTTCAACCACAAAATGTATACAATATAAATTATCAATTGTATTTCAACATTACACTCGCTGCGGTTACCCTGCAGATGATGACTATCGTCAGCGCTTTGTTTGAAAATAAACCGCCGTTGCGATAATCGCTTTACCTTAATAAGACTGAATCAATCAGCCACCTCCAATGGAGCAACCATGCCAGATACGATCACTCAGCGCCTTGACGCCATTCGCCAAACCATGTCGCAACAAAATCTCGATGCTTTTATTATTCCCCGAGCAGATGAATACCTCGGTGAATATGTCCCTGAGCGCAATGAAAGGCTGCATTGGGCTACTGGTTTTACCGGCTCGGCGGGCATGGCTATTATTTTAAAAGACACGGCCGCTATTTTTGTTGACGGTCGTTACACAGTGCAAGTGGCACTGCAAGTTGATGCGCAGTTGTTTAGTTATGAAAGCCTAACGGATACGCCGCAAATTCAATGGCTGATTGATAAGTTAGCTCAAGGTAAACGTGTTGGCATAGATAGCCGATTACATACCTTAGCTTGGTATCAACAAGCACAGCATCAATTAACAAAAGCTGATATTAGCTTAGTGTCAGTTGCTGAAAACCCAATTGATATCCATTGGCAGCAACGCCCAATGCTACCAACAGAGCCCATTACCTTATTTAGCCATGAGGGCGCAGGCCGTAATAGCCTTGATAAACGTCAACAAATTGGTGACATCATTGCCAAGCAAGGCGCCGATATGGCATTAATTGCCGCTTTAGACTCATTCTGTTGGTTACTTAATATTCGTGGCAACGATGTGCCAAGATTACCCGTCACCTTAGGCTGCGCGTTACTGAGTGCCAACGGTGATATGACCTTATTTGCTGATAGCAACAAACTGCCCCAAGGCTTTGCTGAGCATGTGGGCGCTGGCGTTGAATTTAAAGATGAATCATTATTAGCTGAAGCGCTTAAGCAACTTAACGGTGTAAAACTGCTGGCAGACCCTAATACCAGCAATGCTTGGACCCAGCTAACCGCAGAGCAAGCGGGCGCCATATTAGTTGCGGGCTCAGATCCTGTCGCGCTGCCAAAAGCACAAAAGAATGCCGCCGAGCTTAGTGGCATGCGAGCATGTCATATCCGTGATGGTGCAGCAGTAAGCCGTTTTCTTGCTTGGCTTGATATGGAAGTTGCCGCCAACCGTCTTTATGATGAAGCCCAGCTTGCCGATAAACTGGAATCATTCAGATTAATTGACCCACTGTATCGTGAGCCAAGCTTTGATACCATTTCAGCCACCGGTGCTAACGCCGCTATGTGTCATTACAATCATAATGACGCCACGCCAAGTCAAATGACCATGAACAGCATTTACTTGGTAGATTCTGGGGCGCAATACCTTGATGGCACCACAGATGTCACCCGTACTATTGCCATTGGTGACGTCAGCGCTGAGCAACAAAAAATGGTCACCTTAGTATTAAAAGGTCATATTGCCCTTGATCAAGCCAAATTCCCTAAAGGCACATCAGGCCAGCAGTTAGATGGCTTTGCTCGTCAGTACTTGTGGCAACATGGTTTTGATTATGACCATGGCACAGGCCATGGCGTAGGACATTTTTTAAGTGTTCATGAAGGCCCGCAGCGCATTGGTAAAAACGTGAATGGCGTGCCATTATTGCCAGGTATGGTGTTATCCAATGAGCCGGGGTATTACCGCGCTAATGAATTTGGTATTCGCATTGAAAACCTAGTGGCTGTGCTCCCATCACCAAGCCTAGTTAATGCTGAGCGTGAAATGCTGGAGTTTGATGCCTTAACACTAATCCCTATTGATAAGCGTTTAATTGATAAATCCTTACTCACTCAAGCTGAAATTGATTGGTTAAATCGCTACCATCAAAAAGTGTTTACCACCTTATCAACTATGCTCACAGGTGATGACCTTGCATGGTTAACTGAGGTAACGACTGAGCTTTAATATAACTCAGTCATTATCCCCATACTTGCCCAATTTTAAGCCATTTAAATTGGGCATTTTTGTTTTCAGAGCCCGTTTCTAATTGCCATAACGTCGCCATAATCATGCCCTAAAAACTGACCACAAAACTTAGTTAAGAATTAATCAAAAAACTTTGTTATACTCCGCCGCCGCTGATCCATTAGCGAACTTTAAAACCCATGTTAAAATGACATGCTAAGTCGTTTTGGTACTAGCACGATGAACTATACTCAGGCAGGTTGAAAACTAATATTTTTAGTTAACTAGCCACTGAACTGTTGAATGACGTGATAATGATAGGAACAAGATACCAATGAAATTTGAATCTTTTAGCTTCGCCCCAGAAATATTAAGTGCGATCGCTGATTGCGGGTATAAAACTATGACACCCGTTCAACAACAAGCTATTCCAGCAATTCGTCGTGGCCAAGATGTACTTGCCAGCGCCCAAACCGGTACTGGTAAAACAGCCGCATTTGCATTACCTATGCTGCAAAAAATGGTTGAAAACCCACGTGAGTTACAGCATTCAAATACCCGCGCGTTAATCTTAACCCCGACGCGCGAGCTAGCTGCTCAGGTTGCTGACAATATTGCTGATTACAGCAAGAACATCAACATGGAAGTACTGACCATTTATGGCGGCGTAAAGCTGACTAGCCAAGCGCAAAAGCTTAAACGTGGTGCTGACATTATTGTAGCAACCCCAGGGCGTTTACTTGAGCATTTAAACGCATGTAACTTAAGCCTTTCAAATGTTGAGTTTTTAGTCCTTGATGAAGCTGACCGTATGCTGGATATGGGCTTTAGCACCGACATTCAAAAAATTCTTCAAGCCGTGAATAAGCAGCGTCAAAACTTATTATTCTCAGCCACCTTCTCAACCTCTGTTAAGAAGCTTGCTAACGAAATGCTTGAAAAGCCAGTGGTCATTACTGCTGACAAACAAAACACCACCGCAGATACCGTAAGCCAAGTGGTTTATCCCGTTGAGCAGCGCCGTAAGCGTGAATTACTATCTGAATTGATTGGCACTAAAAACTGGCAACAGGTGTTAGTCTTCACTGCAACCCGTGATGCTGCAGATAAGCTAGTGAAAGAACTTAACCTTGATGGTATTCCGTCAGCTGTGGTTCATGGCGAAAAAGCCCAGGGCAGTCGACGCCGTGCATTACGTGAATTTGTTGAAGGTAAAGTACGTGTGCTAGTTGCAACCGAAGTTGCCGCTCGTGGATTGGATATTCAAGATTTAGGCTATGTTGTTAACTATGACTTACCATTTCTTGCTGAAGATTATGTGCACCGTATCGGCCGCACCGGACGTGCAGGTAAATCAGGTACCGCAATTTCATTTGTGAGCCGCGAAGAAGAGCGCACCTTACATGATATTGAAAAATTAATCGGTCAACCAATTCGCCGAATTACTGCGCCAGGTTATGAAGTTGGCAGCCGTGAATTACTGTTAAAGCAAATTCAAAAGCGTCGTAGCTTTGCGAAGAAACAACAACGTGCTGATAGCGCGGGTGAGCAAGTTGTCGGTGAGCGTAACATGCAAGGTCGCCGCGTAACGGTAGGTAAATCAACCAGTACCGTTAAGTACAAAAAACTGAAGTAATCATCCCTTTATTATTTCAATATTAAGGCGCTATTAGCGCCTTTTTTTATGCCTAAAAACCAATAAGTAACTCATTATTCGCTTTAAGTAAGTTCGATGAAATAAAAACTGTGGTGATCAGGTCTAATCATTGTCGCCGTAACAGCGAATATTATTACCAGTATAACTCGGCGATAAGAAGTGCCAATTAGGGCGCTCACTATGATCATCACTTTAATTGAATATGGATTTCAGCATGTTAAAAAAACTTATATTAGTCGTCGCAATGGCCTTATTTAGCTTACCTTCAATGGCTAAACCTATTGCTAGCGATGAATACCACGTCATGCCATTAATGAATGGACAACAAATCCCGAACCTTGACCTTAAAGATGTTGCCGGCAATAAGGTTAACCTACTAGCATTAACCGCAGCTAAGCCCACTATCTTCTTTTTCTATCGTGGCGGTTGGTGCCCATTTTGTAATGTTCAAATGGGCCAACTTAAAGCTATTGAGCCTAAATTAATTGAAATGGGTTTTCAGTTAGTGGGGATTTCACCTGACTCACCCGCTAAACTTAAAGCCTCAATGAATGACAATAAACTGGATTACCTATTGCTATCAGATGAAAATATGACCGCATCCCAAGCATTTGGTATTGCCTTTTATACCAGTGAAAAAGTCACTAGTATGTACCGCGCCAAGCTCAGTGTTGAAAATACTCTTTGGACCACACCTGCAGGTGAGCAGCGCTTAGTCTTACCAGTGCCTGCAGTTTATCTGGCAGATAAAACCGGCTTGGTACACTTTCAATACATAAATCCAAATTATAAAGTGCGCCCCGCACCTGAGCTTATCTTAACCGCGGCTAAATTACTGCAAGGGCAATAATTTGCAGCAGCAATAACTCGCCTTTGCTACAATAGCCTCGCCGCACTTCCCATTTTTCTGCGGCGGAGTTATTTATGCAAAATACAACACAAGCACCAACATACAACCAAGCGATTTTGGCCCTAGCTGAAGCAGGGATTAAAGCCTTGCAAGAGTCTGCATTAAAGCAAAAAGCCAAGCGAACCCCAGCCCAAGAAAGTCATTTTCTGTGTGCATGGATGGTGGAGTCATTACGGGATAAGCGCTTTCCTAAAATGGTTGCAGATGATCTCAATAGCTGGATCCGTATGGCTCGCAGCCAAGGCGCTGGCGCCATGTTACCGCAGCTACTGCAACGTATCGCAACTCAATACCAACAAGTGCTCACCACGACCTTATCTGAAAAAGGCGCAATCGATGCGCTTATCGAGCATTTAGATAGCAACGAATGGTTTGTTATTACTGATACTGCGTTTTCAGACTCAGGTGCCAAAAAGCTCAAACTGGCGGGTAATGGTCAATCGAGTATGGTGATTTGTGAACATCAGCTGTCGCACTATTTTGATGTAGATAGACTCATTAAGCCTTTAGCTATCTATGTGCGTGGTGATGAGCAATATTTTGCCGAGCAAGCGCTCAATAAAGGGCTATTGGTTAGCCAAGGTAATAAAAAAACCAGTCTTATCAAACATCATAAAACCTATTTGGTATACCCAAACAACCAGTTATCAGAGTTATGTTTATTAGTAGAGTCGCTGGCTTAACTCGCTAATTAACTGCTGTAACGAAAAGCGCT
Organism: Shewanella sp. 6_MG-2023; assembly: GCF_030547195.1. NCBI lineage: Bacteria > Pseudomonadati > Pseudomonadota > Gammaproteobacteria > Alteromonadales > Shewanellaceae > Shewanella > Shewanella sp. 6_MG-2023. Next base: position 2,488 of record NZ_JAUOQU010000001.1, on the reverse strand, counting down.
AACTTAATGTCGGCGCTTTTTTTTGTTTCTGGTTGGGTTTCTTAAAGAATTTTAAGATGATGTTTAGCCAAACATTTTAGAAAAGGTTTTAGAAACGGCTTTAGAATGGGTTAAGGCTATAGCCTTGCTCCGCCAAAATAGCATGGGCCGTCATTGCTGATAACGCCATTTCAACTCCAGGCAATAATGCTTGATTACTAAGGTTGTAATACGCTGCGCTTTGACCACAAATATAGACCTTCACCCCATATTCAGTTAATTGCTGTACCAAGGCTTTATTGGCATTTTCGATGGGCGCAGCTAAGCGGTGTTGCTGGCGATAATAGCCATCATCAGCTAAGTCCCCAACGGCGCTGCCATGTACGACCATAGCTAAATTAATATCTTTAGATTTAACCCCTGCAGCCTCATGCATATTAATAAATCTAGCAAGGGTATTTAAACTGCGATTAACCTCACCAACCTTAGCCGCTTTGCTCATATCAAAAGCGATATTAAATTGCATGCCTTTTGGCAAGGCCAGTTGGCTGTCAATTGTCGCGATTTCGCCATAGCCTTTTATCACAGTTCCAGCTTTAAAGGCCTCTTTTCCTGCCATAGCAGCACTAGAGGTTACCAATAGTAAGCTAACCATCAGCAATTTGAGACTTGATATTTTGTGCATCTTTTATCCTTATTGATTGCAATATGACAAAGCTATCTTGAAACGCTGCATTTAGCTATAATAGCCCTCAAATTTTTACCCCTGTAAATAAATTGCTCAGGGGTATCAATCTCAAAAGCTGCGTAATCAAGTATCAATGCTTAACCGCCAGCTTATCTTAGTCGTATGTGTTGCTTAGCAAGCTAATGTTAAGCCGCCAAACTCAGGAGTTTCCATGGCTCGCCAAGTCATTTATACCTTTAAAGGTAAAACCAAAACAATCGCATTCAGTTACGATATACATCATGACCTATACGAAGCTGCGGCTGAAGCTGAAGGTATTGATTTAACCAACTTCTTGGCTATGGAACAGCAAATTGCAATGACCTCTAAAAAAGGGGCTAAAGCAGAAAAAGATTACCGTAAAACCGAGTTTGCCCGTTTCGGTTTTAGTAGCATCAAATTTGTTCGTGATGATGACGAGCAAAGCTAACAGTCAAAAACTAACCGCTAAGAGTTAAGAGTTAAGCGCATTTGTATTAGTGGCATCACCAATTATTAGTGACAACAACAATAAAAGGATTTACATGATAAATTCAGACCACGCTAATTTCCCTAGAGCCAGCTTTATCCGCCGCTGTGGCGCCATAATATATGACTCATTATTGGCTGTAGCCGTATATATGGTTGCCGGTGCCATTGGTTTTGGCCTGTTTGTCGGCCTTACCAGCAGCGGCGTTATTTCAATGGATGGTTACGAGCACATTGCAGATGCACTGCATCAAACCCCACTGTATAAAGGTATTTATCAGTTATGGGTCGTACTTTGTGTCGTCGCTTTTTATGCCTTATTTTGGAGCCGCGGCGGTCAAACATTAGGGATGAGAGCATGGCGCTTAAAAGTGCAGCACCCTAATGGACAGAACTTAAGTTTTGTTACTGCGCTTGCCCGCGTGGTGTGGTCACTGGCTGGTATTGGTAACTTATTTATTCTTATCAATCCTGATAAACAGGCCCTACAAGATAAAATGACCCAATCAGAAGTCGTAGTACTGTCGGTTGAAGCGAACCAAATGCGCAATTGGCGCGGCGCTTAAACTAGCGGCACAAACTAGCGGCACAAACTAATGCCATAAACTAGTGCCATAAACTAGTGCCATAAACTAATACCATCAAAGAACACGCCGTAATCCTATGGGTTACGGCGTTTTTTATTGGCGCTGTAGAACATCAAGCCGCTAACATGGCGCAGCGATTTGGGCTAAGGCTAAGGCTCAAACTAAAAGCAGAACTAGAGGTAGAGGTAGAGGTAGAGGTTGATGTGGTCAAGTAAATCTGTACACGCTTAGGGGGGATTTTCTTATGCCGCCATTTCAGCTGCCGTTGGGGTCATATAATTATTGTAACTATGCCCGCGTTTTGTATTGTAATGTTTCAATATGTAGTTCAACACATCATGCTTTGCTTCATCAAAATGTTGATATCCGTTCTTTGGCATCCATTCCGTTTTATAGCTTCTAAAAAAACGCTCCATTACGGCATTATCCCAGCAATTCCCTCGACGGCTCATGCTCTGATTGATTTGGTATTTCCAAAGCATCTGTCGATATTGGAGACTGCTGTAGTGACAACCTTGGTCTGAATGAAATAATAGACCTTTAGGCCGCCCACGACTTTCAAAAGCCATTCTTAAAGCTGCACAGGTCAAATCTGTATTCGGACTATCAGAACAAGCCCAGCCAACCACTTTTCTCGCATATAAATCCATTGTAGTGGTCAAGTAAAATTGGCCACGGTTTTAGAGTCATTCCAATATAAACGTTCTGACTCATTTGGCGTTAACCC